>DATKYV010000122.1:0-2517 GCA_035528275.1 Terriglobia bacterium | reverse complement strand
ATTTGTTTTTACGATGAAGGTGAACACGAACCACGCCACGGGTACGAGCAACAGAAAAATCCATGCGTACACAACAAGGCCCTTTTGAATGCAACCTGTTTGCTGGATCGAAAGAGCCAGGGCCGACGCAAGGGCCAAAAGGTAGAGATTGGCGTATTGTAGTCTAAGCGTCTCCGAGTGTCTCGTTTGCTCCCAGGAAATTTGTAGCACGGTGAGCAACCGATCATCCTGCGGCTCCCCCAACGTGTCCTCTGCCCCAGGTGGAGGTACGCCCATAGACCCTCCGCTTCCTACATGCGATTTTCCGGTAGATACTCTAGCCCGAATCTAATAAGCAAGCAACCGGGTTAGCGAGTGGCGCAGACATCGTTCTGAATGTCTGCAAAGGGCTGCGCTTGTCACCCTGAGTGCAACGAAGGGTCTCTGCATTTCTTCTGGATGCAGGGATTCTTCGCTGCGCTCAGAATGACATTTCCATCGCGACGCGGGACGGGGGGCGCGACAACGGCATCCTAGGCCCGGAGGGCCGAAAGAATGTAGCCCAGGGCGGAAGCCCTGGGGAAAAGGCCCCCACCCCCTTTCATCCCCCTCCCCCGCGAGGGCGGGGGAGGGGGTAAGGGGGAAGAGGGCGGACCTCGGAACCCACGGCTCACGCCGTGGGCTACATTATTTCGCCCCGGTCGGGGCTATGCGACCGCGGGTGGCGCGGACATCGCTTCTTGATGCCTTGGAAGGTCCCCATGCTGTCACCCTGAGTCCGTATTGTGGGCGAAGGGTCCCGGGCGGCAGTTCCTTTGCTAAATGCCGGGATTCTTCGCTGCGCCCTGCATCCGTCGGCTGACGAATGCGAGGCTACGCTCAGAATGACAACCCCGCGAACCGGTGGGTGGCGCATCCCGGCTCACCGGGACAGGTACATGCGGTTCTGCCGCATGGGTGCGATTCTTACTGAGGGCTGCAAGTTAGAGTGACGGCCCGTCGGCTGACGGGTAGCGGCCCCGGCCAGCCGGGGCCGAAAAACGCCGGTGGGGACACCGGCGCTACAGCGGCCATTGTCACAGTAATGCGCAGCCTTCGATAGGATTACAATTAGGAGGTGGCCCGGCGGTTCTACCATCTGGAGTGATGCGCCCCTCTTGGCCATGGACCGGCTTTCATGATCGCACACATCCCGGCAAACAGGGATGTATGCGCCACCCAGCGGGTGTCATTGGAAATGTAATGGAGCAAGCTTGTGCGCCTTCGTAGAGCACATCGTCAAAGGCGCTGCATCTTGATTCGCCGATGAAAACGCCGAACGGCCTTGAGGTCGAGCCGATCTGTGCGCGCCTCGCGAGCTTTCGCCGTCCCTGCGGCGGCGGCCCAGCGCAGGGCCTCAGGCCACGAAGCGCCCTTTTCCCGCCGCACGAGAAGCGCCGCGGTGAAGGCGTCACCCGATCCCGCCGAGCTTCGAGCCTGGATCGCGGGCGGAACCAAAGACCACTTTTCTTCGTGCCCGGCGGCGATCGCCCCGCCCGCACCCATCGTACAAACGACCCATTGCACCCCTTCTTTCAAAAAGGCCGTTAGGAGGATTCCCACTGCTTTCCGGCTTGTTGGACGCGCGCCGAATGTCGCCGCCAATTCTCCCATGTTGAGCTTCATCACCTCGGGGCGCGCGGGCAGAGTCTGGAGCAGCGTCGGTCCGCGGGAATCAATCAGCACGGGCACGTTCCGAGCGTGAGCCGCTTTGGTGAGCCGCCGGTAGAGCAGGGGAGAGCAGCCGGCGGGCAGACTTCCACAGAGAACCAGCCAAGAGCTTTTGGGAAGCCAGCGAGAAACCCGTCTCTCCAAATCGCGCTCCGCGGAGCGATTGACGCGGAGGCTTTCCGCCACGAGCCATGTCTGGACATGCCGCTTGTGATCGACGACCAGAACAATCCGTCGCGTTTCTCCTCGCGCCGGTGTGAAATCGGCGCGGGCGCCGCGCTGGCGAAGCAATTCCGCGAGGCGCCGTCCGTTCTTGCCGGCGGCGAATCCCAGGGAGACTGAGCGGGCACCAAAATCCGCGGCAAAGGCAGAAACGAGGTTTCCTTTGCCGCCGATGCACTCGGCCTGGGCCAACACGTTCAACCGCTCGCCGGGCACGTAGTGCTCGACTTCCAGTACCTGGTCGAGGGCGGTGTTTGGCGTTACGGTAAGGATCATCGGGTTGGGGCGCCGGTGGATTCGGTGAGCTACTTCTCCAGGAGCTTTCCCAAGAGAATGGCCTGGGTGTTGGTTTCGATGCGCTCCAAAGTGTCGAAGGCGTCGTCGAGGTCGCGGCCTACCACCACGATGCCATGCTTCGGAATCAGCGTGGCGATGGCGTGCTTCGCTAATGCCTCTTCTTGTGATTGAAGCGCGCTCAAAACGTTGCTGGCCAGTTCGGCGCTGTGGGCCTTGGCGGGCTGCGTCAAGCCGATGATCCCGAACTTCTGCGTGTGCTCGAGCACCGGCGGAATGGGCCTGGCCGCGGCCACGAAGGTCATGAGGTAT
>DATKYV010000121.1:0-10119 GCA_035528275.1 Terriglobia bacterium | reverse complement strand
TCTTGTCTCGCTGCGGAATTTTTTCCGCTTTCTGGTGAAAGAAGGGCAACTTGAAGGCGACCCTACGGCCGAGGTGGACGCACCGCAAATCGGCCACAGTTTGCCGAAGCATCTTTCCGCCGAGGAAGTGGAAAAACTCCTGGCCCAGCCCGACGCCTCCACGCCCCAAGGCTTGCGCGACAAGGCCATGCTGGAACTTCTTTACGCCACGGGCATGCGGGTATCCGAGCTGGTCGACCTGCGCTGGGAGGACCTCGAACCCGACCTGGGGATCGTCCGCTGCCGGGGCAAAGGCAGCAAGGTGCGATTGATTCCGGTGGGGAAGTCCGCCCTGCGAGCCGTGGAAGCCTACGTGCGCAATGCGCGCCAGAAGTTGGCCAAGGGCCGGGAAGTCCCGTATCTTTTTCTCAACCCGCGCAGCGGCAGGCTGTCGCGGGTCGGGTTCTGGATGCTCATCCGCCGCTACGGCCGTGTGGCGGGCATCGCCAGCCCGCTCGCACCGCACGTCGTGCGGCACTCCTTTGCCACGCACCTGCTGGAGCGCGGCGCGGACTTGCGGTCCATCCAGTTGATGCTGGGTCACAGCGATATCTCCACTACGCAGATTTACACGCACGTTTTGAAGGAACGATTGAAACAGGTGTACCAGTCACATCATCCTCGCGCCTGAAGCGGAATCTCGGGGCGGGAAACGGACGCGAAACACTAAACTCATGAGCGACTACAACTTTCTGATGGAGAGCCGGCTTTCGCCGGAGCAGTACCGGGTCCTCAACCATCTGAGCCGACTGGCAGCCACCCAGGGATCGAATTTCTACCTGGTGGGCGGGGCGGTTCGCGACCTGACGTACGGCCAGCAGGTGATTCGCGATCTCGACTTCGCGGTGGAAGGAAACGTTCAGAAGATCCTCCGCCAACTGAGTCCCCGCGGCAGACGGAAGGCCGCGGCAGATGCCGCCCCCGGCGTGAGCGTCGAGCATTTGCGATTCAACAAACGGCTGAACTCGGCAGAGATTACGTTCGAAAACGGCGTGCGGGCGGAAGTCGGCATGTGCCGCAACGAGTTTTGTACCAAGCCCGGCCGCCGCCCCGAAGTCTACCCGGCGATGATTTTCGAGGACCTGAAGCGGCGCGACCTCTCCATTAACGCCATGGCTGTTTCGCTCCACCCCAATTCGCGCGGGCTGCTGCTGGACCCCACCAACGGCGCGGCGGATATCGAAAGGAGGGAACTCCGAGTTCTGTACAACCGGAGTTTCTCCGAAGACCCTTCGCGCATCTACCGCCTCCTGCGCTTGGGGGCGCGGCTGGATTTCAAACCCGAAGAGCGCACCAAAAGTCTGCTGGATTCGGCATTGGAGAATCGCTTGTGGCAGCGCCTCGATCCTGAAATGCAGGCACGCGAATTGAACGCCATTCCCCACGAGGAGAATCCCGCGAGGGCGCTGAAGGCCCTGGTTTCCCGCGGCCTCCTGGCCGGCCTCGACAAGAAACTGCCCGCCTCCAAGATTCCCTACGAAAGCTTCAACAAGGTCCGCACGGTGGCGCAGAACATTCCGGGCGCCGACCCGTTTCTCGTCAACTTCCACTGCCTAGTCGAGCGGCTGGGCGGCAGCCAACGGAAGCACCTGGCAAAGAAGATTCTTGGCGATGCCAAGACCGTCAGGATGGCTCTGGGGCTGGAAGGAGCAGCGCGCAAGCTGGCCCGCATTCTCTCCAGTTCCAAAGCCGCGCTCCCCAGCCAGGCGTACAGCCTCCTGACCGGCCAGCCGCTGCCGCTGCTGCTCTTCCTCCTGGTGAAGTTCCCGCAGGCCAAAATTCAGAATCGGGTGAAGAACTTCCTCTTCAAGGCTCCGCTGATTCGTGCGCGGCTGCCTCGGGCCGAACTCCAGGCCTTGGGCGTGAAACCCGGGCCGAAGTTCGAGAAGATGCTCGAACAGGTGTTCGCGGATCAATTGGACGGCAAGCTCAAGACCCATCAGCAGGTCACCAAACAGTTGCGGGCGCTGGCGGGCATCAAGGAGCCGCCTCCTAAACCCGTGAAACCCGCCAAGAAGTCGGCCAAGACCGAGAAGAAACCGCCGGAGAAGCTTGCCCAGCCCGCCAAAAAGAGCAAGGGCAAGACGAAGAGGTGAATCTCCCGCGTGCGTGGTCGCGTGAGGTGAGTGCTCCCCACGAAAACCATCATTTTTTCTGAACTCCCCTAGTGTTTTCATACACCTAGCGGCTTTGCTTTTGCGTTTTCGCGCATTTGGCGGTGATTGTTGATGCTCGCCCGCCTGCCCGGCAGGGCTCGATTATCCCGTCTCGTGCCTCCAACTTCTGGCCTTGGGGCCTTCAATTCACTATTCACAACTCACCATCCCTGTCCCACCGCAGAGACGCAGAGGGCGCAGAGGCGTTGCCTGCCTTCTGCTTTCTGTTCTCTCCCATTCCCACGCTAGCACATCGCCGTGCGCCCATGGCGAACAGTGAGAACAGTGAGACGGATTCTTTCAACCGGCTTGTTTTCAGGCAGTTGTAGCGCAAGGCTCGTAGTGTAGCCTTGCAGTTTTCCGCCCCAGTCCGTGAGCACTGGAAATGCGCAACAGCCGCAACGCCACAGAGCGGGCGTTGCGCTACATGACATCTCAGGTGGTAGGGGAGCCCGTCAGCTGACGGGCTCCCGTTTTCGAGCCCCCAGCGCGGGAGGGGCGCAAGGCCCCTCCCCTACCCACTCCGACCCGCGCTTCCAGAACCTCCTGCGCTGCATGAATTTTCCGGAGTAGCGCCCACCTTCAGGTGGGCACTCACGATGCCGGCCCAAAGGCCGGCGCTACACCGCGCGAATCTCCCGGAGTAGTCTCGTGATGGGGGGTACCCTTTTGGTGCACCCGCATATTGATGACTGGCGGGGTGCAAATCCCTCCCCCACAAGAGCATCGTCGGATACAGGGTTGTGAAGGCAACATCGGCCCTGCGCCGCCAAAGCGGGCGCTCCCGACCGTGCCCACCTGAAGGTGGGCGCTACAGCCGCTGCCGCGGACGATTTTCTGTTAGAATGCTTGGCGATGGTTTCAGGGAATTTCGTTCATCTGCACCTTCATACCGACTACAGTCTGCTGGACGGGGCGTGCGAAATCTCCAAGGTCATGGACCGCGCCGCGGAGCTGCGCATGCCCGCGGTGGCCATCACCGACCACGGGAATTTGTTTGCCGCGGTGAAGTTTTACAACGCGGCGCTGAAGCGGGGCATCAAGCCGATTATCGGCTGCGAGACCTACGTTGCCCCCACCAATCGCTTCGACCGCTCGGCGGACTCCGACCGGCCAAACCACCTTGTCCTGCTGTGCGAAAACGAGCGCGGCTATCGGAACCTCGTGAAGCTCGCCTCCGCCGCCTACACCGAGGGCTATTACTACAAGCCGCGCATCGACAAGGACCTGCTGGCGCGTCATTCGGACGGCTTGATCGGCCTCTCCGCCTGCCTGCGCGGGGAAGTGGCTTCGGCGCTGCTCGAAGACCGCTACGAGGCGGCGCGCCAATCCGCCTACGACCTTCGGGACATCTTCGGCAAGGGCAACTTCTACCTGGAGCTGCAAGATCAGGGCATCACTGAGGAGCACAAGATCAATCCGCAGCTCGCCCGCATTTCGCGCGAGACGGGCATTCCGCTGGTGGTGACCAACGACTGCCACTACCTGAACCAGGCCGACGCGCGCGCCCAGGAAGTCCTGATGTGCATCCAGACGGGGAAGATACTCAGCGATCCCAACCGGATGAAGTTTCCCACCGACCAGTTCTATTTCAAGACCTACGAGGAAATGCTCAAGGTATTCGGCGAGATTCCCGAAGCGCTGGACCGCACGGCGGAGATCGCCGAGCGCTGCAACCTGCACCTCGAGAAAAAGCAGCACGTGTTTCCGCACTTCGAGGTGCCGTCAGGAGAAACGCTGGAAAGCTTCTTTGAGAAAGTCACGCGCCAGGGTTTTGATCAGCGCCGCGCGCGGCTGGACCGGCTGCGCGCCGAGGGGCGATTGCGCAACCCTCTGGAAGCCTATGAGGAGCGCCTGGAGCGCGAGATCGAGCTCATCAAGCAGATGCGCTTCGCGGGTTATTTCCTGATTGTCTGGGACTTCATCCGCCACGCGCGCGAGCAGTGCATTCCCGTGGGGCCGGGGCGCGGTTCGGCGGCAGGAAGCCTGGTTTCCTACTCGCTGCACATCACGGATATCGACCCGCTTCAGCACGGCTTGCTCTTCGAGCGCTTCCTGAATCCCGAGCGCATCAGCTTCCCCGACATCGACATTGATTTCTGCATGCGGCGGCGCGGCGAAGTTATCAGCTACGTAACGGAAAAATACGGCCGCGAAAGCGTGAGCCAAATCATCACCTTCGGGACGATGGGGGCCAAGGCCGTGATCCGCGATGTGGGGCGCGTGCTGGATATGCCCTTCGCGGAGGTGGATAAGATCGCCAAGCTCGTGCCCAACGTATTGAATATCAGGCTCGAGGAGGCGATTGCGCAGGCGCCGGAACTCCGCCAGATGAAGGAGCGCGACCCGCGGGTTGCGGAGCTCTTGACGATCGCTCAGGGCCTGGAAGGGTTCTCGCGGCACGCTTCCACCCACGCGGCGGGCGTGGTCATCTCCCCGCAACCGCTCGAGGAAATCGTCCCGCTCTACAAGAGCAACAAAGACGAAATCACCACGCAATACGCGATGGACGACCTGGAGAAAATCGGGCTGCTGAAGATGGATTTTCTGGGTCTCACCACGCTCACCGTGCTCGACGATTGCCAGCGCCTGATCGAGACAACGCGCGGCGAGAAGCTCGACCTCGACCGCCTGCCGCTCGATGACGCGGAGACTTACGCGCTACTGGGGAAGGGGCTCACCTCCGGCATCTTCCAGTTTGAAAGCCGCGGCATGACGGACATCCTGCGCCGCGCCAAGCCCAACCGCTTAGGCGATCTCACGGCTCTGAACGCGCTTTACCGTCCGGGGCCCATCCAGGGCGGGATGATTGACGACTTCGTCGCCCGCAAGATGGGACGCAAGGAAGTCACCTATGAGCTGCCGGAATTGAAAGAGATCCTCGAGGAGACTTACGGCGTCATCGTTTATCAGGAACAGGTGATGCAGATCGCCGCCAGCGTCGCCGGCTTCTCGCTGGGCGAAGCTGACGTTTTGCGCCGCGCCATGGGCAAGAAGAAGCACGAAGAGATGGTGGCCATGAGGGAGAAGTTCCTGGCCGGGGCGCGCAAGAACAATGTCCCCGCCCGCAAAGCGCAAAGACTCTTCGACCTGATGGTGCAGTTCGCGGGTTATGGCTTCAATAAATCGCATTCGGCCGCCTACGCCCTGATTGCCTATCAGACCGCCTACCTGAAGGCGCATTACCCGGTGGAGTTCATGGCGGCGTTGCTCACCTCGGAAATCGGCAATCAGGACAAGCTCGCCCACTACTTGAACGAGTGCCGGGACATGGGGATCGGAATCTTTCCGCCCGACGTGAACTCCAGCGACCGCGCGTTCACCCCCGACGGAGGCAGCCTCCGCTTCGGCCTGACCGCCATCAAGAACGTGGGTGAAGCGGCCATCGAGTCGGTGACGGCGGCCCGGAAGGAACTGGGGCGCTTTGATAATCTCTTCCAGTTTTGCGAGAATGTTGACCTCCGGCTGCTGAACAAGCGCGTGGTCGAAAGTCTGATCAAGGCCGGAGCGCTGGATTCGCTCGGCGCGCGGCGTTCGCAAATGGCGGCGGTGCTTGACCGCGCCATGGAACTCGGGCAGAACCGGCAGCGGGAGGCCTCGAGCGGCCAGCACGGACTCTTCGCGGGCGGTGGCGAGCCGGTCGAGTCGACTCGCTTCGAGCTGCCGGATATCCCCGAGTGGCCGGAGACGGAACGCCTGGCCGGCGAAAAAGAGGTCCTGGGGTTCTACGTCACCGGACACCCGCTGGAGAAATATCGCGGGCGACTGGCGGCCCTGACCCGGCACGACAGCTCGTCTCTGGAGACTGTGGAGCACGAATCCTCGGTGACGCTGGCCGGCATCCTCACCACGTTTCGGGTGCGGCCCAGCCGAAAAGGTGACCTCTGGGCCAGCGGAACGCTGGAAGACCTGCGCGGCACGGTGGAGTTGCTGGTGTTTCCCAAGGCCCTGAAGGAGCTTCAGGGTGTGCTGAAGCTGGAGGCGACACTCTTGATCAAAGGTCGGGTGCGACACGAGGAGAATGCCAGGCCCAAGGTGGTGGTCAACGAAGCGCGTCCCCTGGAGCAGGAGGTAAACGGGGCGAAGCCCGAACTGCTGGTTCGTGTGAACCTTGCCCAGGCGCCGGAGAACCTGGCTGCGGAGTTGGAAGAATTGCTCGCCGCTTACCCGGGTGAGAATCCCGTGGTTTTTGAGTTGACGCGTCCGGGTGATTTTGCGGCACGCTTGCGGCCGCGCAAGGCGCGCGCCGTCAAGGCGGAAGGGGAGCTGCTCGCCCGCCTGCGCGAGCTGTGCGGCGAGGATGCGGTCTTGCTAGTTAAACAAAGTTAGCGGATGATGGAGGCCCTTTCGGTCCTCCCATCCGGCTTGGGGGGGTCTCCGAGAGCGCTCTCCCGTGCGGTGAAGATTCCATGGCGAACCCCGGCGGAAAGCTCGCCGACGAACTCGAAAAGCAGATCGCCGAGCTGGAGAAGGCTCCGGAGTCCGTGGCCAGCCACGAGGAGATTGACCGTCTGCGGTGGCAGTTGGAGGCGGCGCGGGATAGCTCCGAGGGCAAGGAGAAAGACGCCTGGGCGCGTGTATTGCTCGCCCGGCATCCCCGACGGCCCTACACCCTCGATTATATCGAGATGCTGTTCAGCGATTTCGCGGAGCTTCACGGCGACCGCCGCTTCGCCGACGACCCGGCCATCGTGTGCGGCATGGCGCGTTTCGACGACCGCCCCATCATGGTGGTGGGCCACCAGAAAGGCCGCGACACCAAGCAGAAGCTGCTGCGCAACTTCGGGATGCCCAAACCCGAAGGCTACCGCAAAGCGCTGCGCCTGATGCAATTGGCGGCGAAATTCCGCCTGCCCATCATCAGCCTGGTGGATACGCCGGGCGCCTATCCCGGTATCGGCGCTGAAGAGCGCGGCCAGGCCGAAGCCATCGCGTACAACTTGAAGGAGATTCCCAAGCTCCCGGTTCCCATCCTAGTGGTGATCCACGGTGAAGGGGGGAGTGGCGGCGCGCTGGGCATCGCCATCGGTGATACGGTGCTGATGGAGGAGAATGCCGTCTACTCGGTGATTTCGCCGGAAAGCTGCTCTTCGATTCTCTGGCGCGACTGGGACCACAAACAGGACGCGGCCCGAATCATGAAAATAACGGCCGAGGACCTCCACGGCTTCGAGATTGTGGACCAAGTCGTGCCGGAGCCCCCCGGGGGCGCCCAAAACGATCCCCAAAAGGCCGCTGAACTCCTGCGGCCCTTCATCCGGGAGGTTCTGCGCCAACTAGAAGCGCTTTCAGTTTCAGAGCTTCTCGAGCGCCGGCACCAACGGCTCAGAAAACTCGCTGCATTTGTGACCGAGACATAAGCCCAGCATCTCCTCGCACCCTCATCTCGGGCCCGGCATCCAATTCCTGAATGATTAGCATCGTCATTCCCACTTACAACGAAGAAAGCGTTATCGCGCGCACCCTCGCCCATTTGAGCTGCGCACGGGGCAACTTCGAGGTACTCGTTGTCGACGGCGAAAGCACGGATGGGACGGGAGGGAAGGTCGAGGCGTTGATCCCCACCTTCCCGCGCCCGCTGCGGCTGGTTGCGGCTCTGCGCAATCGCGCCCTCCAGCTCAATCACGGTGCGGAACTGGCGCGCGGTGACACGCTGCTGTTCCTTCACGCCGACGTCGTCGTTCCGCCGGACGTGATTGAGGCGATGGGGCGAGCGCTTGCCGCGCAGACGCTCTGCGGCGGGAATTTCGACTTGGCGTTCGAAGGCGACTCTCGGTGGAACCGGTTTTTCACCTGGGCCAATCGCGCCCGGCGCAGATTCGGAATCTACTACGGCGATTCCGGAATCTTCGTCCGCCGGCGGGTGTTTGAGCGGCTGGGCGGATTCAAACCCATTCCGATCATGGACGACTACGAGTTCGTGCGGCGTATGGAGCGATTCGGCCCGACACTATGTCTCCCGGTCAAACTGAAAGCGTCCGACCGTCGCTGGTGCCGGCAGGGAATTCCTCGCACCCTACTGAGTTGGATTCTGGTGCAGTCCCTGTTCTCGATGGGCATTCCTGCCAACTACCTGGCTCGGCTGTATGCGCCGGTTCGGGAAGAGAAGGCCACCCCTTTGCTGCGCCCAGGGCATCCCCGCCCTGAGCTAGGACAATAAGAGCGCTTGCGTTTCTCGGTGTGAGGACTGAATGCTCTCCTTCTCGAGTCGCAGCGCGCTGATGTATGCAATCGGGCCGACCCACGAGGCGCGAGAAGAGCACTTTCGACAGCAGAGACGCCGTCAAAATGCCCGACCCAGCGGTTTGACGCAGGGCAGTTTTTTCCCTTGACAGGGTGGGGACGGCATGTTATTGGATTAGCGTGCAAACGCTTACAGACAGCGAACGCTTGCACCCTTAGGTAGGCAGTTGAGGTCTTCGCTCTGAACCACAACTGAACGCGTTTTTTTGGATTCCCTTTCTTCTTCTCTTGCGTCGAGGTAAGCGGATCGAAAAAGGAGGATAGTTATGAGGGGAAAGATCATTTCCCTTGGGCTGTTGGCCCCATTCCTTTTTGTGGGGCTTTTATGGGCGCAGCAGACCGACCGAGGAACAATCACCGGCACGTTAACCGATGAGAGCGGTGCCGTGGTGCCGGGTGTTGCGGTCACGGCTGTTAACACGGCTACAGGCGTGGCGACCTCGGCCACGACCAACGACGTGGGACTCTATACCATTCTGAACCAGCCCGTCGGAGGCTATTCTGTTTCGTTCACAAAGCAGGGCTTCAAGGGGCTGGTGCGCGACGGCATCACGGTGTCAGTGGCGCAGGTGGTGAGACTTGATGCCGTTCTGCAGGTGGGTGCGATGACCGAGAGTGTCACGGTCACCGCCGAGGCAAGCATCCTGCAGACGCGACAAACTGAACTCAGCACTACGATGAAGGGCCAGATCGTCACTGACCTCCCCCTCTCGATCAGCGGCGGCCGCCAGCTTGAGCTCTTCGCCCTCGCCATCACCCCGGGCGTGGAAGGCGACACCTGGACCACGCACGTCGGCGGCAGCATGGCGTTCACCAAGGAAGTTTTGATCGATGGGACTTCCGCGGTGATCCAGATCGGCGGCCATATCGGCGAATCCAGCCCCACCATGGAAGCCGTTCAAGAGTTCAGGGTGGAGACCAGTGGTGTCCGCGCCGCCGACGGCCGCAGTGGCGGGGGAGCCTACAAATTCACCTTGAAGTCCGGGACCAACGACCTGCACGGCAGCGCGTTCGGATTCCTGCACAATGAGGCGCTGAACGCCAACACCTGGCAAAGCAACTTCCGCGGCGAGCCCAGAGCCACGGACCGGCAGCAGGTCTACGGATTCAGCCTGGGCGGACCGATCATCAAGAACAAGACCTTCGTTTTCGGGGCCTTCGAGAAGTACATGCAGGAGCGGTTTGTGCTGGGTGAGTTCAACAAGACCGTTCCCATACCCGCCTTCCTGGATGGCGACTTCAGCGCCTTGCTCGACACCAGCACTCAGTTGGATGTCGATGCCGGAGGAAATCCCGTCTATAAGGGCGCGATTTTCCAACCTGGGACCGGACTGGTTTATCCGGGCAATATTATTCCCCCGGGCCAAATCAGCACCGTCTCGCAGAACATTGTGGATATCTTCCGCAGTGGGTATCTGCCGGAGGTTCCCGGAGCGATTATCAACAACAGCGCCCTCCCCCGGCAGAACGACCCCTGGTTCCACCAGACCCAGCTCACTTTCAAGGTGGACCACAACTTCTCGGAGATCAGCCGCCTTTCGAGTTCCTTCATCTGGACCGAGCGACCGCGCATCCTGGTGGACCAAGGCGGGGTCTGGGACCCCAGCGCTCCTCTTGATGGCGGCGGACCCCTGGCCAACTCGCGAAAGCAAGAGGTCACGAGCCGGGCGTTTCGCTTGAG
>DATKYV010000120.1:0-5832 GCA_035528275.1 Terriglobia bacterium | reverse complement strand
CTACAGCAAACCGGCCTTCTCAACCACCACCGGCCTCGACCCTCTATTGCCAATCCCTCACGCGGCGCGTTACATTAGTTGATTACCCCGTCGCCGTTTTTCTTTCCGAGCGAACGCTGGGTATGCGGGAGCTATCCTGGCCGGCGAAAACCTACGCAAACTGGTTGAGCTGGTGGCGCGTCTGCGCGGCGCGGAGGGGTGCGCCTGGGACCGCGCCCAGGATTACGACTCGATGAAGGGCTTGCTCCTCGAAGAAGTCTACGAAGTGGTGGACGCGGTCAGCGCGCGGGACTTTGACGCCCTCGAAGACGAACTGGGCGACCTGCTTTTCCAGGTCTTGTTCTACTCCCGGCTTGCCGAGGAAGAAAAGCGCTTTTCCATCGAAGATGTCGTCGAGCGCGTGCACGCCAAGCTTGTCCGCCGGCACCCTCACGTCTTCGGCGAGAAGCGCGCGCGCACCGAGGAAGAGGCCTTGGAGAGCTGGCTGAGCGTCAAGAAGCAGGAAAAACCGGCGGACCCTGCGGGCCAAGATCCGCAAGGGTCGGTGCTCGACGGTATCCCGGAGTCGTTCCCCTCGACGCTCGAGGCCTATGAGATCGGCGTGCGCGCCGCGGAGGTTGGTTTCGACTGGCCGAAGGTCGAGGACCTGCTCGACAAGATCGAAGAGGAAGTCCGAGAGCTGCGTCGGGAGGTGAAGGATTCGGGAGCAGCCGGCACGCGACGCACCGAAGAGGAAGTGGGTGACCTGCTCTTCGCGGTCTCCAACCTGGCGCGTTTCCTGAAGAGCGATCCGGAGAGTTGTTTGCGCCGCGCCAATCGAAAGTTCCAGGGGCGATTCCGGGCGCTCGAGCAGGAAGTGGCGAGGCGAGGCCGGCGGGTTCGCGAGTGCGGCCCGCAAGAACTCGATGCGATTTGGGAGCAGGTGAAGCGACAGGAGAAATAGCAGGGTTCCGGATCTTGGCAACCAGAGGTCGTTGTTGACGACTGCCAAGCGATGGGAACCGGCGTGAGCGTTCGGGAGCGTATCTTCTCAGCCGGTTCGCCGAGCCGGGAATACGGCGCGGGGCTTGAGCCACAGTGAAGAACGATTTCAGGTACATCGCATGAAGATCAAGCGCGTGGAAATTCGGGAAATCAGAATGCCGCTGATGCATTCTTTCGAGACCAGCTTCGGCAAAACTACGACGCGCCGAATCGTTCTCGTTTGGGTTGAAGCTGACGGCTTCACCGGCTGGGGCGAAGTGACCTGCGGCGAGGCTCCCTTCTACAGCCACGAGACGCCAGAAACGGCGTGGCACATTTTGCGCGACTTCCTCATTCTCTGGGCTTTGGAAGGAGAGTGGAACACGGCGGGCGACATCGCACCTCGCTTTCGTCCTATCCGCGGGCACAACATGGCGAAGGCCGCACTTGAAAACGCCTTGTGGGATATCGAAGCCCAGCAGAAGGGCGTCTCGCTGGCGAAGCTTGTGGGCGGCACGCTCGACGAAATCCCCTGCGGCGTTTCGATCGGGATTCAGAATTCAGTTGAGGAATTATTGGGGAGGATCCGGCGCGAGATCGGCGCCGGCTATCAGCGTATCAAGATCAAGATCAAACCGGGCTGGGACATCGAAGTCCTCGACCGCGTGCGCGCCGAGTTCCCCGGCGTGCCGCTGATGGCGGATGCCAATTCCGCCTACACGCTCGCCGACCTCCCGCGCCTGAAGCTGCTCGATCGCTTCTACCTGATGATGGTGGAGCAGCCGCTGGGATGGGATGACATCCTCGATCACGCCAAACTGCAGCGCGAACTCGCGACGCCCATCTGTCTCGATGAGTCCATTCACAACGCCGAGGACGCGCGCAAGGCGATTGAAGCGGGCGCCTGCAAGATCGTCAACATCAAGCTGGGTCGCGTGGGAGGTTTTGCCGAGGCTCGCCGCGTCCACGACGTCTGCCGGGCGAGAAACGTTCCGGCATGGTGCGGCGGCATGCTGGAATCGGGAGTAGGGCGAGCGCACAACATCGCCCTTTCCACGCTGCCCGGCTTCACGCTTCCCGGTGACGTTTCGGCCAGCCGGCGATATTGGGCCGAGGACATCATCGACCCGGAGGTGACGGTAACGAAGGAGGGCACCATCCGCGTCCCCCAGGCTCCCGGCACGGGTTTCGAAACGAACATGGAACGCATCGAGAAAGCGACGGTTCGAAAGGAGTCTTTTGAATAGCACGGCCACCTCGGAACTCGCCTCCGCATCGGCCCGCCGTATGGCACACAGCCACGCGCGCATGCATTTGCTCATGCTTCTGGCAACGTTTTGCTGGGCGGCCAACATCGTCGCCGGAAAAGAGGCGTTGAAGGGCCTCAGCCCCATGGCGCTGGCGCAGCTTCGAGTGATCGTGGCGGCACTGCTGTTTGCCGTGGTTTTCTTCAGTTGGCGGAAAGAGGCCATGCCGCCGCTGACCGGTCGGGGATGGCTCGACATGCTGGCCGTGGCGGCCTGCGGAGTCACCTTCAACCAGCTTTTCTTCATTGGCGGACTGGCGAGAACCTCGGCGGCGCACACGGGCATGGTTGTGGCGCTCATCCCGGTGGTTGTCCTGGCACTATCCTGCGCGCTGCGCATGGAGCCGCTGACGCTGCTGAAGTTTGTCGGAATGCTGATTTCATTCGTGGGGGTCGCTGTCTTGACGACCGCGAAGACGGGCCGGGGAAACGCCGGCCACTGGAAGGGCGACTTGATCCTGCTGGCTGGCAGCGTTGTCTTCGCTCTTTTCACCATTATTGTGAAGAGGCTGGGGAATCGCTACCGACCCCTTGCCATGAATACCGTGGCTTTTGCGCTGGGCTCCGTGTTGATGCTGCCTTTTGGCCTGCGCTCGGTGCTTCACGTCAATTGGAGACTGGTCACCTTTTCCGTATGGTGGGGGCTGGCATTCATGGCGGTGTTCGGCTCGGTGGTGGCGTACCTGGCGTTCACGGTTGCGCTGACCGAACTCACGGCGTCCAGAGTTGCGGCATTCGGTTATTTGCAGCCCATGTTAGCCACTGCATTGAGCATCTGGCTTTTGGGAGAGCGAATAACCACAGCCTTTGTCATCAGTGGAGTTCTGATCCTTTCCGGTGTCTACCTGTCAGAGCGCGAGCGGGGAGACGAGAAGGTCATAGGAGGAAGGTAACAGGGAAGAGGGGACAAGCCAAACGATGAACGATGAATGATGAACGAAGAACGAAGAACGAAGAACGAAGAACGAAACTCAACCCTCTCTCAGCACCTTCGATGAGCAAACGCATCGCAATTATTCCCGGTGATGGAATCGGAATTGACGTAACCGCGGAGGTCGTAAAGGTCCTCCAGAAACTGAGGGGTTCGCGCGGTCTGCTGCTGGAGCTGGCAACCTTCGATTGGGGCGCCGAGAAATACCTGCGCGAGGGCATTTCTCTCCCCGAGGGCGCAATTGAGATGTTGCGGCGCGAATTCGACGCCATTTTCATCGGTGCCGTGGGTGACCCTCGCATTCCCTCGTTAAGATACGCGGTGGACATCCTGCTGGGAATTCGCTTCGGCCTGGACCTCTACGTGAATCAGCGTCCCGTCAAGCTGCTGTCGCGAAAACTCTGTCCGCTCAAGGACCGCATCGAACGGGACATCAACTTCGTGATCGTTCGTGAAAACACCGAAGGTCTCTACGCGGGCATGGGAGGCAATTTCAAGCGTGACACTCCGGAGGAGGTCGCCGTCCAGGAAGACGTCAACACTCGCAAAGGAGTGGAACGAATCCTCGTCTACGCCTTCGAGTACGCGCGCCGCCGGGGGCTCGCGAAGGTTTGCATGAGCGACAAGTCAAACGCCATGCCCCAGGGTCACGGCCTTTGGCAGCGGGCATTTGCCGACGTGCGCAAGCGATATCCGGATATCGAGGCGCGGCATCTTTATGTCGACACCCTGGCGATGGAGATGGTGAAGAACCCCGCACAATTTCAAGTTATCGTCACCTGCAACTTGTTCGGTGACATCCTGAGCGATCTGGCAGCGCAGCTCCAGGGAGGTCTGGGGCTGGCGCCGTCCGCGAACATTCATCCCGGAGCCGTTTCGATGTTCGAACCGGTTCATGGCTCTGCGCCCGACTTGGCGGGAAAGAACCTTGCAAATCCCCTGGCAGCCCTCCTGACGGTGGGTATGATGCTGGACTATCTCGACTTTTCGGAGGCGGCATCCGAAATCGAGAGCGCCGTCTCCCAGGCCGTCGATGAGGACAAGACGACTCCGGACCTCGGCGGATCCTTGGGCACACGAGAAGTCGGCGATTGGATCTGCGCCAGGTTGGAGTGAGCCGACGGAAGGGTCACTGCGGCGCGCCACCGCACACGGAGGGTCGCAGGAGCGCCTCCCCATCAGAATAGAACATCAACCACCGGATGGCGGCGCCGTGGCCGCAGGACCATCGCCAGGAACAAGCCCACCGCGAACCCTCCGACGTGCGCCCACCACGCCACTCCTCCGGCGGTGGCTGACTCGATGGCCTGCATCTGAAACCCCGAAAAGAACTGAATCAGGAACCAGTATCCCAGCAGGAGCAGTGCCGGCAATCGCACCGTCCAGAAGAAAAACAGAAGAGGCAGGAGCGTGGTGATTCGCGCCCGCGGAAAGCTGACGAAATAGGCGCCGAGGATTCCCGCGATCGCCCCGCTGGCGCCGATGGTGGGGACGCGCGAGCCCGCGTTGAGAATGATGTGAAGGAATGCGCCGCCCAACCCGCTGAGCAGATAGATCAGCAGGAATTTCAGGTGGCCGAACCGGTCTTCGATGCTTCGTCCGAACACGAAGAGGAAGAGCATGTTGCTGAGCAAGTGGAGCCAGCCGCCGTGCAAAAACATGGAGGCGAAAAGAGGCAAGATCAGTCCCCCGGCGGGGGTCAGGGCGATAATGTGGGGAACCGTATAGCGTGCGGGAATGATGCCGAAGAAAAAGACCAACTCGTTCAATCGGGGGCCCATCCAGAGCTCGAATAGGAACGCTCCAACATTGATGAGCACCAGCGAGAGGGTGGAAATCCAGAAAATCTGGCGGCGAATATTGTCGCCAATCGGGATGGGAATCATGCGTCTGGTATTCTACCTTGCGGCGCCTCTTCCCATCACAAGATTCCGCCCATCGGAGCGCGCGGGATCGTGGTCTGATCCCGCCGCACTCCAAAGGGGCAGATGGACGGCCGACCCTTTTCTGATGAATGAGCTTTGAGCATTCGTTGACGCTCCCCGAGACCCTCCGCTATACTCGGGAAGCAGCGCTTCCGCGGGACGATTGAGGTAACAATTTCGGTGTGGCTCCGCGGACTCAGTTTCTCCAGCGCGACGGTCTTCACGGACCGGATCGCATGAAATCAAACGCCCTAATTCGTGACCTGGGTCGCATCGTGGGCTCGGATGCCGTCCTGTCGAGTCCGGAAGACTTGATGCTCTACGAATACGACGCTCTCTCGTCGGCAACCCTGCCGCAGGCCGTGGTTTTTCCAACGAGCACAAAGCAGGTGGTCGGCGTCGTTAAGATGGCTTCTCAGGCCAAGCTCCCCGTGGTTGCCCGCGGGGCCGGGACGGGATTGAGCGGCGGGGCGGTGATCACCGAGGGCGGCATCGTAATCGTCACTTCGCGCATGAAGAAGATCCTGGAAATTGATCTTGAAAACCGACGCGCTCGTTTGCAGCCTGGAGTCGTCAACTTGGATCTCACCCTGGCGGTTTCCGACGATGGTTACTATTTCGCGCCCGACCCTTCCAGCCAGAAGGCGTGCACCATCGGCGGCAACGTGGCGGAGAACGCCGCCGGCCCGCACACCCTGGCTTATGGC
>DATKYV010000119.1:0-18810 GCA_035528275.1 Terriglobia bacterium | reverse complement strand
GCGCCCCATCTTCGCCCGGCTGGGCAGCCGCGAGCCCTACCGCGCCCAGATGGTCCACTACTTCGATTCCACGGATCATCTTGTCTTCAACGAGGTCGGCATCCCAGGCGTCACCTTCACCAACTGGCCCGACGAATACATCCACTCGTCGGGCGATGACCTCTGGCAAATCGACTCCACGCAGCTCGCTCGCAACGCCGTGGCCGTGGCAGGGGCCGCGCTCTATCTCGCCAACCTCAGCGATGAGGACGCCCCCACGCTCATGGCGGTGATGGCGGGCGAGGCGCGCGAGCGCATCTCGCACGACCTGGCCACCGGCCTCTCCCGCATGGTCGAAGCCCCAGCGGCGGAACGAACCGCCGCTTACCAGGACGCGGTGAATCTGCTGGCCCGCGCCCACGACCGGGAGGTCGCCGGGCTGGAGTCGGTAAGGAGATTTGCTCCCGAAGCTTTCAAAAAACTCCTCGACAGCCTGATTACCGACATGAAGCTCACCGAGGTCAATCACCGCCGGCGCATTGCGGAGTGGTACCAGGCGCTGAGCGGAGAGAAAACGCTGCCGAAACTGAGCGCGCGCGAGCTGGCGCTCGCCAGCCGCATCCCCAGCCGGGCGGAGCCGCTGGGCGCTTACCTGCGGCGTAAGGAGGAGATCGAAGCTCCCAAAAGCCTGCATCCGCTCATGGCGGGCGAAGCCTTCAACTACGTGGACGGCAAGCGATCGATTCTGGATATCTACCGGGCTGTGCGCGCCGAAAGCCTCTCGGCGGGCGAGTGGTATTACGGCACGGTGCGGATGGAAGACATCGAAGAACTCTTCCACTTGGCGGAAAAAGAAAAGGCCGTCGTGATCACCACCAAGCCGCCAGAGACGCAGTCGGCAGTGTCCGAAGACGAGTGAATCCACCGCGCATGCCGGCGACATTGGGGGCGAGGAGCACAGCAAGGACGGCCAAAAGCGTCACAGTGGCCAGCGCGGGGATCCGCCGCTGTAGCGGCGATGTCCTCATCGCCGCCCCGAGCGCTGGTGAGGACACCGGCGCTACAGATTGCGGCGTGGCACGGTCGCGGCGGCGACCCCCTACCCTGCTGAAAACAACCCGATTGAAAAAACTGTCTCACTGTTCTCACTGTTCGCCATGGGCGCTTTCCAGTGTGCTAGCGTGGGAATAGAAGCAGGCGGGAGTCAGGAGACAGGAGCCAGGATTTAGGAGTAAGGAGACAGAAGTCAGGAGACAGGAGAAAGGTCTTCTCTGCGCCCTCTGCGTCTCCGCGGTGGGACCTGAATGGTGAATTGTGAATGGTGAATTGAAGGACGTAGAACCGGCACCAATCAGCGCGCAAATGCGCGAAAACGCAAAAGCAAAGCCGCTATGTGTATGAAAACACAGAACGAGTTTCAAAAAGACGTAGAGACGTTCCGGTGGAACGTCTCACCGCCAAGACGGCCCACTGGGCCGTCTCCAAAAAGGCGCAAACAACAAACGATGTTAAAATGCAAAAACGAAGCCACTAAGTTGTTGAAAACACAGGGTCGGACTTGGGTTCGTTCTTTAAAACGAGCCCCGAACGAAGCCATTTCTTGGGCGAACAAACCCAAAATCCGGGGGCTTGGAGGCTGGGGAATCGGAGGGTCGAGCTCGGAGAAAAGTGGGTACGGTGCGGGCGCAATCGCCACAGGCAATGCCGTGATTTCACACGGGCTGGGCCGCGACGCTTTGGCGGCAATTGCCTAAGCCACTGGGCTGCACTAGACTACTCATGATCAACCGCGTCGCGTTAGGGTAGAAGGCAGGGACCATGCTCATCGTAATGAAGCCGCAGGCGAGCGAAGAAGATGTTCGCCGCGTCTGCCAGAAGATTGAGGCGATGGGCTACCGCGCCCACTCGATGCCCGGCGCGCAGCGCACCGCCATCGGGATTACCGGAAACAAGGGGGCGCTGGAGCCGGCGGAGTTTGAGACCCTTCCGGGCGTTGCCGAGGCCATCCGGGTTTCGAAGCCCTACAAACTGGTGAGCCGCGAGGTAAAAGCCGAGGACTCGCTGGTGCGCGTGGGGACGGGCGAGAACCAGGTGACGTTCGGCGGAGAGGAACTCGCCATCATCGCCGGGCCCTGCGCCGTCGAGAGCCGCGAGCAGGCCTTTGCCGCAGCCGAGCGGGTTCGAAAAGCGGGGGCGCGGCTTTTCCGCGGCGGAGCCTTCAAACCCCGCACGTCCCCTTACAGCTTTCAGGGATTGGGCGAGGAAGGCCTGGAAATCCTCGCCGAGGTGCGCCGCAAGTTCGGGCTGCTGATCGTTACGGAGACCATCGATCCGGAGAACTGCGATCTGGTGGAGCAGTACGCCGACGTGCTCCAGGTGGGCGCACGCAACATGCAGAATTTCTCGCTTCTCAAGCGCGTCGGCCGTTCGGCGAAGCCGGTACTGCTGAAGCGCGGGATGTCCGCAACGCTCGAGGAGTTCTTGATGGCCGCCGAATACATCCTCTCGGAAGGCAACTACAACGTCATCCTCTGCGAGCGCGGCGTGCGGACGTTTGCCGACCACACGCGCAACACGCTGGACTTGAGCGTGATTCCCGCCGTCAAGCGCCTCTCGCACTTGCCCATCATCGTCGATCCCAGCCACGGCACGGGCCGGCGCGACAAGGTGATTCCGCTCTCGCGCGCCGCGGTGGCGGTGGGCGCCGACGGATTGATCGTAGAGGTTCACCCGCAACCCGACCAGGCGCTTTCAGACGGACATCAATCGCTTCACCCCGAAGAGTTCGAATCCCTGATGGAACAGATTTCCGCCATCGCCGGCGTCCTGGGGCGGACCCTCGGCCGGCCCGCGACTCCGGGTGACCGCTCCAACCCTGTGGTACCCGCCGCCTCGGAATAGCGCTCCAGCCCGGTGAGAGGTTTCGCGAACCTTGCCCACGCGCCTTGACGGACCAGCACGAATCGGCTGCCCCGCGCACCCGGCCACCGCCGGATTTGGAGGGTTTGCATCCGTGCGCGTTGCCTGGCCATGCCCTCTTATGAGCCTTGTGCTGGCGGCCCTGTTCGCCGCGAGTTGCGCGCGGCAAACCCCGCCCCCCAAGCCCTACGTTGCCTTTGTGGCTGATGAGGCGAGAAATTCCCTGGTCGCGGTCAACATGGCCGACTTCCGCATCGTCGCCTCCATTCCAGTTGCGCATGGACCGGCGCGAGTCGTTGCCCGCCCCCGAAGCCACCAGCTCTACGTCGTCTCCACGTCAGGGCGCATCAGCGTGGTCAGCTTTCCTGAACTGCGCGTCTCCAAAACCCTGCCCGTGGGCGAGAGGGCCAGCGACCTGGTATTCTCCCCTGACGGTCGGCGAGCCTTCGCGCTGGAGCCGAACGCCGGAGTGGTGGTCTTCATCGACTGTGAGGCAATA
Organism: Terriglobia bacterium; assembly: GCA_035528275.1. Classification (GTDB taxonomy): domain Bacteria; phylum Acidobacteriota; class Terriglobia; order UBA7540; family UBA7540; genus DATKYV01. Next base: position 15,413 of record DATKYV010000119.1, on the reverse strand, counting down.
AAAGAAGCAGGCCGCGTCAACCTCGACACTCCCCTATCCGGCCTCGCGCTGACGCCGGACGGCGCAACGCTTGTGGTTGCCGCCACGGGCCAAGGCCAGTTGGTCTTTGTCGATGCCGAGTCGCGGAAGGTCCTGGGTTCGGCCGAGGTGGGCAAGTCACCGGGGCCCTTGGCGATTCTTCCCGACAGCTCCAAGGTGTTTGTGGCCGATAGCGAAGCCGACCAAGTCTCCGCTGTCGACGTTGCCTCACGTCAGATGCTGGCCAATCTCGAGACCGGCTCGCGGCCCAGCAGCCTGCTGCTCAAACCGGACGGCGGCGAGCTCTTCGTGCTCAGCGACACGGGCTCGACCCTGACCTTCGTGGACGCCTTCCACAACAACATCTCGCAGACTATGACGACGGGCCGGGAACCGGCCGCGGCTATCATCCGCCGGGATGGCAGCGTCCTCTACATCGCTACAGCCGGGGACGGCTCGGTTTCCGCGCTCAATGTCGAGAATCGCCTTCCCCTGGCCGTCGCGCACGTGGGGACTGAACCCCGCGCATTGGCCCTCACCCCCGACGAACGCTTCCTCGCGGTGGCCGACAGCGCCGCCGGCGCCCTGGCCATCCTGCGCACCGACCGCAACACCCTGGTCACCACCGTTCCCGTCGGCGCCCGGCCCGTGGATGTCATCGTCCCTAACTGGCTCTGGGAAAAGTAGGGCCTCAAGCGGTCTGTGAGAGGCCGCTGCCGGAGGGCTGCAATGCGAACTAATCACACCCAACAAATCTTAAAGTATTACTTTAGGTTAGATAAATGGAGCCAACACTTTCATGGGCTTGCGGATTGCCCGTTTTCACTTCGCGACGGCCCAGCGGAGCATGTCGACGTGTCGACATCGGCCCCGGGCTGTGAGAGCGGGAGTCCCAATCCTCCGCCTTCGGCCGGCTACCAGCTCGCCAGGTCCTGGGTGAGTTCCAATGTCAACCACCCTTCGGAAGGGATAACTTGCAGGGGCAATTCATGGGTCCATAGGGAGACCTGAAGCCGCGCCTTCTCTCCGGGGCGCAAGCCCAGGAGCGAATAGTCCAGACGCAACTCGAAAATTCGGTCGAAGGCAACTTGCACTTTCTCACCGGTGCCCAGCGGCACGAGAAGTTGTTCGTTCCCCACCCAAAACTGCACCACCCCGAGGCCGCCTTGTCCCACCGAAACCTGAAAGCGCGCCTGGCTCTGGGCGTCCACTTTGATCCGAATCTCGAATCTGGGGTGCTGCACGAGCAGCGCCGGGCTGAAGTCCAGGCGCAGGTAAAGCGCGTGGTCGTTGTAGCCGTAATAGAGCGCCTCCAGCGCCTCGGCGCCGCCGTGCATGGAGCCGGAACGGTAATCGGGAGTGTAGATGCCCGCGCCCAGCCACTCGAAGTAACTGCTCACCCGGCCGTCCACGCGAGGCTCGATCTGCCCGGTGGGCGGGGAAATCAAGTCCTTCGCCAGCGGGCGCTTGATGGGAACCGCCAACTCGTCAGGCGGCGAGCCATCCAGGAGCCGGTAGATGTTGCTCAAGTGTTTCCGATAGAGCCGGTCGAATTCCTCGTCGTAGGCGCTGGAGTGTTCGGGGCCGTACCACCAGCACCAGTCGCTTCCCTCCGCCACCCACATTTCTTCCCTGGCCAGCCTCACCTTCTCCGAATCGATTCCCTGTCGTTCAGAATTCTGGGCAAAGAAATTGCGTGCCGCAGACAGAAGGTCCCAGGCCTTGTTGTCCTCCTCGGCCCCGATCCAGACGTCGAAATTGGCATTGATCCAGGAGCCGGGAACGATGTGCGTAAGTTTCCCCGGGGTCGAAACGGCCAGGGCTTCGGTGGCCGTAACCGCCTGGAGCCCCGGGTCCGCGTCGAGGCGAGCGTAGAAGCTTTTCAGAAACTCCCGCCCGTTTCCAGCGAAGTATTCCCAGGCGTTTTCGCCGTCCAGGATGATGGAAACCACCGCCGGCTGGTTTCCGCTGCCGTGGGCGGCGACGCGAATCCGATTGTGCAGATCGGCGGCAGCCTCACGCGCGTCCATACGCGAATAGACGAACCCGATGAGGTCGGAGAGTTGGTGGTCGCGGAAAAAGAGGGACAGTCCCCGCCCCTCGGATTCGAACCGATGGGGTCTGTAAAGCTCCTGAGCACCCCAGACGCTCCCGTCGATTTGGCGGTGGAAACCGATCTGAAGCGTGCGGGCCAACACACCCTCATCCGTCGCCGCCCACTCGAAGCCCTCCTCGGCCGCCAGACGAAGCACCTCATCGGAAACGCTGCCTTCGCTCGGCCACAGGCCCCGCGGTCGCGCCCCAAACACCCGCTCGATGAGCTCCACCGCCCGACGGAGCTGATCTCGGGCATCCTCCGGGTGGCGGAAACGTTCTTTGGGCAGCCGGACGTCAGGCCGGGACTCTGCGGCGACGTTCGTGTCGCAAAGGAGGGGAAGGATGGGGTGGTAGAAAGGAGAGGTGGAAATCTCGATTTGACCCCGCTCGAAGGCCCTCCTGTATTCTTCAAGTGTTACATTAAATATTTCGATTTCTTTCTTGTGTAGAATAACCTTGTCTTCTTCCGAGAATCCCCTTCCCTTGGCAAGAAGCCCGCCGATGTCGGCATCCGAGGTCCGGTAGACCTCATCGAACCACGCCAGTTGCGAGAGCACCTGGAGGTCGAGGATCTCCTGAGGGCTGAACGCCCGCCAGGGCGCGCTTTGGCTTCCCACAGCCAGGGCTTTTTCGTGGAGTTCCTTGAGGCGCTGCAAGCGATTGAGGAGGTTCTCGCGGTGCATTTCAAACACAGACGCCAGGAGGTTCTGACGGTCTTCCTCGCTGAGTTGGTCGACAGGTTTGAAGGCGATCTCAAAGGGCGCCTCGCGCGCCGTCCCCCGGGCGTAATCTTCGAGCTGGGCCACCAGCGAGGGCACCAGATTAAACGTCATGTGGACCTTCGGAAACTCCCGGAGCATGGCCACCATGCCATAGTAGTCCTTCAGCGCGTGGAGTCGGACCCAGGGCATGGCGTACACGTCTTCCGCCAAGTCCTTGTAGAAGGGCTGGTGCATGTGCCAGAGAAGCATGAGATAGGTCTTGGCCATGGCGGCGGGGGCTGTTCCTTTGCGGCTCAGGAAACGGTGTGCTAGCATGAGGCGCGCGATTAAGCGCGCCTTTCAATCCGGCCGGCGGGACTGAGGGCGGATGCACCCTTCATGCGGATTCTAACCCGTTACATCCTGAAAGAGATTTCCTCTCATTCCATTCTGGGGCTGGTGGTTTTCACATTCCTGATCTTCGTGCCGCAGATCGGCCGGCTGCTGGAAATGGTGGTCCGGCACAGCATGCCATTCTCCAGCATTCTCACCCTGTTTCTGCTGCCCCTCCCCGGCATCCTGGTGATGACCATTCCCATGGCGGTGCTGGTGGGGATCCTGATCGGGCTGAGCCGAATGTCAGCGGACGGAGAAGTCATCGCGGCGCGAGCCAACGGAATCGGATTGTCGCAGTTCGTGCGGCCCGTGATGATCTTCGCGCTGGCCGGCTGGGCCGTCGCCTCTGTGATGAGTCTGGCTTTGGCGCCCCAAGCGCTGCGCCAACTCCGCAGCATGGAGCAGGGATTCAGGGCGAGCGAAGCGCCCCACGAGATCCAGCCGCGGGTCTTTCTGGAACAATTCCCCAACCTGTTGCTTTACTTGCAAGACGTGACCGGTTCGCGCTCGGAGTGGCGGGGAGTTTTCATCGCCGACTCAACTCAGGGCGGCGCACCGAAAATCACGTTAGCGGAAAGAGGGGTGCTTGTCAACGACGGCCGCTCGCCGCGCTTGACCCTGCACCTCGAGCACGGCACCACTCACGAAATCGATCCCGTGCATCCCGAACGCTATTCCATCGTGTCCTTCACTGACACCGACATCCCCATCCCCCTCGAGCAGGGAGTCGCCGCCAGGGAGGAGCGTCGCGTGCCGGCGCGCCTCTCGCTGGGGGAACTGGTGAGGAGCACCGGTGCTCCCGAGGAACGCCAGGCGGCCCTGGTGGAGCTTCACTACCGGTTCGCGTTGCCCGTGGCCTCGCTGGTCCTGGCGCTGGTGGGAATCCCCCTGGGAATCTTCACCCGCAAAGGCGGTCGGGCCGTGGGTGTGATGACGACCGTGGCTCTGGTCTTTGTCTATTACATCCTCATGGCTTTTGGCCTGGGTTTCGCCAAGCAGGGCCGGTTGAATCCCGCGATCGGCCTCTGGATCGCCAACGCCGCCTTCGGGATTGCCGGCGTTCTGATGCTGACGCACATGCGGCGAGTCCGGCTGCGGCTGCAGTTTATCCAGGAGTGGTTTGAAGAGCTCATCCGCGGGTGGCAGCACCGGCGCAGACTGCGGGAACAAAGCAAGCGGCAGGCTCCCGAAGACGAAATTCTGCACCCCCGCTCCACGGGCGACCGGTTCTTCCTGATCCTCGACCTCTACATCCTGCGCGGCTGGTTCTTCTACTTCGTCCTTTTGCTCGTCACCTTTGCGGGTATCTACATGATCTTCGATTTCTTCCAGCTCCTGGGCGACATCGTGCGCAACCGCATCGGCGTAGGGGTCGTGCTCGACTACTTCCGATTCCTCTCCCCGCAGGTCATCTACCTAATGCTGCCCTTGAGCGTCCTGGTGGCCACCCTGGTCAATTTCGGAATTCTCACCAAGACGAACCAGGTCACGGCACTCAAATCGGCGGGAATCAGCATCTACCGGGCCTCGGCGCCCATCCTGGTGGTCGCCGGGATGTTGAGCGTAGGTATGTTTGTCCTCGAAGATACCTACCTTCCCCGGACCAACCAGCGTCAAGACGCCCTGCGAAACGAGATCAAAGGCAAGCCGGCTCAAACCTACTACCGGCCCGACCGCCAGTGGATTTTCGGCCAGACCAGCCACATCTACCATTACCGCTTCTTCGATCCCGATGACAACACGTTCGCCCAGCTTTCAGTATTCGAGTTTGATGAGGCGACATTCCAGCTGAAGCGGCGCGTCTACGCGACGCGCGCCTTCTGGGAGTCGCCCATCCGCGGGTGGGTGTTGATTAACGGCTGGGTCAGGGACCTCGAGGGTGACCGGGTGACGAACTACATGCCTTTCTCGGTGGCCACCTTCCGCGAATTCCAGGAGGAGCCCGCATACTTCAAGAAAGAGGTGAAGCCTTCCGCGCAAATGAGCGCCTGGGAGCTTCGCACCTACATCAATGAGCTGGCCCAAAGCGGGTTTGACGTGGCGCGGCTGCGCGTTCAGTTCTATCGGAAGTTCTCCTTCCCGCTCATCGCCTTCGTCGTTACGCTGATTGGCATCCCTTTCGCGCTGACTACGGGGCCCAAGGGCGCGATTTCGGGGATTGCCCTAAGCATTGCCATCGCCCTCCTCTACTGGTCGCTCTCCAGCCTCTTCGAGGCGATGGGCAACCTGCACCAGCTTCCGCCTCTGGTGGCCGCTTGGTCTCCCGATGTCTTCTTCGGGCTGGGTGGGGTTTATCTGCTGCTGCGGGTCCGGACCTAATGGCAGGAGGAGTGTGGGCGGGTCGAGAGTCAAGGGCGGTTCGGCTCTTCGCTTGCCACCTGCCACTGGCCACTTGTCACTGCCCTTCATTGTCGACGCGTCGACATGCTGCGCTCTAACCCTGATTCGGAAATAGAACGGCCCCGAAAGCACGACGCCCCCAGGGCCAAAACTCAATACTTAAAGTATTACTTTAACTTAGTCGGGTTCCCCACTCTCTACCCGCATCATGCCGTCGAGTAGGCTTTGGAGGCCGATTTCTTAAGCGCCGCCTGGGCGGCGGCCAGTCGGGCGATAGGCACGCGATAGGGCGAACAGCTCACGTAGTTCAGTCCCGCCTCGGCGCAAACCTCAATCGAGGAGGGGTCGCCTCCGTGCTCCCCGCAAATCCCCACTTTCAGGTTCGCGCGGCCTACTCTGCCCTCGGCGGTGCCGAGCTTCAGCAATCGCCCCACGCGCTTGGGGTCGAGTACCGCGAACGGGTCGGCCGGCCATATCTTCTGCTTGACGTAGGCATTGATGATCTTCCCGCAGTCGTCACGCGAAAGCCCGAAGGTGGTCTGTGTCAGGTCGTTTGTCCCGAAGCTGAAGAATTCGGCCTCCTGGGCAATCTCCGCCGCGGAAAGGGCGGCAGCGGGTAACTCGATCATGGTGCCCACCAGATACTCGACCTCGACGCCTTTCTTGGCAAAAACCTCCTTGGCCACGCGGTTGACGATCTCCTTCTGGGCAGAAAACTCCTTTACCTCGCCCACCAATGGAATCATGACCTCGGGTTTGGCTTCGAACCCCTGCTTCTTGCAATCGCAGGCGGCCTCAAAGATCGCCCGGGCCTGCATCTCGGTAATCTCCGGATACATGATGCCCAGCCGGCATCCTCGCAGCCCAAGCATGGGATTAAACTCATGTAAGCCTTCAACTACTGCCAGCAGCTTCTTCAATTTGCTGAGCTTCGGAGTCTTCTTTCTCTTCGCTTCGAGCACCGCGATCTCCACCATCAGTTCTTCACGCTTGGGCAGAAACTCATGAAGCGGCGGGTCGAGCGTGCGGATGGTCACCGGCAGCCCGTCCATGGCCTTAAATAACCCAAAGAAGTCCTTGCGCTGGTGCGGCAGGAGCTTGGCGAGGGCCGCGCGGCGCTCCTTCTCGTATCTGGCGGCTTCCTTGGCATCCTGGGTATCTTTGCAGGCCATGATCATGCGCTGCACGTGGGGCAGGCGGTCGGGGGCGAAGAACATGTGCTCGGTGCGGCACAGACCGATTCCTTCGGCGCCGAATTTTCTGGCCACCGTGGCGTCGCGCGGGATGTCAGCGTTGGCGCGCACGCCCAGTTCACGGTACTCGTCGGCCCACTTCATGAACTCGGCGAATTCGCCGCTGTGAGGGTCCGGCTCCACCAGGTTGGCTTTGCCGAGAATGACACGCCCCGTGGTGCCGTCGAGAGAAATCCAGTCGCCTTCTTTGATGGTCAGTTTGCCCACCCTCATCTGGCGGCTCTTGGCGTCCACCTCCACGTCGCCGGCGCCGGCCACGCAGGGCTTGCCCATACCCCGCGTCACAACGGCGGCGTGGGACGTCATCCCGCCGCGCGAGGTCAAAATTCCCACCGCCACTTCCATGCCGTGGATATCGTCGGGAACGGTTTCAGCGCGAACCAGCACCACGGGATGGTCTTTCCCCTCCTTGACGGCGTCGTCCGCCGTGAACACCACGCGACCGACCGCCGCACCGGGCGAGGCCGGGAGGCCCTTGGCGACGGTCTTGAGCGGCTTCGATTCGTCCAGCACGGGGTGGAGCAACTGGTTCAACTGCTCCGGGTCGACGCGCAGGAGGGCTTCCTGAGGGCTGAGGAGCCCCTCGCGCACCATGTCCACGGCGATCTTCACCGCCGCCTTTCCGGTGCGCTTCCCGTTGCGCGTCTGGAGCATGTAGAGCTTGCCTTCCTGGATGGTGAATTCGAAGTCCTGCACGTCGCGGTAGTGCCTTTCCAGCCGATTGGTGATTTCGCGAAGCTGGTCGTAGACCTCCGGCATGATTCCCTTCAACTCCACAATGGGAACGGGCGTGCGCACGCCCGCCACCACGTCCTCGCCCTGGGCGTTCATCAGGAACTCGCCATAGAACTCGGGATCGCCGGTTGCCGGATTGCGCGTGAAGCCCACGCCCGTACCCGAGGTCTCTCCCATATTGCCGAACACCATGGTCTGCACGTTCACGGCGGTCCCCAGGTCGTCGGAGATCTTGTTCATGCGGCGATAGGTCTTGGCCCGCGGGTTGTACCAGGACCGGAAGACCGCCTCGACGGCCATATCAAGTTGTACTCGAGGTTCCTGAGGGAAGTCCTTGCCCGTCTTCTTCCTTACGAGTTTCTTGTACCCGGCGATGACTTCTTTCAGGTCTTCGGCAGTGAGCTCGGTATCGAGCTTGGCCCGGCGCTTCTTTTTCTGGCCGTCAAAGATGTGCTCGAATTCCCCCTTGGGAATTTCCTGGACGACGTTCCCGAACATCTGGATGAACCGCCGGTAGCTATCGTAGGCAAAGCGCGGGCTCCCGGTCTTGCGGGCGAAGGCTTCAACGATTCGGTCGTTCATGCCCAGGTTGAGGATGGTGTCCATCATGCCGGGCATGGAAAACTTCGCGCCCGAGCGCACGGAAACCAGAAGGGGTAAAGCCGGGTCGCCCAACTTCTGCCCCAAAAGGCCCTCCAGCTTCGCCAGCGCCTGGCTGGTTTCCTCGCGGATGGTTTGGGGGAGCTTGTTCCCGTTCTCAAAGTAAACGCGGCAGGCGTCCGTGACGATGGTGAATCCGGGCGGAACGGGCAGGCCGGCGTTGGTCATTTCGGCCAGCCCCGAGCCTTTGCCACCCAGGACATCTTTCATCTCACCGTTGCCGTCGGCTTTACCGCCACCGAACGCATAAACGTATTTCTCCATGATTGCTGCTCCTTTTTGGGGTCAGACTTGGCCGGGCGCGGGCGGCACCCGCCACCCTGCACCCCGCTTCGGAAACTTTAATCTTTGACCGCGGCCGGGGGCCCCGGCGTTATCCCGCCGATGTCGACGCGTCGACATTGGACGTGCCACCGGCCATCTCGGCGAACTGGGCGATGCTGGAGAAGAGCTTATCGAGCTTCCCCAGCAGACGAAGGCGGTTCTGCCGCACTGCGGGGTCTTCCGCCATCACCAGGACGTGGTCGAAGAAGTCGTCCACGGCAGGACGCAGCCCGGCGATGGCTTCCAGAGCCTCTTCATACTGGCCGGAATCAGCCAGCGTGCCGGCCTCAGGCTCTACAGCCTGAAACGCCTCGAAAAGGGCACGCTCGGGCCCCGCCTCCAGCAGTTTCTCATCCACTTCCCCGGGCTGCCAGTCACTGGCTGTCGCCGACTTCGCCAGAATGTTCTTGATCCGCTTGGCGGCCAGCGACAGGGCGGCGAGATTCTCGCCGCCGCGGATTTTTTCCAGCGCCTGGGCGCGCTGCAACGCCCCCAGCGGTGAGGTCCACCCCGCTCCCAAGGCGGCGCGCACGGTGTCAAAGGGAAGCCCGTAGGCGGTCTCCAGGGCGTATCGCAATCTCTCCTCAAAGAACTCCCGGAGTGCCGCGAAGACCTCGCCTTGCGGCTTCTGCCACTGGATATCCAGAACGTTGACGGCTTCCTGCAACACTTCGCGCAGGGTCAAGGGAAGCGAATGTTCAAGTAAAACTTTAATGATGCCGTTCCCCCGCCGGCGCAGGGCGAACGGGTCGCTGGAGCCGGTGGGCTCGTGCCCCACAGCAAATCCCCCCACCACGCTATCCAACTTGTCGGCAAGACTCACCACGGCGCCTACCACACCGCGTGGAACGCGGTCCTCGAATGCCACTGGCAGGTAGTGGTCGTAGATGGCGTCGGCAACTTCCGCCTTCTCACCCTGGGCACGGGCATAAAGCCCGCCCACAACCCCCTGGAGCTCCGGGAACTCCTGCACCATTTGGGTTGTCAGGTCGCATTTGCAGAGTTGCACAGCCTCCAGCACGTCCTTCGTCTCTTCCCCACTCAGCTTGCCCGCAGATTCCAGAACCGAGCAGATTACCGAGGCGAGCGCCCGCATGCGCCGAATCTTCTCGCCGTAACTGCCCAGCTCGGCCTCGTAGGTGACCTTCTCGAGTGTCTCCCGCCGGTCGCGCAGCGAAATCCGCTGGTCGGCGTCCCAGAAAAACTCAGCGTCGGTGAATCGCGCGGCGAGCACCCGCTCGTGTCCCTGGCGAATCAGACCCTTGGGATCATCGGCGCGATTGAGAATGGCGACGAATTTCGGCTGGAGCTTCCCTTTCTGGTCCTCGACGGCGAAGTACTTCTGGTGGTCCCGCATGACGGTCACCAACACTTCACGTGGCAGGCGCAGGAAGCGCTCATCGAATTCGCCGAGGAGGGGCTTGGGCCACTCGGTTGAGTTCACAAACCATTGCTCAAGCCACTTATCTTCCACAACGTTTAGAGACGATTGTTCAAGTAATTCTTTAACTTCATACATCAACCACTCGAGCCGCTGCCCGGGAATGAATTCCACCTGGTTGAGGCGCAGTTTCTTGGAGTAATCCTCGAAGCCCTCGACGCGGATGGCATCCTTGCCTACCGACCGATTGCCGTATGTCTGGTCGCCGGATTTTACGCCGGCGATTTCGAGGGCCACCACTTCCGCCTGTTTCCCTTCACCCAGCAGGGCCAGAACCCAGCGGATGGGGCGCACGAAGCGAGGCCCTGCCTTTGCCAGCCAGTACATGCTCTTGGGAAAGGTCAAGGACCCAACGGCGGTGGTGATGATGCCGGGAAGGAGTTCCAGGGCTGGCCGGCCGCGAGTCGTCTTCTTGAGGCCCAGGTATTCGCCCTTGGCCGTCGTCACCTTGGCCAGGTCTTTGAACTTCACGCCATTCCTCTCGGCAAAGCTCTCGGCGGCGCGGGTGGGCTTGCCCTGCTTATCAAGGCCCACCTGGACGGGCGGGCCGAGGATCTCCTCCACCTTGTCCGGCTGCGTCTTCAGAAGCTCCGGGACGTATGCCAGAAGGCGGCGCGGGGTCGAAAAGGACTCGGGGGAAGACCCCGACTCAACCAGAAGGCTCGCTTCGCGCAGGCCCGCTTCCAGGCTCTTGGCGAAGCCGGCTTGAGCATCCTCCAGAAACCGCGCAGGAATTTCCTCACAGCCTATTTCGACCAGCAGGGGGAGCTTGGCGGATTCGCTCACGCGGGTTCAACCTCCACCATCACCGGTTCCCTTTCGACGTAAATGGCCGCGACCTCGCAGGCCAGCTTGCGCACCCGGCCGATCAGCGCCACGCGCTCGGTCACGCTGATGGCCCCGCGGGCGTCGAGGATATTGAAAAGGTGGGAGCATTTCAGGCAGAGATCGTAGACCTTGCGCAGCGGGAACCGGGCGCGCTCCGCCTCATCCCACATCGCATAGGCCCCCAGCAGCCGCACCGCCTCGGCCTCGTGCAGCTCAAAAAGCGTGCGACACGTCTGAGGTGAGGCGGCTTCAAAATCATAGACCGAGAATTCCAGCTCCTCGTCGCGGCGCATGGTTTCGTAAGTCACCGAGTCATTCCAGCGCACCTGGTAGACGTCAGGCGAGTTCTGGAGGAAAGCGGCGATGCGTTCCAGGCCGTAAGTCAGCTCGACGCTGATGGGTTCCAGGTCCAGGCCGCCGCATTGCTGGAAGTAGGTGAACTGGGTGATTTCCAGGCCGTCCAGGACCACCTGCCAGCCGATCCCCCACGCCCCCAGCGTCGGAGCTTCCCAGTTATCCTCTTCGAAGCGGATGTCGTGAAGTCCGAGGTCGATCCCCATGTCCACCAGACTCTCGAGAAAGAGGTCTTGAATATCGGCGGGCGGGGGCTTGAGGATCACCTGAAACTGGGTGTGCTTGAAGAGCCGGTGGGGGTTTTCGCCGTAGCGGCCATCCGCAGGGCGGCGCGAGGGCTGGACGTAAGCCACACGCCAAGGCTCCGGACCCAGGACGCGCAGGAAGGTCTCCGGGCACATGGTGCCCGCGCCTACTTCCAGGTCATAGGGCAGCGCCAGGACGCACCCCTGCCGCGCCCAGAACTGGCTCAAGCGCAGGAGCATCTCCTGGAAGCTGGGGCCCGCCGTGGTAACCGGTTTTTTTCGCTTTCGCGTTTTCGCCATGGAATTTGCTGGCGGGCGGCGCCTCGCCGCGTCGCAGTCACATCAAACTTCCGCGCTCAAGAGCGGCCGGGTGACCAGCTTCTTCTCCAGGTGCGACTCGATGATCTCTTCAAGAAAGCGCCGCACTTGGCGGGACCCCGCAACCGGCTTCTCGGCAGCCAGCCAGTCCGCCAGGGAAGCCTTACAGCTTTCGCGGATAGCGGCCAGAGCATCCATCGAAACGGTTTCCCGGGCCGCCGCCGTCCGGCAATCCCCGCAGAGGAGCCCTTCCGAACCCGGGCCGTAGTAGCCCTCCCCCTCGCTCAGGCTCCGGCCACAAACCGCGCAACGGTCCAGAGCGGGCAGAAACCCTCCCACCCTGAGGAGCCAATAATCGAAATACACCAGCGGGCGATTGACCTCCCCGGATCCCTTCAGGGCCCGGAGTACCGTCACCAGCAGGCGGAAGGCCCGCTCGTTCACTTCCCGCTCGGGCAAGAACTTTTCGCTGACTTCGGCCATGTACTGGGCGGCGACCTGAAGGCGGTAGTCCTTCTGCATATCGAAAAAGGTCTCGATCAATTCCGCCGAGTTCAGGCGAAGCAGGTCGCGGTTTTCGCGCTCAAAGATCACGAGGCGGACATAGCTCAGGGGTTCCAGTGTACCACCGTAACGACTCTTGGGCCGCTGGGCCCCTGCCGCCACAGCCCTCAGCCGCCCCAGTTGCCGCGTCAGGAGTGAAGCCACCTTATCGGCTTCGCCCAGGCGGTAAGTCCTGAGGACGATAGCTTCTGTTTCGCGCAGAGGCATCTCTTCTGTGCCAATGTCGACGCGCCGACCAGCCAAGAAAATTAGCATAAGCCCCCCCGGGCGGAAAGAGAAAAGTGGGGGAGCCACAGGAGCTGCCAAGCACCTAACTCAAACCAGCGATGATTTCGCTTCTCTCCATGCCGCCAACATCGCAGGATTTCCCCTTCCATCCGCAGGCGATGACAGGGCGCCCGCGCGGAAAATCTCCTTTCGTCTTTCCGCCGATATCTTCCCAATTTTCGCAGCACACCTTCTCGCTAACCCCTGGCCCTGCCGTCGCTTGCGGAAAAAATCTAATGTTTTGTGGAAAACTTATTATGTTAAGCGCGACCCCGACCCACAAAAATTATCAGACGTGGCTGTGGATAGCTCCACCGCTCCAGCCCGCCGCCCCTGCCCCGCGAAGGGAGACCAGCGGCCAGGGAGGAAGGGCAATCCGATCGACCAGACTACGCTTGCGATCCAGCCATATTTTCTGTTGCCTCGGGCGCGGTGCCTGAGTAGATTGTCCCTTCCCCGCGTGCGGGAGGTCGCAATTGCCCAAATCTCGAATCGATGTGGTTGGCCTGGGGCTGAACGCCACCGACACCGTGATCATCGTCCGCGAATTCCCTGCCCTGGGAGGCAAGGAGCGGGTGGTTTCAGTTTCCCGGCAGGCGGGCGGCCAAGTGGCGACGGCGCTGGTCACTTGCCGCCGCCTGGGTCTTCGCGCCCGGTACATCGGCAAGGTCGGGGATGACGAGGGGGGCAGATACCAACTGGCGAGTCTAAAACGAGAGGGCCTGGACGTGCGCTTCACATCCATGGCCCGAAACACCCCCAACCAGCTCGCCTACATCATCGTCGATCAGGCGACGGGCGAGCGCACGGTCTTCTGGGACCGCGACCGGCGGCTGGCGGTGAGGGCGTCTGAACTGACTCCCCAGATTCTGAAGGGAGCCAATGTCCTCCACCTGGACGGATGCGACGTGGAAGCCTGCACGCTGGCCGCCCGCTGGGCACGGCAGGCGGGCATCCCGGTGGTCGCGGACCTGGATACGGTCTACAAAAAGGTGGAGAGGCTCTTCCCCTACATCGACTACCTGGTGGCTTCCGCGAACTTCCTCCCCGCGGTCACGGGAAACAACGACCCCTTCCGCGTCCTGGAGTTCATGGCCCGCGAGTACGGAATCCGCGCTCCGGGGATGACCCTGGGGCGCGACGGGGCTCTGGTCTATTGGCAGGGGAAGTTTTGCTACTCGCCGGGGTTCGTCGTCGAAACCCTGGACACCACGGGAGCCGGGGACATTTTCCACGGGGCATTCATCTACGGTCTCGTTCAAGGTTGGGAGATGCACCGAATCCTCGACTTCTCGAACGCCATGGCGGGGCTGAACTGCACCAAACTCGGCGCACGGGGGGGAATCGCCAGTCGCGCCGAGGCCGAGAGGCTCGTGGAGCGCGGCAGCCGTCATGTGAACCCCGCTTACGCCCCGGGGCCGAAATCCGGACGCCGAACCCGCGCCCCGCGCCCTCCGGCCGGGGCTTCCCGGAGGTCATAAGCCCATGGCCCAACCCCCCTACGCCCTCATTACCGGCGCATCGAGCGGGATCGGAGAGTGTTTTGCGCGAGCCCTCGCCACGCGGGGCCGGAATCTCGTACTGGTGGCCCGGCGCAAGGAAAAACTCGAGTCTCTGGCGGCGGAGCTGCGCGCCGGGCACGGAATTGTCGCCGAACCTATTTCCTCTGACATGGCGGAGGCGGGCGCGGCCGGCAGGCTGGCGGATACCCTCCGCAATCGCCAACTCAAGATCGATTTGCTGGTCAATAACGCGGGATTCGGTGCGCGGGGCCGATTCTGGGAGCTTCCCCTCGAACGCCAATCAGAAATGATCCGCTTGAACGTCCTGGCCCTGGCCGAACTGACGCACTTGTTGCTCCCCGAGATGGTGGCGGATGGGCGGGGAGCCATCATCAACGTGTCGTCAACCTCCAGCTTCCAGCCCATTCCCTACACGGCCACGTACGCGGCCACAAAAGCCTTCGTCACGAGCTTTTCCGAAGGGTTGCGGGAGGAATTGCGCCCCTTGGGCGTCACTGTCGTGACGCTTTGCCCCGGAGGGACGAAAACCGATTTCTTCCGCGCCAGCGGTTATGGACGGGCGAAGCTGCCAGGAGGCATCCAGCCGCCGGAACAAGTGGTGGCGGCGGCTCTCCAGGCGTTGGACCGCAGGGGCGGGCTTGTGGTGCCACGTCTCCTTAACAAGCTGGGCGTTTTCGCGCAACGATTCCTGCCGCGGGGTCTGGTGCTGAAAGTCACGGGGCGCATTTTCCGCGTGTGAGAAAAGATCAGGGCGACCGTCGGAAACTCAAGGAGGGATTGAAGTCCGGTTGCCCGTCATCAGGGGGCGGAGAAAGCGCTGGAAATTGTCGGCTCGGTTTGCTACTTCTTTCTCGCCGCTGTGCGGCAAATGGCGGAAGGTGGTTGTCGATGAGAGAAGAAAAGACTTCTTCAATGCGCGCCGCGGGTGTGGCGATGGCGGCGGTTTTCCTGCTGTTGACTCTATCCCCGCCCGCTCTCGGTCAGGATGACTCGGAGAGAATCCTCGCCTATCACAGCGACATCACGGTGGACCGTGATGGCTCCATGACGGTGCGGGAAACGATCAAGGTGCGCTGTCGCCGACAGAAGATTCAACGCGGCATCTTTCGTGATTTCCCCACGCGCTACAAAGACCGGAATGGGTTCCAGTACAACGTGGGTTTTGAGGTTCTGGAGGTTGAGCGGGATGGAAAGCCCGAACATTTCGAGGTAGAAAACCTGAGCAACGGCAAGAGAGTCCGCATCGGCCGAGGCGACGTCTTCCTACGGGAAGCAGATTACACCTACACCATCCTCTATAAGACCGACCGCCAAATCGGATTTTTCGCGGATCACGACGAGCTGTACTG
>DATKYV010000118.1:0-6060 GCA_035528275.1 Terriglobia bacterium | reverse complement strand
GAACCGTTCGAAAGAAAAGTGCAGCTTGCCGGATCGATTGGTGAATGCGACGAAAGTGGGTGGTGCGGCGGCGGCTTGGGTCAAATAGTAGACGCGCGTGGGTTTGCCGCTCGGGCTGGTGGCCCGCTGGAAATCAACTTCGGCGAGGAAGCGGTTCATCTCCCCCGTGCTCACGCGGCGGCGGCGCGCCTGGGCAACCTCGACGACGGTGGCAAGCAACTCAACCAGGCGCTGTCCTTTTAATGCGGAGACGAAAACCACCGGCGCGTAGTCGAGGTACTTCATACGCCGGCGAATGGTTTGCAGATACTCGTTCGTCGTGGTCGGTCCCTTCTTGACCGCGTCCCACTTGTTGACAACCAGGACGACCGAGCGGTGGCTTTCGTGCGCGTAGCCGCCGATGTGCGTGTCGAGGGCGGTGATGCCTTCCACGGCGTCCAAAATGAGTAGCGCCACGTCGGCGCGCTCCAGGTGCTTGCGGGCTTGAATGACGCTGAGCTTCTCGACCAGCAATTTGGTCTTGCCCTTGCGGCGGATTCCCGCCGTGTCCACGAAGCGGAAGTGCAGGCCGTTGCGCTCGAATTCCGCGTCCACGGCGTCGCGGGTGGTGCCGGGCAGGGGCGTGACGATGGACCGCTCTTCGTTCAACAGGCGATTCAGGAGTGTTGATTTGCCCACGTTCGGCCTGCCGATGATGGCCACGCGCACCGATTCTTCTTCGGGTTCGGCGGTGACGTCGGCCTGGCGAGCGAAGCCAGCCGTCACACGGTCCAGCAGATCGTCCACACCCAGCCCGTGTTCGGCGGAAATGGGGAAGACATCCGGAAAACCCAGGCGATGAAACTCTCCGGCCAGCGGCGAATGGCGGATCGTATCAACTTTGTTGACCGCCAGGGAAAGCGGCTTGCCCGTGCGGCGCAGGAGCTGCGCCAGTTCCTCGTCCAGCGGCAGGACGCCTTCACGCGCGTCCACCACCAGAACAAGGTGGGCGGCGTCGTCAATCGCCACGCGGACTTGGCGGACGATCTCTCCGGCCATCAGGTCGGGGTCGGCGGGAATCATGCCGCCGGTATCCACAACTTCGAAGGGCTTGCCACACCACTCGGCGGGCGCGTAGAGGCGGTCGCGAGTCATGCCAGGCTCGTCACCCACCAGGGCTCGCCGCCGCCCGCAAATGCGGTTGAACAACGTGGATTTTCCTACGTTGGGCCGACCGAGAATCGCTACGCGAGGGAGTTTGGGCATGGCAGATGTCGAGAGTCGAGGATTGTTTCCAAAACCGAAACGCGGCTCCCGCCGGGCACGCGCAAAGCCGAGCGTCGTGCCCGGGCATACGACCTCTGTGGTATCCTTCCTGATTTGGAGGCGCCGCGCACAACCGTTCGACGGCGCGTCAACCCACGGAGTCAACTTAGACTTCCTGTGAAGGAAGTGTCAAGCCGATGCAGTACTATCCCATCTTCCTGGACCTTCGCGGGCGGCGCGTTGTGGTGGTGGGCGGCGGCAAGGTCGCCGAGCGCAAGGTGCGAGGTCTGGTCCGCGCTCAGGCTACAGTGCACGTCATTAGCCCAAGGCTGACGCCGCGGTTGGCACTGCTGGCCGCGAAACAAAAGGTCGCCGTCACGGCGCGGGCTTACCGAAAAGGAGACCTGAAGCGCGCGGCGCTGGTCTTCGCTGCCACCAATGATCCCGCGACACAGCGGGCGATTCGCCGGGATGCCGAGGCGGCGGGCGCATTCGTCAACCTGGCGGATAATCCGCGGGATTCGACCTTCCTTCTCCCCGCTTCGTTTTCCCAAGGAGATCTGCTGGTGGCGATTTCCACTTCCGGCGCCAGCCCCACGTTGGCCCGCCGCCTGCGCAAGCAGCTCCAGGCGACGGTGGGAAGCGACTATCGTGCCTATTTGCGGTTCATGCGCGAGGCGCGTCGGCAGGTGATGGGACTCATTCCCAATCAGCAGCAGCGCGCGCGGGTTTTTCGAAAACTGGCCGCAGATCTGGGAACGGATTGGGTTCGCACCGCCAAGTCTTCGCAGGCTCCGGGAGAAGTACGGAAGCTGCTCAGGAAGTTGGGAATCAAGACGAGGAGTTAGGGAAAGGCAGAAGGCAGAAGGCAGAAGGCAGAAGGCAGAAGGCAGAAGGCAGAAGGCAAAAACAACTCCTGGGCGGCAGGGGCGGCAGCAGTCGATTCAGGTTGGCAAATCTCGAATCTGAAATCTTGTTGATGGCAACATCCAACAACAAATCGGCGGCGAAGGCGACGCTCGAGAAGATCTTCGGGCGGGGCGGCTGGTTGGAGCGCCACCACCCCAATTACGAGTACCGCCCGTCGCAGCTTGAGATGGCGGAAGCCGTCGAGTCGGCGCTCGAGAATCGGCGGCATCTCATCGCCGAGGCGGGCACCGGCACCGGGAAGACGCTCGCGTATCTGGTGCCCATCATCCGCAGCGGGCGGCGCGTGGTAATCTCGACGGGAACCAAAAACCTTCAGGAGCAGGTCTTCTTCAAAGACATTCCGTTTCTGAAGAAGCTGTTTCCCGAGATCCGCGCCACGCTGATGAAAGGCCGGCAGAACTACTTGTGCCGGCAGAAGCTCTACGACATCGAGCAGCAGCCGGTGCTGGATGGACTGGACGAGGTCGAACACTACGCGCGGATTCGCGAATGGGAGAAGCGGACCGAGACCGGCGACCGTGCCGAGCTGGATATCCTGCCGGATTCAAGCTCGCTCTGGCCCCGCATCGACGCGCGGAGGGAAACCTGCACGGGCCAGAAGTGCAAGCAGTTCGATCGCTGCTTCATCACCTGGATGCACCAGCGCGCCGCGGAGTCCGACATCATCATCGTCAACCATCATCTTTTCTTTGCCGACCTGGCGCTGCGGCAGATGGAATTCTCAAGCCTCGTGCCCGATTACGCCGCCATCGTCTTCGACGAAGCGCACGAGCTGGAGGACGTGGCGACGCTCTACTTCGGCCTTCGAGTCTCGAACTACCGCGTGGAGGAACTCGCACGGGACACGGAAATTACTCTGCGTCTCAAGAACCTGACGGGTCCGGAGACCGCCAATATCCTGGGCGCGGTGGCCGAGTTGCGGCGGCGCTCGGACCTCTTCTTCGAGCTTTTTCCCTCCACCGAGGGACGGACCAACTTCGACAACCGCCGGGATTTCCTGGAAGTTCACCGGGGAACGTATTCAGCGCTCCTGAACGCCTTCGTCCGCTTGGAGACGGAACTCAGCCGATTGAAGGAGCGTCCGGAGGAGATCAGCAACCTGGCGCGCCGCGCCAGTGAGCTGAAAAAGGCCTTTGAAGTCGTGCTGGAGAGCCGCGATCGCAATTTCGTTTTCTGGTGGGAGCGGAGGGGGCGCGGAGTATTTCTGGAAGCCTCGCCGATCGACGTCTCGGCCATTATGCGCGAGCGGTTGTTCGAACACGTGGAGAGCATCGTCCTCACCTCGGCGACGCTGGCGGTGGGCGGCACGTTCGATTTCCTGAAGCGCCGGCTGGGCATCCAGAGCCCCACGGAAAAGATCTTCGATTCGCACTTTGACTTCTCACAGCAGGTGCTGCTCTATACGCCGGTCCATCTGCCCGACCCGCGCCAGCCGGATTTTGCGCGCCTGGCGGCCGAGGAGGTGACGCAAATTCTCAAGGCCAGCCGCGGGCGCGCCTTCGTGCTCTTCACCTCCTACCAGCAGATGCGCGACGTTTACGAGCGCGTGCGTCCCCGGCTGCGCTATCCCCTGCTTTTGCAGGGCACGGCGCCGCGCACCGCGCTGCTCGACCGCTTTCGTTCCACGCCTCACGCCGTGCTCTTTGCCACCAGCTCCTTCTGGCAGGGTGTGGATGTGCAGGGACAGCAGTTGAGCGCGGTGATCATCGACCGCCTGCCCTTCGCCGTGCCCACCGACCCGGTGGTCGCGGCGCGGATTCGCATGATCAATGAGGACGGCGGCAACGCTTTTACCGAGTACCAGACGCCGGAGGCGGTGATTTCGCTCAAGCAGGGCTTCGGCCGCCTGATCCGCAGCGAGAGCGACCGCGGCGTGCTTGCCATCCTCGACCACCGCATCGTGCGCAAGCCTTACGGCCGGGTCTTCTTCGAAAGCCTCCCCGGCTACCGGCGGACCGACCGGCTGGAAGAGGTCCGGGCTTTCATGAGAGAATTGTAAGAAGCTGTCAGTTGTCAGTGGTCAGTTGTCAGCCGCAGCGACGGGGAGACAGAGAACTAATGAGTGACAACTGAAAACTTTCAAAGGGCTACGGATTGCGAAGAAAGGAAAGTGGAGCTGGAATGTTCGAGATTTGCGTTGATTACACCTTTGCCGCCGGCCACGCGCTGCGCGGCTACAAAGGAAAGTGCGAAAACGTCCACGGCCACAACTACAAGGTGCGGGTGACCGTGGCGGGCGAAAAGCTCAATTCCATCGGGCTGTTGATGGACTTCGTGGATTTGCGCGGCGCCATCAAGGCGCTGGTGGAGCGTTTGGACCACCGCTTCATGAACGACCTTGAACCCTTCGACAAGTTGAATCCCTCCGCAGAGAACATGGCCAAGTATTTCTGCGACGAGCTCGGGCCGCGGGTGAAAGACCAGGGCCTTCGCGTCCAAGCCGTCACCGTGTGGGAAACTGACACGACCTCGGCGACGTTTCGACCCTTGTCCTGACCGCCATGTCCCGTTGACACTGAGAATTGAATAGAACTTAGGATTGAGATTCCAAAGAGCGGCTGGGAGTCGGCAGGTCGGGAATCCATGCGGCCTGGCGGAACTCTACCGCGGCCCCGTATTGCCCACGGAGGTCTGGACCATTGTGCACGGAGTTGAGGCGGAAAAAATTCTCCTCAGGTGGGAACTTGCACTGGCGGAGGGCGCCTCGTCGCTACCAGGTCCAGAAGGCTACGGCAGGGTGGACATCGGCGCCATGTTGCTGGGCGCACAACCCTTCCTTGCAGTAGTAGACGTCCTCACACCACCGGCAGCGGGTCAGATGGTCCTTCTCGCGAACGGTGCCGCAGATGGCGCAGGCTTCCAGGAACTCCGCGACAACGTGACGCGAGTAGGTCCGCCAGTTGTCCATCACTTCATGCTCTTCGCGGATTCTCTCAAGCTCGTCTCTGTCCAGCATCGCCAGCTCCCGAACTTGCTACCCTATGAGATGCACGTCAGGGGCCAACAGGCTACCCGGAGCATCGAAATTCCGAGAAAACTCCTAATCTACTTAGTTTCAATAGATTAAATAGGTTTAGTGGGGTGGGAGATCAAACCCATGGGAAATCTGGTGGCACCCTTGGCTCCACCTATTGTCTCAACCTGTCACTTCCACGTCACAGCGGAGACGCCCAAGCGTGGCTCCAGCCGGACGAGGCGCGTTAAGTTCAGGTAAAATAGGCGTGGCCATCGGCCTCCGAAGGGCCCAATGATCATAACCGAAATCTTCAAATCGATTCAGGGCGAATCCACCTTCGCGGGGTTGCCGTGTGTGTTCGTCCGCCTGACCGGGTGCAACTTGCGTTGCCATTGGTGTGACACGGCTTACGCGTTCCACGGGGGGAAGAAAATGGCCCCGGAGGAAGTCCACGACCGCGTGCATAAGCTGGGAGGGAAGCTCGTGGAATTTACGGGCGGCGAGCCGCTCCTCCAGGAGGAGATCCTGCCCCTGACGGACCGGCTTCTGTCCGAGGGCTATCGGGTGCTGGTGGAAACCAGCGGCGAGCGGTTCGTCGGAGAGCTCCCGAAAGCGGTGGTGAAAATCGTCGACGTGAAATGTCCGGGCAGCGGTGAGAGCGAGAGATTCTGCTTCCGGAACCTCGAGGCGGTGGATCGAAAGGACCAAATCAAATTCGTTATCCTCGACGAGAACGACTACCGCTACGCCCGGGACTTCCTTGTCAGGTACGACCTTCGCAACCGCGGGGATGAGGTAACCTTCTCGCCGGTTTTCGGCCAGCTCCCGCCGCGCCAGCTGGCCGAGTGGATTCTCCGCGACGGCCTGGAAGTGCGGCTGGGACTGCAACTGCACAAGTTCATTTGGGAGCCGGCGGCGAGAGCAGTGTG
>DATKYV010000117.1:0-30915 GCA_035528275.1 Terriglobia bacterium | reverse complement strand
GCTGAGGGGTAAGGCAGGAGGATTCTCCCCAGCAGTTACGCGCTCTCCCCGGCGCGGCCCACCCCCCAACTCCGACCGGCCTGCCGCGTGTCATGGCTTCGCGCCCGATGGGGGGCGGTCCCAGCAGGGGCAGCCAGAGGCTACTACGCTAGTCTAGCGCAGAGGGCGACCTCCCGTCAAGGGGCAAGCCGGAGCCCGCCGCTGGTTGTAGTCTCCCAGGGCGATGCGATGCTGGGAGGGCGTTCCGAGAAGCTCATCGTCGCCTTGAGCGGAGGGTACACCAACGATCCACGGATCCCCGCGGACAGCCTACTGGGAGAAGACACCTTGGCTCGAGTAGTGAAAGGTGTCCAGCTCTACCGGGCGATGCCGGGCAGCAAGGTAATTCTTTCCGGCGGAGAACTGAACGGAACCGTCCCCGCTCCGACGGATTATCTCGCACGCCGCAACCTGAATCTCAGCGCGGACGACGTCTACCCCACTGCGGAAGGAATCCGCATCGCGGAAGGAGCTGTGTATGAATGCCTGGGCCTTGTCTGGGCAAAGCTGAGGGGGAAGATCCAGTTTCCAGAGGCACCGTGAACGCAGGGCCCGGCGCCGGCAAGACCCTTAACGAGTTCTCAGTTCCGCGGCCAGAAGACGGCCGTCGGTCTTCCACTTGGCGCCCGTCGCCGTGAGGCCCTCAGAAAGCGGGGCGGGACGAGTGGCAAGCCTGAGCGCGGCGACGCAGCCCGTCACCGCCAAATCCGCGCCCACCTTTTCGCGTTCCCTGTCGATTTCCGGGTCGATGGCGTGGGACACCACGCCTTCTTCAGGGCGGATGTCCCAGCCCGTGTCGTGGGTGGCCGCGCCCAGCCAGATTTCGCGCCCGTCTGCCGTGGTAAACGGGGCGCGCCAAAGGCGCAGGTGGTGCCGCTCGGCGAAGGTGTTGAACATTTTTTGGAAGGCCAAGTCCTCCGGGCGATTGTAGAGATAGAGCTGCGAAACCGGTGCTTCCCTGTAACCCCTGTTGGTGATTACGGCGCGTACGGTTTCCCACACGGACTTTCCGCTCAACTTCTCCGCCTCCGCCCAACCCGCTTCTTGAAATGCCCGGCGCACCTCTTCCGCGTTTCCAACCAGGACAAGATTCAACGGGTCGCCCGGTTGACCATCCTTGCTGGATGCGCGCTGCGGCGCCACGCCAAGAAGACCGTCAAGCGCCGCGGTGACTCCCGCGGAAAGCCGGTCACTGACGGCCGGGGGAAAGAGACGGTCCGTTTGGAGCGGCTCGTCCAAGACCCAGTGCAAATCCGCGCCGGCGGGAAGGTCGATCGACGTGTCGGCCTTTCCCAAGTTTCTTTCACTTACCTTTTGGATTTCGCCGCCGACCTCGGGATTGTTCTTCTTCAGCTGCTCCAAGGCAGCCTGGAGATGGGTCAAGGGGAGTTCGCTCTCCAGAACCCCTCGAATGGTGCCGTCCGGCAGGACCGTCGCGCGCGCGTTCTCGACTTCCACCAAGTGGCCCGCGAGCTTGAGCTCCGTTCCGTCGGGAAGCTCCAGGCGCGTGAATTCCAAACGAACGCGGGCGCGACTGGTAGGACTGGACGTGGGGATCAGCTTCTCGATTCTGCCCCGCGCCACGGCGCCCAAGGGAATGGCAACCTCGGCCGCGTCGGACTGCGCCGGAACCTCACGCACCACTCTGGCTTGAATCTCATCGCCCAGGTGAGACTTGGTGGTGCTGACCGGGGTCTCCAGCCGAAGGTAGAACTTCGTCCCGGGAGGAATGGGCTCGACTGCGCCAGGCGCTTTATCCGACAAATGCGCCGCGAATCCGCCCCCCAAAGGAACAACGCTCAGGAGCAAGGCAACCAGCGCCGGGGTGTTCCACCAAGCTCGGGATATTGCGGGTGGAATGGCGCGCCCCGTCCGCTTCAGCCAAATCCGGGGTGAGAAGACCCGCGCGGAGTTTGACAAGACTCCCTCCGAGGACTTCGAGCGCGAGAGGTGGATCCGGGTTGTATCGCCAACAAAAAATTGCACTTCCGCTCCATCCCTTAAATCGGCCAAGCTCGTGGGCATCGCCAGAGGATTCTCTGCCCAAGCATACACGAAGCGAGGCCTGATATCGCCCCAGGCCATGCGAAGGTTCAAGAACGAGTAACCTCACCGCCCGCGGGCTGGGCCTGCTGCCCGTGACTCTCGCCTGGTACCATCGTAAGGTTGACTTGGCTCATATATTGCGTTAGGCTTCGCCAGGAATCATAGTCACCCAAACAGTAAAATGAGAGGGCCCGTCGGGGGGCAATCCAGTCAAGCATTTACACGATGTCGGGTAGGAAGGGCAGGCGGATTCTTCATTAGTCCGCGGATGGAAGTGAGGCCGGGATGGCCGGAGCACTAACCCGGGCAGGCCGTTACCAGATTGTGTCTGAGCTGGGCCGTGGCTCGATGGGTATCGTTTACCAGGGCTTCGATCCGCTCATTGGTCGCACCGTAGCCATCAAGACTATGCTCGTCGAGGGCTTGGCGCCGGCTGAGTTCGAGGAGTTCAAGGCGCGGTTCCAGCGCGAGGCGCAGGCAGCAGGGATCCTCACCCACCCCAATATCGTTACCGTCTACGACTTTGGAGAGGACAACGGTGTCCTCTTCCTGGCGATGGAACTGCTGGACGGGAAATCTCTCCAGGCCATGGTCGAAGAACAGAATATCCTGCCGCTCGAGACCATCGTGCCCATGTACGAGCAGGTCTGCAGCGCCCTCGACCACGCCCACCGCAACAACGTTATCCATCGCGACATCAAGCCCGCCAACATCATGATCCTCGAAAGCGGGCTCGTGAAGGTGACGGACTTCGGCATCGCCAAGATGATGTCGATGGGCATGACGCAAGCTGGCCAGATTCTGGGCACGCCCAACTACATGTCGCCCGAGCAGGTGAAAGGGCGGGGAGTGGACGGCCGCTCGGACATTTTCGCGCTGGGTGTTATCCTCTACGAGCTGGTCACCGGCGAGAAGCCCTTCAGCGGGCAGAACATCACCACGGTCATCTACAAGATCATCAACGAGAACCCTATTCCTCCGCGCGAACTCGACGCCACCATTCATCCCGGCTTGAGCTACGTCATCAGCAAGGCGCTGGCGAAAGACCCGGGTGAGCGCTACCAATCGTGTCGCGACTTGGCGGAGGATTTGAAGAACTACAAGAATCTGGGCGGGGCAACCGCGCCCAGCGCGACTGTCGTGATGAGAGTGCCTCCCATCTCAGCCCCTCCGGCAAGAGGTACCGCGCCTCCTGCGAAGAAGCCCCCCGCGCCCAGGAAGAGGCCGCCCGCCCCCACGCCTCCGGCAGAACCCCAGCCTCAGCGACCGCTCTCGGTCCACGTCATGCCGCCCCAGGCGGCGCGGGCCAAGGGGAGTTCAGCGGCGATTTGGGTTCTGCTGCTTCTCTTTCTCGCCGCCGGCGGAGGCGGGGCCTATTTCTACTTCATTTACCGGCCCGCCCACATGGCCCCACCGGTCGGACGACTTTTGGTTTCAGCGAACGTTACCGGAGCCAAGATCACGCTCGACGGCCGAAGCGACCCCAGTTGGGTCACGCCTTACAGCTTTCCCGAGGTAGCGGCCGGCTCCCACATTTTGATCGTTTCCAGGGAAGGGTACGAAGACCTTCGTCAGACCATGGAGGTCACGGAGGGTGGCACGAGCTCGATCAACGCGAATCTCGTGGAGCGGTCGCCTTCCGCGGCCACGGTCATGGTCACCATTACGTCGAATGTCTCCGGGGCGAACATCACCCTCGACGGCCAGACCCATCCCACTTGGATGACTCCCTACACTTTTTCGGACCTGCCGGCGGGAGAGCATACGGTGTCTGTTTCCAAGAAAGGCTATCACGACGCGGAACAGACATTGACCGTGGAAGGCGGACCGCCGGCCACCTTCTCCGTAAACCTGACGGAGGTCGAGCGGACACCTACTCCGACTGCGCCCACGGCACCGAAATTCGGACAACTGGTGGTAACCACGAACGTACCGGGCGCCTCCATCACCGTCGACGGCCAGCGGGAACCTGATTGGGTGACCCCTTACACGTTTTCGCGGCTAAGCGCCGGCCGGCACTCGGTGGTCGTGTCCATGTCCGGTTACGGGGACGTGCAGCGGGTTTTGGAAATCGAGGGCGGGCGCACCAGTACGCTCAGCGCCAGCCTCACGGTGCCCAGCGGCGTCATTGGCATCCAGACGGTTCCTGCGGGAGCGGAAGTCATCATAGACGGGCGCTCTTATGGACGCAGTCCCATCGAGCAGGTGGTCCCCGTCGGGCAGCACACTTACGAGGTCCGGATGAGCGGCATGGGCAGCCGGGACGGGACTTTCACCATCAGGGAAGAGGGGCACATCGTCCGGCTCAAGGTTCCCCTTTCCAGCGACGCTTCCTCCACCGGAATTGTCGAGGTGCGGACGATACCGCCCGGAGCCACGGTCTTTGTGGACGGCAAGTCGGCGGGAGGGACGACGCCCATGAATTTTCGGGTGCCGGCGGGTTCGCACACGGTGACGATTTCGCTATCGGGCTACCGCCCCGTCCAGAGGAATATCGAAGTGTCCGCCGGCCAGTCCGCGGTCATCAACGAACGGCTGCCCAGCCAGTGAGGCGGTCGTCGCAGCACCGAATCGGGAAGCAGAACGGAGGCGAGAGGTCATGATTCGTCGATCGGTCCTTGCCGTATTCTTCATTTTGATCTTCGTCGCCGCCGCCGCGGCCAAGTGGGACGCCAAGGACAGGCAATACCTCGAGGATGAGTTCCGCGCGTTGCGCGAACAAATCCAGGCGATGAAGTCGCAGACGGATTCGCTGAATGCCCAGTTGGGGGAACTTCGCCAAGCGCAGATGCAGGTGCAAGCGGTTCTGATCCGGCAGCAGAGAACGTTGCAGGAGATGGACCAGATGCTCTCCTCCCTGCGCCTCAGCCAGGAGGAGAACCTCACCAACCTGAAGGCCGCGATCTCCCAGTTGCGGACCGATCAGGAAAAGGCATTCTCGGCCCTGACCGGCAGGGGAAGCGAAGCCGGAGGAGGAAGTACGGAATCCGCCACGGCCTCCCCGGCGCCGGCGGCGGGGACCTCCGTGCCCGCGACAACGCAGGGCTACGTCACCGTCGTAGAAGGCAATAACGTGACGGTGGACCTCGGCACCGCACAGGGAATCCAGCAAGGGTCCCGGCTGGCGCTCTATAAAGCCGCCGACCCCGGCACGCAGGTTGGTGTTTTGGAAGTCGTCCAAGTTCTGGACGCCGGGAACTCGCGCGCCCGAATCCTCACCATGAACACGGGTGTTCGGCCGGAGTTTTCAGACTTCGTTCGAGTGGAATAGGGCACACATCTCCCCATGGCCAGACTCCTGATTACAGGCCCGAAGCGGGAAACCCAGATCTTCGAGATCAGCAACCCCACGGTGAACATAGGGCGCGCGGAGTCGAACGATCTGGTCCTGGACCATCCGAGTGTGTCCCGCCACCATGCGCGGCTCAGCGTGCTGCCGGGCGGCACGACTCTGCTGCACGATCTGGGCAGCCTGAACGGCGTTTTCGTCAACGGCCAGCAAATCCGCGAGCACCGCCTCGCGGACCGGGACCGGGTGAACATCGGGATGTACGAGTTGAATTACGAGGTTGCCGCGCCGCAACCCGTCCATGTGGAAGCCGGTTCCGACACCGCCAACAATCTGCAGGGGCTGGTCTCTCCGAAAAACCTCACCAGCGCGCTGCGCGTCCGCGTCGAGCCGGGCAAGGCTCCCGCCGAGCCCATTGAGGAACGCATCCACACCTTGGAGCAGGAGAACAGCCTCCTCAAGCTGCTCCTTGCCGTCGGCAACACGCTCTCCTCGGTCTTGACCCCGGAAGAGATTATGCACCAAGTGATGGAGCTGGTTTTCCAGATGGAAAACGTGGAACGCGGCTTCGTGATGCTCTACGACGAAAAGGGCGGGTTCAAACCGGCCGTCCTGCTCTACAAGGACGAGAACCTGAAAAAAGATCCCCGAGGCGTGGTGCTCAGCAACACGCTCATCGAGCGGGTCACCACCGAACGCCTTCCCCTGCTGATTTACGACGTGGCGGGTGACGAGCGGTTCTCCAGCAGCGAGTCCCTGCGCCTTTCCGGCATCCGCTCGGCCATGTGTGCCCCGCTGATTTACAAGGACAAGGTTTTCGGGCTCTTTTACGTCGACTGCCTGACCCAACCGTACGCATTCTCCAAAGAGGAGCTGAGCATCTTCTCTGTTATCGCCGCCGAGGCGGCCATCAGCTTCGACAACGCCCGGTCCCACGATGAGCTTTCGCGGCGCGTGGTGGAACGCAAAGCCTTGGAACGCTTCCTCAGCTCGGCCATCGTGGAGAAGATTCTTGCCAGCCCGGATGAGATCCACCTGGGCGGGGAAAACCAGACGGTCACCATCCTCTTTGCCGATATCCGCAACTTCACCCGCATGGCTGAGAAGATGGCCCCGCAGAAGGTTGTGGAACTGTTGAACGAATACTTCACCGAAATGACCGACCTGATTTTCGACAACGGGGGAACTCTGGACAAGTACCTGGGGGATGGCATCATGGCGGTGTTCGGCGCGCCGATCGCCCGGCCCGACGACGCGGCTCGCTCGGTAAAGACCGCCGTCGAAATGCAACGCGCTTTGGCGCAACTCAACCTCGACTGGCAGAATCGAGGTCAGCCCCCCGTGCAGGCGGGCATTGGGGTGAATACCGGACCGGTGACCGCCGGCAACATCGGTTCCTCACGGAGGATGGACTACACGGTGATCGGTGATGCTGTGAACATCGCTTCGCGGCTGTGCGCCAATGCCGCAGGGCGCCAGATCCTGGTTTCCGATTCGACCTTCCGGCAATTGGGCGGTAGCCTGCCCGCCCGGAAGCTCGAACCGATTCGCGTCAAGGGCCGGGAAACTCCTGTTGAAATCTACGAGATCATGTGGGATGAGGCTCTTCAAGAGCCTCCCGGCGCGCAGGCGGCCTCCTGAAGTGTCCTCCGCAGTGCCGACAAGCCGCGCGCAGACGGCCATGCGTTCCCCGAAGACGATTCCCAGAATCCTTTGCTCAGTGCTGCTTATCCTGATGATGCCGGGGCGAGTCCCGGCGCAGCAGGGCGGGCCCGCCAAGGAGCAGCTTCCCACTGAATTGCGCGGTGCCAAGGTCTATCGCCTCCCCGACAATCTGAAGCCCGGGGAACAGGTGGAGAATCCCGTCATCTACCGGGGCATGGCCTATGAGGATATCAACCTGGAACGCCTGGTTCTCGACCTCTCCATGAGCGTCAAGCCGGTTGATCGGTCGGCGACCATACGCCGAATCCATTTTCAAGATTTCCGGGTCAACGGCATTCCGGTCCACATCGAGCCTTATGAGACGGAATTCAAGGTCTCGAAAGAAGACGTCGTCGACCTGCCGGCGCCGCTCAAGTGCTCCATCGTCTTCGCCGACCTCGAGTCGGTCAAGCCGCTTCAGGAAATTGTGAACCGCGACTCGCTGCGAATCACCGGGCAGAGCTTCATCGAGGTCAAGCTCAACGTGCTGGAGAAGGTCGCTCTGCGCGCCCGGCGCCTGGTCCTGCCGGTGCCGGTGGATGAGGAAGTGCCTCTGGAGATGTTTTCGGGAAATCCGTTGCTCAAGATGGCGGCCAGCTCGATCCTCGACACCTTGGCGAACCCCGCCACCGAAGCCGCGGCGGCCCTGGCCCGGGAGCACCTGAAGAAGATCGCCGAAGATCGTAAGCTTGCGACAATCGGGCGGGACTCCATCTACTTGCTCTACTGCGAATACGCGCTGCGGGACCCGAGCACAGGGGCTGCGGAGACTTTCAGCCAGTCGGGAACGGGATTCGTCATCAGCACGGACGGGAAGATGCTCACCGCCAAACGCGTCATCCAGCCGTGGAAATTCGACCCGCAAATCGCCTTCCTCACGAAGCGCTACGGCCTGAAGTTCGAAGAGAAGAGCTACCGGCTGGCCGCGTGGCCGGTGGGGGCGCGAATTCTCTCCGCTCAAGGCCAACCGGCGTTTGACGCGGCTTTTGGCACCGAGAAGAAAACCCTCGAGGTTCTGAAGACGCCGCGCGACCGAATGGAAGACCGCGATTACCGGGACCCTGATACGGGCGAGGAGGCCACGCTTTCCCTGCACGCGGAGGGAGAGAATGATGTGGCCCTGCTGCGCCTAATCGGGGAGGGCTTCCAGCCGCTCCCCCTTGCCGACCCCGCGACCGAACTCAACTCGGACTTGAAAACGGCGCTGCTGGGATTTCCCTTCGCCCTGAGCCGGCCGATGGCCGAACCCAAACCCTTCTGGGTGCAGGCGTCGTGGGACGGGCCCTGGATTACGCTGGCGCATGTGATGAGCCCGGGCGAGTCCGGAGCGCCGCTGGTCTCCGCCGACGGAAAAGTGCTGGGCGTCTCCGGCGGCAGCAACGAGTGCATTCCCGTCAAGGCGTTCCAAAACCTGGTCAAGTGAAACCATTCTTGGGAAAATCACCAGCCGCGACTTGCATTCTTGTACTGGGATTCGTTTCCCTGCTTCCTCCAGTCGCCCCGGCTGGCTCGCAGGAAACGACCGTGTCCGAGCTTCAACGCACGGCATCGAGGACCGGAGTCTTTTTCCGTGCCGACGCCCCGTACGCCTTGCGCAACCGTGACGATCCCTACCTCCCGGTCTTTCTCGAAATCATCAACGGAGTGGAAAGAACGGGCCACAGCGCGGCGACGGCGGTAAGCCAGTACATCACCCGGCCGCCGCTGAAGGTGGAAGGTGTCGACATCTTCGTCAAACCGGCCGGCACGTCCCGCGAATTCGCGCCGCAGCCGTTGCCGTTGGGAGCCGGCAATGAGCCCTTCATCGTCCCCGACCGGATGAGCAAGACCCTCCAGCTCCCTCGGGAGACCATCGAAAACTATCTACACCGGCACTTCATTGGCGGCCCGTTCCCTTCCCTCGACCTTCGTGTTTCGTTTCGGGTTGAGGGATGGCCCAGTCAGGATATTTTCCTTCGCGTGCGGCGCAGCGCTCCGCCGCTTCCCTCCCTTCCCGGCTGGTACCGCGGCGACATGCATTACCACTGCATGTTCACCAACAATGCCGCCGAGCGGGGCTATCCCCTGAGCGTGACCAAGCAGGCGGCTCTGCAGGCGGACTTAAATTGGATTCTTCTGGCCGACCATGCCACCGATCTCACCGCAGAGAGTTACGCGGAGGAATTGCGCGAGGCGGGGAAATACCGCGACGGCAGATTCCTTTTCATTCGCGGCGAAGAGCTTACCGTGGCCTCGGGTAAGGCGGGCCTACTGACCACAATTCACATGGTTGTTGCCCCGTCTCCCGAGAACCCGGATCGGGGGTTCGCACAAGGCTCGGGCGAGGAAGTCATCCTCACGGGCGACGGTTCCCTCACCTCACCCGCTCTGCCGCTCCGCGAGGCCCTGGCGAGAGTTGCCGCCGCAGGCGGCTTTGCCTACGCGGCGCACCCTTTCGATCCGGTCAGTCCCGTGCTTAGAGGCGGCTCCTGGGACGTGGATATCGATTTCCTCGACCCGGAGGGGAAGAAACTGAATCCCGGCCTAGTGGGACTGGAGCCCTGGAACCGGGCCACCACTGCCACCGCCGATAATGCGCGCGACCCTTACTGCATTCAGCGCGACCGCGACCCCCGCACTTGTTTTCATCCCGACCCGGAATCCGACCAATACGCTCGGCTGGAGAAAGGAATCGATCTGGGCTGGCGTCCACTGCTCAGGAAAAGCCTGGCGGCCTCGACGAGCGACGGCGACGCCCCCGCGTTCAAGGTCTTCCTGGCCGCAGGATCGGACGCTCACGGCGACCTGAACTATGAGGGGACGATGGACGCGGTGGATTTTTCAAAGCCCATGCGCGGCATTACCGGGTATGGAGAGGACAATGCGCTGGGAAAACTTTCCACGGTGGTCCACTGTCCCAACGGCATGGGGCCGAAGGGCGAAGAAGTTCTTCGAGCACTGCGCGACGGTCGAAGCGTTCTCAGCAACGGCCCGCTTCTCATCGCGGGATTCGATCGAAATGCCAATGGAAGCCTCGACGACCCGGAGGATATCCTTCCCGGCGGGCACGCCACCTTCACCGCCCAGTCGCTCCAGCCCCTTCAACTCTTTTGGGTGAGCAGCGAGGAATTCGGCCCCCTCGTTTCCCTTCGCTTGATTGTAGGCTCGGCAGCCGGCGAGACCGAACCGCAGGAGATCCCCATCCCGGCGGGAGAATCGCTTGTCAGTGGGAGTCTTCATTCCCTGGACCTGGGGGCTTACCTCGAGAAACTGGGAAGCGCGTGGGGGACCGTCCGCCTGGAAGCCCGAACGCGAAATGGTGCCGAAGAGGAATTTCGCTGCTATACTAACCCCCTCTGGGTGCGAGTCACCGGGAGATGAAGCCCTTGGAGTAATTCCAACCCAGCCTGCGAGGAAGTGATCATGGCCAACGAACCCAGCGATCAAGGGACGGTGCGCTACATCCGATGCCCGTCCTGCGGAGCGCCCAACCCCGGCTCAGCGAATGTGTGCTCGCAGTGTGGCAAGCCGATGTCCGCGGGAGCGGCCGCTCCACCTCCACGTCCCGCGGCCCCGCCGGCGGGAGGCCAAGTGATCTGCTCGAAGTGCCGGAAGCCCCTTCCGCCGGGAAGCAGGTTCTGCGGCTTTTGCGGAGCGCCCCTGCGGGCTCCCGCCCCCGCCGCGCCTCGTCCACCGGAACGGCCTGCTGCGGCACCCACCCAGCCCATGCCTCAGCCGGTGGTCCGAAAACCCGCTCCGCCGCACCCGGCTGCCAGACCTCCAGCGAAGCCCGCGCCCCCGCCCCCCAAGGCTCAACCACCGGCCGTCGCGAAACCGCCGGAGCCCGTGCGCGTGCCGCCGGCGCCACCGGCCGCTGCTCGCCCTGCCCCTGCACCGGAGCCTCGGCCCACTCCGCCGCCTCGACCCACTCCACCGCCTGCTCCTTCAGCGGAAGGCACGCAGTTGTTCACGGGCCTTCATGCGCCTGAAATCGATGCCAGCTTCACGGAGGTCAAGCCGGACGGCTCCATCGGAAAGACCACGCACCTCATCAAGGAAACCACCATCGGCCGGGAGAATTGCGACGTTACTTACCAGAGCGACGCTCTGCTTTCGCCTCGTCATGCTTCGCTGGTGGTGCGCGAAGGTAAACTGTTTCTGAATGACCTGAAAAGCCGGAACGGGACTTTCACCAAGCAGAGGCAGGACAGCGAGCTCCAGCCCGGCGACGTTTTCCTCATCGGCCGGGAGCTTTTCCGATTTACCACGCAGAGCATGGACGAGGGCTCGCCCGAGGGGACTCAAGTCATGATGGGCGCCCCCAAACTCCAGAAAGGACCCGTGACCGCGAAACTGGAGCGCATTCAGTTGTCCGGCGAGGTCGTCGAGGTGTTCAACCTGGAGAAACCCGAAACCACGCTGGGAAGATCCAAGGGCGATTTGATCTTCAAGAACGATCCCTACATGTCAGGGACCCACGCGCGCGTCGTCGCCCAACCCGGGCGGTTTATTCTCCAGGATTTGAACAGCCGCAACGGCGTTTACCGGCGAATCCGGGCGGAAACCGAACTGAAAGACGGCGACGAGTTCTTCCTGGGAGAGCAGCTCTTCCGCGTCTCCATCAAGCAGACCTAGGACTTTCGCAGGGAAAAAATCAGGGTTTGGGAACCGGCACTGTGGAGCTTCTCTGCTACAGGCTGGCGTGTACGTTTTGCGGGTCGATTAGGGAAAAAACACGGCGGCCATCGAAACAATTCCGAGCGTAACTTGCTTTTAGGGCCGACCGAAACACAACAGCCGTTCTCGCTCCACCACATTCCTGCCATTTGTTAAAAGCTTGGTCCCGGTCGGCGAGCTAGAGATTTTGAATGGACGATCATCCCCGGCTGGGGGCAAGGGGAACGGGGGGCTGGAACAGGTCCCATCCATCTGCTGAATTTCTTGGAGTTGAAAAGCGTGCCTCGAGCTATTTGGGAGGAAAGTAGGCATCTATCCACAAGTCGAGTGTCGTATCGTGCCTTTGGGCGATAGGCCCTGCCAAGGCTGGTCGAAACTCTTTGTGGTATCGCTCGCGAAGAACTTCGGCATCCAGGGGAACATTCTTAGCCAAGTATTCAACGTCCTCTCGGTCTTTCTGAGTATTTCTTTCTATCTTCGAGAGGACGAGGTCGTACGCCTCCAGCGCCATCAGGCGAAGGTTCCGGAAGTATCGGGGAGCGATGGGTATCAACCTTTCTTCGTAATCCTCTGGATAACTGACCACGCCGACCTGCTGAAGATACAACCCATACTTCTTGGCGAGCTTGGATCCCCGTCCGGCGATTGTCTGGAGAAGGGCCGCCCGGTCGGGAGGGCGGACTGCAAGGAAATCGATGTCAGCGGTTGGCCGAGGCAGCCCGTACAGAACGCTAACAACAAAACCTCCCAAACAGTGAAGCTCGACGACTTCAGGAAGAATCCCGTCAACTTCTCTTAGAAACTAACCCCAGGGTGAGGGCAAGGGTTCGTTAAAACGCCGACTAGTGAGCATAGGGTAGGGCCTCAGCTCGCCAATCCGTCAAGAGATTCCAGCGCTCGGCCCCGGCAGGGCGGTTTTCCTTCAGCCATTGTTCCTCGCGCGGCGTCAGGGAGGCCTTGCACAGTGTATCCGACCGAGCAAGGCGGCTGCGCTCCAAGGCCGCTTCTAGCTGGGCAAGCGCCTGGACGCCGCCCGTGTCGCGACCTTCTTCCCTTTCGGCGACTTGTCGCGCCAAAGTCACCACGAAACCGAGACGGTTCTGGAGGTCTCTGAGCTTAGCCTGGCTGACAAGCCACTCCGCGTCCATGTCTCGGTAGCGGAGCAATAGCCAGGGAAGCGCCTCTACGACTCGCGCTTCCAGATCACTCTGAGCGAGCGCTGCCACCAGAACCTCCGCAGGGTTCTTCTTCCACCGTCGCCGTTGGCGCAAGTAAGCAAAGCCATCGTAGCCTAAGGCAGCAAGCTCTTCTGCCAGGGTTTGAGAAGCGTTTCCGCTCAGGCGTGTCTCAGGTGTTTGGGGTAAGGGCAGCGCGGTCGGCGGCAGACGAAATACCTTCCGAGCCCTTCGGGCAAGCCGGGGCGTAAGTCGCCGCTCTCCGCTCTCTAGCATGGCGACGTAGGGTTGGGACACGCGCAGACGGTAAGCTGCTTTCGCCTGGCTCCACCCGGCGTTTAGACGTGCTGACCTGAGATCTGTTACTTTCATCACGCTCCCATATTATCACAAATTGTGTGATTGTCAATGGAGATTTACTGATGTATTTGCTACGACTTACAAGGAACTAAAAGCATTCTAGAAAAAATACCACGTCAAAATGGCCCATTGCCATCCTAGCGATCCAAACGTTTCTGTGGCCATCGCCTCATGTCTTTCGCTTCATGTCTTCCGTTGCCATGCCTGTCGTCGCTGCCGTAGTCGTCGTCATCGTCATCGTGGTCGTCATCATCATCATCGTCGCCGTCCCCTTGCCGATGGCTGGCCAGCTGGAAGTATAGGCTCGGGAAGACCCTGGGTTGCAGGCCCGGACTATTCCGGGAAGTGGAAGTGTTGGCCGGCCAATTGGGTGTTGGCCGGTGTTCGAAGCGGCAACGGCGGGCATGTATGAGAATGCCCCCGCTCAGACTGGGACCGCATTGACCGCAAGCTCAAAATCGGGCTGGCTCCTCATGGTCAATACCGGTGGTCACCGCTGATTTACGGCTTCTTTGGCTTTCTCCCTAACCTCTTGAGGAATCGCGCCTTGTAGCCCCTTGGCGCGCTGCTTGATGTAGTTGTCCATCATTTTGGGGAGTTCGACGTTCATGCGGGCTACGAAATCATCTTGGGCCTTCTTCAGTGTGGCGTCCATCTCCTCCTGCGCCTGCTTCATCTTCGCGTCAATGCCGGAGGCGCTTTCGTTGAGCGCGTCCATTCGCTTCTGCAATTCCTCCGCCTGAGTCAGGGCGGTCCCCATCAGTTGCTTTTGAAGCAGCAGCCGCAGGCTGGCGAGTTCCGAGCTGTTGTGCTCGAGTTCCGACGCGACATAGAAGTTGGACCCAAGCGCCAGGACCACCAACACGAGCACAATGTAGAGCAGGTTTCGAACCGTAGAAATACCGCTGTCCATTTCAACTCCTTTGTCGCCGCGCCGTAGACGCTACGTGACGTCCTTGCGCTTCATCAGAATTAAGACCGCCAGGGTGGTGACGAGCACGAAAACCAGAAGGATGCCCAGATAGGGCCCTTTGTCCTTCCAGAAATTCGAAGGCAGGGGGAACGACTCCGTGGCGGCAAACGATTCCGCCGAAGTTCCCAACCCGGCTTCCAGTTTCAAGAGGTCGTCCGGATGCTGGGAAATGTAAACCGTATTGATAATCTTGTAGGCGTAGTCCTGGGTGGAGTGCCGCCCGTGAATGCAAAGGTCAGCCAGCGCCTCCATACCCCAGCGCGAAATGGCCAGCGTCGAGAGCCAGCGCACGAGCGTCGGCATGCCGGCGACAGGCTGCGGCGTGTATTTGTGGAAGACCTTCTGGGTTTCCGGTGAGGGTTCCATCGCTCCCACCACCTGATGAGCAAATTCCCCTTGCCGGGCGGCCGCCTCCTCGGGCGCGGGAGCTGTTGAGGGGGGTGGAGCAATGGGCTGGGCAGCGGGAGGATTCAGCATCTGGTCCACTTTGGCCTTGGCTTCCGGCTGCGCGAACATCTTCCCTTCGAAGAGCTGCTCGACGGTGATGGGAATGATCGGTTGAATCTTGTTGACCGGCAGGAACAGTCCGGAAAGCAAAAGTTCGGGAATCAAGACGAGCGGGAAAAGGGTCAGCGCCTTTTCCGGTGTACTGACCAGGCTGGAAATAACCAGCCCGATCAACGTCCCGTTCACCGCCACCAGGAAGGTGATGCCCACCGCGCCCAGAATCTCGCCCGGCGCCAGCGCCAGGGCGCGATTGACGAAAAGAAGTATTCCCACCACGGAAACGCACTGGATGAGCGCTATGAATGAAAGCAGGAAGAGTTTTGAAAAAACATAGGAGGGAATCTTCAATCCCGTCTGCCGTTCGCGACGGTAGATAACTTTCTCATCCACGATCTCGCGCACGGCGTTCGAACAGCCGAACCAGAGCGCCGCAAACATGGCCATGAAGATCGTCTGAATCTGGTTCGGCTCACTGGCCATCAGCGCCACGAGCAGGGCGACGAGCGGCGCCTGCAGGAAGAGGAGGAGCGTCTGCCCGCGGTCGCCGAACTTCAGGTCCCAATTCCGCCGGACGAGGACTTTGAACTGGTGAAGGCTGAAACCTTTCTCCACGCCGGCTGGCGCCGCGGCGACCGCCGTCGGTTTGACTTCGCCCGCCACCGCCTTGAGGGGCTCAGCGATCAGTTCCTTGTAAAGCTCGGATCCGGAAAAACGCTTCTTGAGTTCCAGCGCGTAAGGCACCGTATTGTTGTCGGTGAGGTCGTCGTAGACGTCGGGGGGTGCTTCCGCCTTGAAGTATTCCAGAAACTTGGTGCCTGGTCCGTAGAAGGCCAGGCGGCCCTGAACCAGCACCACGACCTTGTCCAGCACACCGAAGGAGGCCAGCATGTGCGTGGTGATGATGATGGTCGAACCTTGATTGGCCAGCTGCCGGAAGAGCATCATCATCAAGGTTTCTGTCCGGGGGTCGAGGCCCGCCGTGGGCTCGTCCAGGAACAGGACGCCCGGCTTGGGCAGCAGCTCGATGCCGATGCTCACTCGTTTTCTCTGCCCGCCGCTCAGCGTGGCGACGGGATTATCCCAGCGCTGGGAGTCGATCTTGAGGATGTCGAGCATTTCGTCGACGCGCCGGTTGATTTCCTCGTCGGAAACGTCCTCGGGCAGGCGGAGCTTCGCCGCGTAGTAGAGGCAGCGCCGCACGCTCAGTTGCTTGTGCATGATGTCTTCTTGCGGCACAAAACCGATGGTGGACTTCAGGCTGTCGAGGTTCTGATAGAGGTCCGCGCTATTGTAGAGGACTCGTCCCCCGGTGGGTTTGACGAAGCCGTTCAGGGCGTTCATCAACGTGGACTTCCCCGCCCCGCTCGGTCCCAGCAACCCGATCAGCTCTCGGGGCTTCACCACCAGGGAAATGTCATCAAGCAGCAACCGGGGTTTCCCCGTCGTGCGGTCGGTAACCTGGAAGTTGACGTTCCAAGCATCGAGGCGAACGACCTGCGTGGAGGGAGCGTGCGAGAGCGTGGCGCCAGAAAAGTTCAGTTCCGAAGGGCCGATGACAATCCGGTCCAGCTCGTCCAGGTGATGGCGCTTGACCTTGATGCCGTTGACGAACGTTCCGTTCGTGGACCCCAGGTCCACGATGTAGAATTTCCCGTCCTGCTTGAGGATCTCCGCGTGACGGCCGGAAACGACGGGGTGGTTGATGCAGACGTCGTTCGAAGGATCGCGGCCGATGGTGATGCGATCCTTGTTGAGGGCGACCTTTTCCAGCTTGAGCTCTGGCTCCAGCCCGGAGCGGAAGATCAGCGACTTGCCGGCATAACGGCCGAAGGTGATGTAATCGCCGTCGTGGAGATCGGCGCTGCGGACGCGCACGCCGTTCAAAAACGTCCCGTTGGTCGAACGATCGGTGAGAATGACCTTGCCTTCCTGCGTCCGGAATTCAGCGTGCACGCCCGAGACCGAGGGATGATCCATCAGCAGCTGGCAACGGGCTGAGTCGCGGCCCACGGCCAAGCCCGTCTCGGGAACTTCGAGTGTCTTCACCGCGTACTTGTCCACAATCAAATCGAGATGGGGGCGGGCCGAGAGTGCGGTCAGCTTGATCGCCACCGTCCCGGTTTCCACTCTTCCCGAAACCCCTGGGGGGGCGGACGGAGCGGGCGGGACCACGGACGTCACGTTCGGCGCAGGCTGGATCTTCGGGGCGAGGAACGGCTCGGTTCGGGGAACGCTGGAGGGATTGACCTCGATCGGCTCGATGCGGAACAATTGGCGCTGACCGGCGCCCACCGAGATCTCGTCCGTGGGACGCAGGACTCGCTCCTGGATCCTCACGCGGTTTACAAAGGTGCCGTTCGCCGAGTGGCAATCGCGGACCACCACTTCGCCTTGATCGCTGAAACCCACCCAGGCATGGCTGCGGGAGATCTCGTCGTCGGCCACCACGACCTGGCAATTCACCGGGTCGCGTCCGATCAACAAACCCTTGGGGGTCAGGGTAAAAGTCCGCCCCGCCAGAAGGCCTTCCGTGGCAACGAGCCGGTATCGTTGGATGGACTCTGCGGGAGGGGAGATTGCCTGGGTTGGAAAGGAGTCAGGCGCGGGGACCGCGACCGTAGCCTCACCGGCGGGCTGGTCTTCCGGGGCGGGCATCGCCCGACCACAGTTGCGGCAGAAGCGGTAGTCCGCGTCATTGTTCTCGCCGCATCCCGGACATCTCATGGATTGCCTACTCCGAGGGCGGTTGCGGACTTCTCCAGGGGAGCAATTGGGTCTCGGCGACAGCGGCCCATGGCCGAGGAATCCCCCCTCAAGAACCTGTTCGTCGGTCCTGCCTTCCAGCGTCTCGTGAGAAAAGCCCCGAAATCATCTGAAGCGCGAGGGCTACGTTCCCCCCTTGAAATCTTCTTCCCGGAACTCTTTCAATTCCACACCCGCCTCGGGCTCCGTCGGCGGCAGCCCCTGGCCAGACAGGTCGGCCAGAATGAGCGTGATGTTATCCGTTCCGCCGCCTTCGTTGGCCTTCTGAACCAGGGCTTTGCACTTGGCTTGCAGCGGTTCCGCGCCTTTCAGGATTTCGATAATCCCCGGACTCTTCACCATGTTGTACAAGCCGTCGCTGCACAGCAGGATCAGATCGCCCTGCCGGATTTTTGTGTAGGTCACCCTCACGTCGACATTCTCGCTGCTCCCCACGGCTTGCGTCAGGATGCTCTTGCGGCTGTCCTTTTCCGGGTCCTCGGGCACCTCCGCGCCGATTTCGGCCAAGTAGTTCAGGTAGGTCTGGTCGCGCGTGAGTTGAAAGAGCTTTTCATTCCGGAAGACGTAGGCCCGGGAGTCGCCCACCTGCCCGACGAACAGGTAGGGGCCGAACAGCACCGCCGCGGTCGTCGTCGTCCCCATTCCCCGATAAGCGGCGTTGGCCTGGGCTTTCTGATAAATGATTTGATTGGCGAACTCCACAGCCTCGCGCAGCATCAACACGAAATTCGTCTCGCTGACGCGTTCCTGCGATTTGAGGTTTTCGTAGAGGCGCTTTGGGACTGTAGTGGCGCAAATTTGGCTGGCCACCTCCCCGGATGCCTCACCGCCCATTCCGTCGGCTACCAGGAACAGTGTCCCTCGGGGTCCCAGCCGATGGCTGCGCAGAGAAGGTACCAGGCTGGCCTCGCCCGTGGAAAGATTGCACACCACGAAATTGTCTTCGTTGTTCTTACGGACGCGCCCCATGTCCGACATACCGAAGACATTGACATGGATCGCGCCGCCGCCTGTTTCCGCCGCTTCGCCCACGGTCTTCTATTTCCTTTCCCCGCTTCTACACCCCACACTCTGCCTCGGGATCGAATCCCACCTGACGAAACCTATCACCGAGGATCAGGCGTCAGGGTCTCCTCTGGCGGGGCAGAATTTGGCACGGAACCTGCCGTCGCGAATAGTTGTTCCCGGAATGCTCCCACTAAAGCGTAATTCTTACCACACCGCAGGTCACGGAGCAAGCGTGCAGGGGAGTGCAATCCGACAGAAAGGCTGAAGAGCCTTTCCGTCTGAGACCGCGGGACCCACATCCCCCCTCCCCCGTAAAAGGTTCACTGCATGCTTCCGCAGGATTCCAGAGCTCGCATCAACCTATTTCAGGCTAGCCTTGAGTTCCCCGATAATCTCACCGGCGACCGTCCGAGCGCGCTCCAACTCGGTGGGTGGCAGGGAGATCGCCGCCACCTTCGCGTGGCCGCCGCCTCCGAAGCGCTCGCAAATCGTGGCCAGGTTCGCGTCTTTCGGAGTCGGGTTCCACGGGTTGCTCCCCACTGCGATCTTCGTGCGCTCCTTCGACCGGCTGAGCGCCACGCTGTAAACCGCCTGAGGAAACAAGTAGTACGGAATGAACTTGTTGAATCCTTCGGTATTCCGGTCGGCGACGTCGAAGAAGACCACGCTGCCGTCCAGCCGCGCCCGCTGGCGAATGATTTCCGAGGTCTCCAGGTGCTGGCTGTAAAGGTCTTCGAATCTCTCCCGGATATGCGGCAAGGCGGCGATTTCCGCCAGCGGCCGCGAAACCAGTTCCGGGATCAACTTGGCGACGAAATCCTTCGAACGCGTGCCCTCAATGACGAGCGTAATCTGCGTGGCGGGATCGCGCATCTCCACCGCCATCTGCGGATCCGGATACTGCGCGCCGTCGATCAGGTCGGCCCAATGAATCAGCTCGTCGAGGTCGGTGGGATGAAATCCGAACTTCGTCGCCCCAATGTGGGCGATGAATTTCGTGCAGGAGCGGTAATCCGGACCGTAGAATTTTCTCCCGCTCGTATCGCGCCGAAAATGCTCGGCGTCTGCCTCGGTGAGAAATGCGCTCTGGTGGTGATCGAACCACCAGGTGAGGCGCTCATCGGTGGAGTACTTGAAATCGACGATGGCGTTTTCGTCGGCGTCGAACATGTCGTCATCGAAGAGCTGTCCGGCGCGATGCATCAGCCCGTGGTAAGACATCTCAGCTTTGGAATTGATGCAGGTCCTGTAGAAACGCGTGAAGAGAGCGGCCGAGCAGGCCCCATCGAAGCACTGGTCGTGAAAACAAACACGCACTCTCATGGGTTCTGGTAATCCGGACTCCGCGGGAATCTTCCCGGCGAGCCATGGCTCCCCTTGCGGAACCTGCTAAATTGCGCGTCGGCCTGGAAATTGTCAAGCAAAAAGCAACAGCGCGGCGCGAGTTCATCTCATTGACACAAGAAAAAAGCGGCAGGGAGTTGCCTGCCGCTCGGAACTTGTGATCTCAAAGCGCGCACCGCGCCGGCGCCGATCAACCCGCCTGCTTGGCCGCCAGATCGCCGATAAACGGAATCATGAAGCGCTCGTTGTTGTAAGCCTTGTACATGCACAGGATCCACAAGCCCAAGATACCCAGACCAATCAGCATGCCCAAGCCCCACATCACTATCGCGAAAAACCCGAGGAAATACCCGAGAATCGCGGAGAGAATGATCCAGGCAATCCAGAAGACAATCGCGCCGACATGGAAGAAAATGGACTGAAAAGCGTGGAAGCGCACAAACTTGTCGTCCTTGTGCGGCTCAATCACCAGGAATACGATTCCGGTGATGAGGCCCAGGACGTAAGCCAACGCGGCCGCCACATTCGGCGTCAAGCCCGTGCCTGTGGCGGGCTGAGGTTGGTATTGAGCCTGTGGCTGAGGCTGAGCCTGAGGCTGCGATTGGGGCCGAGCCTGAGACGGTGGCTGAGGCTGCGCCTGGGGAGGCTTGCTGGCGGCAGGGCCCGCCGCGGCTCCGCAGGAATTACAAAAGGATGCTCCCTCCAGGAGGGTTGCCCCGCACTTCATGCAATACGCCATGACTGATTCTCCTTTCCGACATCTCGTGACGTGCCCATGCGCTCCGACCTGGCGCCGCAGATTCTGGTTCCCAGTTGTGACGACCTTTCGTGGCGCTGGCGGGCGCTCAACCCTGACTCTCGAAGCGGACTATTCCATACCACAACCTCTGCGCAGAAACAACGCGCAAGTGACCGGCGCCCTGGCATGAACCGGATTGCGCATTGAGGCTTGGACTAACCGTTACGATTGCACTATGATGGCAGCCGCTGCACAGGGAAGGCTGCGACTTTTTCGCCTTGTGGTCGCAGGGACGCGGGCCATCCATTGAAAGGAGTCACCATGGAGGATCTTCAGACGATCATCAGAAGCAAGCTTGCACTCTTGGATCACATCGCGCTTCGCATCCGAGGATTTGCGGGGTCCAACATCCCGAATTCCCGACGCGGCTGGGAAGGGGCGCGTTGGCTCCTCGCCGGCGTTTTGGCCGGATGCCTTTCGGCGATTGGGTTGCTGCCCGCGGCGCGCGCCGCCGATAACGCGGCCCCGCAGGGCTATGTCTCGCTCTTCAACGGGAAAGATTTCTCCGGCTGGAAGGTGCCGGAGGGCGATGGAGGACACTGGAAAGTCATCGGCGGAGTCTTCGACTACGATGCCGAGAGCGAAGCCAAAGGCGACAAGAGCCTCTGGACCGATCGCGCCTACGGCGACTTCGTCCTGCAGGTGGACTGGCGCATCAAGGAGACGCCCTACATCAACCCCGACGTCCCCTATATTCTTCCCGACGGCACGCACGCCCACGATATCCAGGGCAAGGAAATGAGAATGTCGCTGCCGGACTCGGACTCCGGAATCCTGCTGCGCGGCCAGGGCAAGAGCCAGATCAACATCTGGTGCTGGCCCATC
The DNA here is from genome assembly GCA_035528275.1 of Terriglobia bacterium. Classification (GTDB taxonomy): domain Bacteria; phylum Acidobacteriota; class Terriglobia; order UBA7540; family UBA7540; genus DATKYV01. The sequence continues at coordinate 9,427 of DATKYV010000117.1, read as the reverse complement.
GGTTCCGGGGAGATGTACGGATACCGCATGGACCCCAAGCAGCCGCCGGAAGTCCGCACCGGCGCCACGCCGCGCACCCAGGCCGATAAGCCCGTTGGCGAGTGGAATCACTACGAGATCACGCTAATCGGGGATCGAGTAACCGTCCTCTTGAACGGCAAGAAGGTCATCGACAACGCCCAGATGCCCGGTGTTCCGGCAGAGGGCCCCATCGGCCTTCAGCATCACGGCAGTAAAGAGAATGGGAAATGGACCGGCCCGCCCAGCCTGGTGCAGTTCAAGAATATCTACATCAAGGAGCTGAGCAAGTAGCTGCGGCGCTTTGAATGGAGCGCGCTTGAGGAATGCCGGCTGGAATCGGCCCGACGGATACCGTCGAGAATCGGACCGCTGAATCCAAGGGAGGTCAACGCTATGAAAAATACTACTCGTGCAAACGCATCTGGAAGGCGAGTCATCTCTCGCCGCAAATTCATCGGGACCGCCGGGGCTCTGGCCACCGGATTCACCATTGTGCCCCGTCACGTCCTGGGCGGCGCGGGCTACGTTCCACCCAGCGACAAAGTCAACATCGCCTTCATCGGCGTCGGCTCCCAGGGTCTGCGCGTGATGCTGGGCTTCTTGAAGGAGCCCGACGTGCAGGCCGTCGCGGTGTGCGATCCCAACCAGAGCAGCGCCGACTATCCGCAATGGGGCGAGAGTGAATTCCGCGACTCCGTGCGCAAGTTGCTGGGGGTCGACACGGGATGGGATTGGCTCAGCCCCAACGAGCCGATCCAGTTGACCCATTCCATGCGCGTGACCAGCGGCGTGGCGGGGCACGAGCCCTGCCAGAAAATCGTCAACGCCTATTACGGAAGCCAGAAGCGCTCCGGGGAATACAGTGGCTGCTCCGCCTACAGCGACTTTCGGGAGCTACTCGAGAAGGAAAAAGACTTCGATGCGGTGGTCGTGGGCACCACGGACAACTTGCATGCGGCGGCGTCCGCGGCGGCGATGAAGAAGGGCAAACACGTCTTCTGCCAGAAACCTATGACCCACACCATCTATGAAGCGCGGCGGATTGCGGAGATTGCGCGCCAGACGGGCGTCGCCACCCAGGTGGCCGTCGGCAACCAGGCCTCGGAATCCACGCGTCAATTGTGCGAATGGGTATGGGCGGGCGTCATCGGCCCGGTGCGCGAGGTGGTGAACTGGTCGAGCCGGCCTTTCTGGGCGCAAGGGGTCGAACGTCCGAAGGAATCAGAAACGGTGCCCCCAGGACTGGATTGGGACCTGTGGCTCGGCCCGGCGCCGGAACGCCCCTTCAACCACGCTTATCTCCCGTTTGTCTGGCGCGGCTGGTACGACTTCGGCTGCGGCGCCCTGGGCGATATGGGATGCTACAGCTTTGACACCATCTTCCGCGTGATGAAGCTGGAGGCGGCCTCGAGCGTCGAGGCCAGCTCCAGCGAGCGCTATGACGAAACCCTTCCCCTGGCCTCCATCATCCATTTCGAATTCCCGGCCCGCGGGGAGATGCCTCCCGTCAGGCTGCACTGGTATGACGGCGGGCTCACGCCGCCCCGCCCGGAAGGTTTGCCCGATGACAAGGTCATGACCGGCGAAGAGAACGAAGGGCTGCTTTTCATCGGCGACAAGGGCACCATCATGTGCGGCTTTAGCGGACGAAACCCGCGCCTGCTTCCCGAATCCAAAATGAAGGACTTCCAACCTCCGCCCAAGACTCTCCCCAGGTCGCCGGGCAACGAACGGGAGTGGCTCGATGCCTGCAAGGGGAGCAAAACCAAGCCCGGCGCCAATTTTGAATTTTCGGGCATGGTCACGGAGACTTTGCAGCTCGCCAACGTGGCCTTGCGAGTGGAAGGAAAACTCAAGTGGGATCGCGACCAGCTAACGCTGACCAACGCCCCTTCGGCCGACAAATATATCCGACCGGAAGTTCGTGAAGGCTGGGCCCTGTAAATCGCCGCGTCGCCACAGCTTGCGCAGACGAGTTTGAAAGTCCTTAACCTCGGCCGGCCGAAGCGCCTTTTTTCTTCGGCCCCTGATGAGGTGTAACTGCCTTCTGCCTTTCTGTGGTGCGAAAGGGGGGACTCGAACCCCCACCCCTTGCGGGACCAGATCCTAAGTCTGGCGCGTCTGCCAATTCCGCCACTTTCGCGCACGGTCATTATAAGGTAGGAACTAACAATACGCCTCCTCAATGGCACGAGGGGTCGTATGCTCGCTTTAGCATTGGACAATCCCCGTGGAAGTCAGTTGCCGACTCGAGGGTTTGAGCCATAGAATCAACCGTTCAAAGTTGGCCGTGCGACCCGACCCCCGCTGCTTCATAGAAGCGTGAGAGCTTTTTCCCCATGGACATCGAGACAATTCGCCGGAAGGTGCGCCTTAACGAATATGTGTACACTGAGCATGCGGATATCGAGCGGCAAGAGGACTCGCTCACCTTCGCCCAGATTGAGGAAGCGCTGCTTAATGGCACGATTTTAGAACAGTACGCTGACCAAGGTCGCGGAGAGAGTTGTCTTGTGGTAGGCTTTGGTGGGGAGACACCGGTCCACGTGGTCTGCGGTTGGCGGGGAGAGAGAATCGTTTTGATCACCGTCTACAGCCCGCGGCCGCCAAAATTCAAAGACCCCTGGACTCGGTTTGGAGGTTAACATGCGCGAGGTGCAATGCAATACTTGTGGCAGTGACCGCTACGAAGAACGGCGGATCAAGTATCTTTACAGCCACGCCGGCAAATACTTGCTTGTGCCAAACACGCCCGTGGAAATCTGCCTGAATTGTGGGGCGATCTATTACGCCGCTCCGGTCCTAAAGGAGATCGAGCGCCGATTCTTCGCGATTGAGGAAAATCGCGAAGCGCCCGATTGCTACCTGAATATCCCTGAGAAGTCATTCCCCTAAACTCCCAAGTCTGCCCTAATCACAAGTCTGGCGCGTCTGCCAATTCCGCCACTTTCGCGCTGACCCATTATAGGGCATGGGGCCAAGCCCCGTCGCAGCGACCTTCAATCTCCCCTGATCGACCGAAGCTCTGCTAGAGTTAGGCCATGGTGAGGTCCCTGATTCGCCGCAGCGCCACGTTCGGAGCAGTTCTCTCAGCCTTGGTTTTGTTGCATGTGTCGTGCCTGCGCCTACCCTACTTCTGGGATGAAGCCGGCTACTACATCCCCGCGGCGCTGGATTTCTCGCGCTCCTGGCTGCTGATACCCGAGAGCACTCTGCCCACCGGGCATACACCGCTGTTGATGATTTACCTGGGTCTTTTGTGGCGGGTGTTCGGGTTCTCGCCACTGGTCACCCGCGTGGCGATGGTCCTGGTGGCGGCGGGGACTGTCGTCGCCACCTATTCGCTGGCGCGCCGCGTCACGAGGCGCGAGCCCGCAGCGTGGAGCGCGGCGCTGCTGGCGATCTCGCCGATGTTCTTCGCGCAGAGCTCGCTCGTATACCTGGACCTGGCCGCTGGACTTTTCACGGTTTTGGCGGTTCTGGCGCTGCTCGGTCGTCGCATGGCAATATTCGCGCTCGCCGCGTCGCTCGCCGTCCTGACCAAAGAGACGGCGGTGGTGCTGTTGCCTGTGGCGTGGGTGTGGGCATGGTGGCAAGGGTCTGGAGGCGCAACGCACTTTGGAGTGCGGCGCCTTGGCGCCGCTTTTCCGGAGCCGGAGCAAGCTCTGGCCGAAAAAGCGGAAGCAGAGCTTCCGCACTCCACAGGGCCGGAGCAAGCCCCGGCCCTGTGTTGGATTGCGATGTTCTTCCCGCTCGTGCCGCTGGCGGCCTGGACACTCTACTACCACCACAGGACCGGGTACTGGACGGGCAACACCGAATACTTGCAATACAACTTGTTCTCGACGCTCGGTCCCGGCCGAATCTTCTGGTCGCTCATGCGGCGGCTTTATGAAGTCTTTGTGGGCGGCTTCAATTGGTTGATGGTTCTGGGCGCGGGAGTCGGCATCTGGTGGCAACATTCCCGAAAGGCAGGCCACAGAGGCACAGAGACACGGAGATTCGATAAAGGGAAACCTGAGGAATCGGAAACCCAATCCAAGCAAACGGGCAGCCGAGTCGAGTGGAAGGCAAAATCCCTGCGCGATTTCATCTTTCTGGCGATTGGTTTGGGCGCGGCCTGCATCCTGATGCTCAGCGTGGTGGGTGGCGCGATTCTGCCGCGCTATTTGCTCCCCATATTTCCGCTCTTCTTTGTGACGGCGGTGGTGTTGATCTGGAGACTCCCGAAGACGGCGGCGCGCACGGTCTGCGGAGTGGCCGCAGGGTGCTTCGTCGCCGCGTCATTCATCAATCCTCCCTATCCTTTCCCTTATGAAGACAATCTCTCTTACACCGATTTCATCCGCCTCCATCAGAGCGCCGCGCGCTTTCTCGAAAACCAACCCGGCGAGCCGCGCATCCTCACCGCCTGGCCCGCGTCGGATGAGTTGAAGCGCCCGTTTCTCGGCTACGTGCGCGAGCCCATGAGCGTGGTCCGCATCGAAGGGTTCACGCCTGATGATTTCCGTCGGGTTGCCCCGGACTCGTTTGAGCTCCTCTATCTCTACTCGCGGAAGTGGGAGCCGCCCGACAACTTGCTGAAACGTTTCCCCGCGTTCCTGGCAATCCAGAAGCGATATTTCGACTACGCACCGCAGGCCGACGAAGCGGACCTGAAGCGGCGATTCGGGCTGACACTCCTTCAACAATTCGAGCGGCGCGGGCAGTGGGTGAGAATCTACGAAAGGCAGGCGACGCGAGAAGCTGGACGGGAAACGAAATAGGCTTGAAGCCGGAGAACGCTCCGGGAAGCGACGATCAACCGGACTTCATTCCAAGTTTCACCGCGGACGGTTTGGACTCTCACTCGCCCGGCGCAACCTGGACAGGCGGACTTGCAGGCGGCTTCATGATGGCCAGCGGCAGGCGCGCGAAGGCGGCGCGCTCGGCAGCGGGGTCGAGCACGTTCACTTGCATCCAGTAGCGGCCGGGCGGAAATTTTCCCAAGGGGATCTCCACCAGATACGTCGTCTTGTTCTGCGAGGACGCTTCCGCCTTGCCGGCGAACGGTCCGGCCTCGGAAATCTTCACACCGCCACGAAAGAACACCAACGCCACGGAGGGTGGAAAGACCGGGGCCGCAGGCTGGGCGGCGCTCGCTTGCTCGCCGCTCCTCCCGCCTCCCCGCGAAGCCGCCTTGCCCGAGTAGGATTCCAGATACACGTAAAGGGTTTGGCTGGTGCGGAAGACACGCGTGACACTGGGGAGAATCGATTGGGTGCCCACCCGCAGGGGGTTTTCTTCCGCCTTTTCTTTTTCTTTCTTTGGTTTTTCGGTTCCGGGGTTTTCCAACGCCCCTCGCATCTGGTTCGACACGATCACCGAGCTTAGCGTCAGGTTCGCATCGCCGACCGCGGGCAGGACCATCGGCTGCTCGAATGTTCCCAGTGTTCCGCTCTGGTTTTCCCGCACCACAACTTTGAGGGTGTATTTTCCCGGCTCCATCTCCATCCCGCCCTCATAAAGGATGGTGCCGCTCATCACTTGCTCGTAATCCGCCTCGCTCAGCTTCACCGGCAGCGTGTCGCGAAGCGAAGCGACGGTTCGCCCGGAGGCGTCGCTGGCCCGCCAGGCGAAATCAAACTCGGTCTGATGCGTGTTTGACTTCCTCAGAAAGGAAAGCGCCGAGCCGGGAATCTTGGCGGCGAGCACAACGTAATATCTCTTGTCGGGCCGGAGAAAATAGGAGGCTTCAACCGCCATTGGCAGGTCCACAAACGGGGTGTCCAGGTCCATGGCCTGCTGAAGCTGCAGTTCCTTGTCCTCGCGCGTGAACTGGCGAAAGTCCTTCGGAGCGTAGTACCCCGGACGCGCTCTCACCTTCAGGTCCGGGCGGTTCAATTCCACACGAATGCGCCGATATCGCCCGTCGGAGCGGGTGTTCGACGGCGTGTAGCCCAGGAGGTAGTAGCTGGAGTTCTCTTCTTGAACTTCGCGGAAGGCGGGCGCGAAATCATTCAGATCGAAGAAGGACCTCCCTCCGGTATCCGTGGCCAGCGTGGCCAGGGTCTCACGGCTCCCTTGAAGTGAAGAGAACTGGGAACGAACCGCCTGCCCCGTATAGAGCGCCGTCCCCGTGGGGCTGGCGGCGGACGCGTCGCCGCCGGGCGGCAGGGCCGCCAGCCCGCGAGCGTCGAGCGTGTAGAGCGAAACGTTTGCCCGGTTGGCCGCGTCCACGGTGGCCCGCAACTGCGCCTGGTTTTCGATGCCCGTGCGTTCCACGCCGCTGGTAAAGTGAATCACCGACTTCCGTCCCGGGACATCGCGCAGCATTCGCGCCAGGGATTCGATGGCGGCGAGCTTTTCGTCCGTATTGAAGATATTGAATTCGGTTTCGTCCGGCGTGAACGCCGCGGAGACATCCTGGGTGACCACTTCATCCCCGGCAGCGTTCGTCGTGCCGGCCTCGCCTTCCGTGCCCGCCACGCTGAGCGATGCGGACTCGCCGGTTCGGATGCCCTTGAGGATACGGTCCAGCGCGTCGCGGTCGTTGGTGAAATCCTGGAGGACGCGCAGACTGGAAGTGTAGGTCACGATGGCGACGAGGTCGGCGGGCGTCATCCGCGAGTGCACGAAATCGGCGGCCCCGTTGACGGCGCGCATCAGATCTTCGGCGTGAATGGAGGTCATGTCGAAGAAGAACACCATCAGCCGGTGATCCTGCAGCGCCTCGAGGGGAGTGACGCCGGAGGGAAGTCTGCCGAGATCGAGGGTGGGCGGCGGGACGATCTCGCCGCTTGCCACCGCCAGCCGCTCCACATTCTCCAGGCTGAAGGAGGTGATCTTCTGCAACTTGCCGTCATCAAACACGCGAAAATCTTCCTGCTTCAAGTCGGAAACTGCGCGGCCGCTCTTGTCCCACACCCGCACGTCCACCAGCACAACATTTGTCTGACTCCGAATGATTGCCCCGGCGGCCTGCTGGTTCGACCAGCCGGTCATCGGCCGGGGAGCCTGCTGCGGTTGAGGGCTCTCGCCTTCGCGACCGCTCTGCATGGAGTAGCCCGCCACGGCCGCGGCGCAGAGGAACACGAGGCCGGCCGCCGCCCTGGCAACCGATCGACGGCTCGACGCTCGGGCTCGCTTTGGTGTGAACGCTCGGAAAAATCGCATCTCAGAATCTCAGGCGCAGCGAGAATTCCAGGCTGCGCATTTCACGGACGCTCGTCACGCGGCCGAAATCCGTGGCGTTGACGACGGTCGCCAGGCCGCTGAAGCTGGGCGTATTGAAGATGTTGTTCGCTTCGACGCGGAAGTCGCCCCGGATTCCCTTTTCCTGCGAAAAGGTCACCCGCCTGCCGAGCGACATATTGAAGACAATCCTTCGCGGGCCGGGAATCGTGTTGCGCCCAGCGTCGCCAAACTCGCCGGGGGCGGGAAGCGCAAAGGCCGCGGTGTTGAAGTAGCTGATCGTCGTCCGCTCCGCCGCCGGCAGCCCGACGGGCAATCCCGTGGCGTCGGCGCGCTCGGAGAAACTTGCGCCCGTCCCGCTGTTGTTGCTGGCGTTGCCGAGTACCCGGACGGTGAAGGGAGTGCCGGATTGCAGCGTTGCCCTGCCGCTGATCTGCCAGTTGCCCAGGATTTTGCCCAGCGCCCCCCCGTGATTCAGAAAGGGTTGCCGGTCACCGAACGGCAGCTCATACATGTGGTTGAGGGTCAGCCGGTGACGCACATCGAAAACCGAAAGGCCGCGCTCGGCTGCCAGGTCGAGGTGGTTTTGGGCGACGGTTCGCCCCGCTCCGCCCACACTCGCCGCATCGTCAATCGACTTGGAAAAAACATAGTCGCCGCTCATCGAAAAGCCGCCGTGAAACTGCCGGCGCAGGCCCACCTGCAATCCGTGGTAGATGGACGCAGCGCCCGAGGTCTCATAGGTGAACTGCAGGGCGTTCTCAATCGCCAGACGGTCCTGGGTGGTGAGTGGCGTGCCCGGCGCGGCGCGATTCGGCAGGAGGAGCAAGTCCAGCTTCGTACCCTTCGTCCCGACGTACCCGGCGGAGAAGACAAGGTCGCGGGCAATCTCGTCTTCGACGGTGAAATTCCAGGTCTGCCCGTAAGGAGTCCGGAAATTCGGGTCAACGGCGTAGGTATTTCGCGCCACGGTGGGATCGATCTCGGGGAATCCTTCCTGGAGTGTCAATACGCGATCCGGAGAGGTGAGCAGCGTGGAAGCCTGGGCGAAAGGCGGTTGATTGGCGAGGTTGGGCACCAATCTCGGGAAGATCGAGCTATCAAAGAATATTCCGTAGCCGGCACGGAAGACGAGGCGTCGGCTGATCCAGGGCCGGAACGCCACCCCCACTCGCGGCGCAATATTGTTCCCGTCGGGACCAATCAGAGAGTTCGGGTAAGGGCCTGCGGCCTGTGCCGTCACCACTTCGGCCGAAGAGTAGCCCTCGCCCAAAGTGAGGTTCGAGAGGTGTCCGTAAAGCTCGGTGAACGGCTGAAAATACTCATACCTCAAACCCAGGTTCAATGTCAGGCGCGTGCTCAGTCGCCAGTCGTCCTGCGCGAAACCGGAGTAAACCCAGGAGCGAAAGTAATTGCTGCTGGTTCCGAAGCGCACTGAGGTCGCTTGCGGCAAACCGAGCAGAAAATCCGCGAGATCGAACCCTGTGCCTTCAACGGGGAAACCATCCGCCGCGAATCCGCTGGTGGTAAAGCCGCTGAAAGTAAACGTGCCGCGGGCATCGGGATCGGTGAGGGTATTCAGCTCGACCCTGCGCACTTCCCCTCCCAGGCGCAGGGTGTGTTTGCCGCGCGTGATGACCAAGGAGTCGACGGCGCGGAGGGTTTGGTTGCGGACCAGCGATGGGATCACGTCGTTCAGACCCGAGAAATTCGTGAAACTGATAATGGGCAGGCCCCAATCGCGCGGGTCCTGCGAAGTGCCTTGAATCCCCAATTCGCCGGAGATGTCCCGCCCATAGGCAAAGGGGTTCAGGGTTGCGGTGCGTTGACGATTGAAATTCACGAGCAGCGTGTTCACGAGCTGCGGGTTGAAGGTGTGGGTTTCCTGGAGATTCAGATTCTGACTGCGCACCGAGGTGGTCCGGGTCAGCGCCGGGAAACTCGACACTGATCGGCTGCGTAAAGAGTTAAAGAAGTAGAAAACGCTCAGACTGTCCTTATCGGAAATCTGATGACCGATGCGGCCCATCATGCGGTCGCTGGCATTCGGCAGCGCTTCCTGAAGGCGGAAATTCTGCACGGCGCCCGGCAGGTTCGGTTCGGGGATGTATTGCAGCAAGCCCAAGGCGGCGGAATTGAGCCTCGCCTCCGGAATTCGATTGCCCTCGAAGGCTGCCGGCGCGCCAGCGAGGCCGGTTTCCGGATCATAAATCACGGGTACGGTGCCGGCGAG
>DATKYV010000116.1:0-4380 GCA_035528275.1 Terriglobia bacterium | reverse complement strand
GCTTCGAGCAGGGGGGCGTCGCCGAATCGCTTCGCGGCATGGATGATGGCAGACATGTCCTTGGGCAGGCAGCGGCCGCGGTAGCCGCGCTCTTCGGTGACGATTGTGTGAGACCGACCGATGCGTTCGTCCGCCAACCAGAGTTCGCGAAGCTCGTCAAAATTCACCCCGTAGGCCAGGGCGAGATCATAAAACTGGTTCACAAAAGCAACCTTGGTGGCGAGAAATGTATTTTCCATGTACTTGCACAGCTCAGCGGTCTTCGCGTCGGTCATGTAATAGCGGACGAGCGGCCCGAGAGACTGCTGATAAGTGCGAACCACCAAATCGCAAAGCGACCTCTCCCCCCCGACAATCACAAAGCCATGGGACTCGATGCCCTTCCACGGATGCCACTTCGACTCCCCCACGTATTCCGGGCTGAAGCAAATCCTCTTCCCGGTGGCTTCAACCAGACGATCTACCGTGCCCGGAGGCACGGTTGACTTCACGCACATAGGAGGATTCACCCAGGACGCTACTTCCTCGACCGCTATCACGTCGCAGCTACCGTCGGGAGCTTGAGGTGTTGGAACCGCAACAAATACCAAGTCGCAGGTCTGGATGGCATCCTTGCACTGCGCGGTGTTCATTCCCTCAAGGAACTTGTCGTAAATCCGGACGTCGGTGGTGCCGGCGTCGTAGCCAAACAACGTTGCCAACGCCTTCCCCACTACGCCGTACCCGATAATACCGATGGCCATAATAAACCCTCTTCTCTTGACCCTGCGGGCCGCGCCCGGTGCCGCGTTCGATCACCACACGGCGCGACCGCTAATGTACGCCAAACGGCTGAAGCTAACCCACGTCTTTTCGCTTTGTCAACCTTCGCTTCCGTCTCGTTTAGCCCGCTCACATTGTGTCCACTCTATGCTGTCAAAGCTTGCTAATTCGAAGCGGAGGGAGCAGATCGATGCCTTGCTCGGGGGAGAGAACTCGTCTCCGGACATCCCGCATGACATAGCCCTTGACGGCTCGGATTCTCCAGCTTTGCCTGGTATAGTTTTTCGGGGCGGATCAAATACCCTACCCGTTCCAACAGATACTCCCTATTCCTTCAGCAGTTGAACCAAGTCGAGTCGGCCGCCTCCCGGGAAACGGGCAGGTCTCCACTGCGCTGCGGCGGCTGTCGGTAGAGGGTGCGAGCTGTCGGAAAAGACGATCAGCGAAGGCGCGCCTTGAACCAGTCTACGGTCTTCCGAATCCCCTGGCGGAACCCCACCTGGGGCCGCCAAGCTAGTCCAGAGCGGGCCCTGCTCACGTCGAGCACGATGTGATCGACCTCACCCGGGCGCTTTGGCGCGTAGGTCGGTTCAATGCCAGAAACCCCCAAAGCATCGCGGACGGTCCTGAAAACCTCGTAATCGGTTGTCGCCATCCCGGAGGCGATGTTGAAGATTCCGCCGGCCCCGTGCGTCAAGGCCTTGATATTGGCGCGCACCACGTCATGGACCTCAATGTAGTCGCGGGTCTTTTTCCCATCTCCATATATAGTCGGGGTCACTTTCTGAAGCATCTGCTGGCAGAAGATTGCTACGACGCCTGCCTCACCTTTCGGACTCTGCCTCGGGCCATACACGTTTCCGTATCGGAGAACGGCATAGGGAAGGCCGTAGAGTTTCTGGTAGAGAAAAAGGTAGTGCTCCACGGTGTGCTTGCTGATGCCATAGGGCGTAATAGGCAGCACCGGCGTCTGCTCATCGGCCGGCAGGGTTTCCGGCTCTCCATAAATTGCCCCACCGGTGGAAGCATAAATGAAACGCTTGACCTTATGCTGGACCGCCAACTCGAGCAGATGGATTGAGGAGAGAATATTGCATTCCGCGTCGAAAAGGGGCTCTCGGACCGCCTTGCGCACGTCGATCTGGGCGGCGTGGTGATTGATCACGTCGGGTTTTTCCTGCGCGAAGATTTTCTCTAGCGCCGCTCGCTTGCGGAGATCCACCCTCTGGAATCTCGCCCCTGCCGGGACGTTGTCCCGCGCCCCGCGGGAGAGATCATCCACGATGACGACCTCCAGGCCCTTCGCCAAATATCCATCAGCAACGTGTGAGCCGATGAACCCCGCCCCTCCGGTAATCAGCACTTTCATCTATTAGTCTCCTGGTGTGTCCGTTGATTGGCCGTCGAGAACCACTCAACGCCGGCTAGCTCCTCCGCAGGTCCGCCATTGGCAGGGTTTTGCGTTTGGATTCACCTGCGGCTCGGATTATGCACCCAACCGTCCTTCCCCGCATACCTCCCGTGCCGTTTTCATCCGAGATAAGCCCCTTCCTCCTTTGTCCGGAGACCGATCTCTCACCCTTCGTGGACCGATGAGACCCCGACGCTCTCTCCAGGACCCTTGCTGAATCTCCAGCAGCAGCATAAGATGACGCGGCGAACTACTGACGGAGGATCTCCCATCCGCACCATTCCCATCGCCCAGCCTCGAATCAGCAAGCGCGAATTGCGCGCCGTCGAGCGCGTCCTGAGGAGCGGGCGGCTGCGCGCCGGTCCCATCGTTGAAGACTTCGAGGCGCGGTTCGCCCGTGCGGTGGGGGCGAAATTCGCGGTCGCCGTCAGTTCCGGGACAGCCGGACTATTTCTCGCCTACCGCACGCTACTCCAACCCGGTGACGAAATCATCGTTCCGGACTTTACGTTTGTGGCCACGGCCTCCATGGCGGTGGCGGCGGGGCTCCGGCCGGTTTTCGCCGACGTCCACCCGGAGACCTTCACGCTGGATCCCGCACAAGTCGAGCGCCGCATCACCCGGAGGACGCGCGCCATCGCTCCGGTTCATCTCTACGGACATCCCGCGGACGTCTCGGCACTTATGCGGCTCGCCCGGCGCCACGACCTGCGGGTGATCTGGGACGCCGCCCAGGCGCACGGGGCCGCCTTCCGCGGGCGGGATGTGGGATCGCTCCCTGATGTCGTGTGCTATTCCTTCTACCCTTCCAAGAATATGACCACCGGCGAAGGCGGCATGCTCACCACTTCGAGTCTGTCGCTCGCCACGGAATTAAGGCTGCTGCGCTCGCACGGCGAAGAAAGTCGCTATCACCATATCCGTCTGGGCTTCAACTTTCGCCTCACCGAGTTTGCAGCGGCGCTGGGCCGCGAACAATTGAGGAGACTTCCCGGCGAAGTCCGAGCGCGCCGGAGGAACGCCGCCGCTCTGACTCGCGGCTTGGCCAGCCTGGGAGGGTTGAAAACACCGATCGTCGCTCCGGGAGCCGCACACGCGTTCAACCTCTTCACGGTACGGATCAACCCCACCACCCTAAGCATGTCGCGCGATGCTTTTCAAGCAGCACTCGCCCGTCAAGGCATTGAGACTGCCGTGCACTACCCGGTGCCGTTGCATCGCCAGCCGATCTTTCGCGGGCACGGAACGGATCGGGATTTCCCCGTCAGTACCCGGCTGGCCAAAACTGTCCTTTCTCTTCCCATCCATCCGGGACTGACTCACCGCGAACTGGACCGGATCATTCGGGCCGTCCGGGAACTGTCCGGCGCCGCGTCCAAAGGGCTTGGCGGCAAATGACCCGCCGGGGAAAACACTTCCCCAGTTCGCCCGCCGCTTATTCCGCAGTCGGATCCTTTCAGGACTTGGGCTCTGAGGTGGAAAGGGCAAATCTCAGGGAGTGGCGGGAGTGTGTTTTTTCTCGGCGGCCAGCGCCCGGATTCTCCGCCGCAAGTCCAGAAAGATCATGTGGGCGAGAACCAGGTGGACGTCTTCAATCTGTTGCATGTTGTCCGACGGCACGACGATGCCCCAGTCCAGCAGAGCGTTCATCTTGCCGCCCCGGAAACCAGTGATCCCCACGGTTGTAGCACCCGCCTTCTTGGCCAGCTCGAGCGCTTTGAGCACGTTCGGAGAATTCCCACTGCCGCTGATGCCGAACGCCACATCGCCGGCTTGAATGAAATTGTGCATTTGCTCCGCGAAGACATCCTCATAGCTCGAGTCGTTGGCCCAGGCGGTGATCATCGGGACGTTGTCCGTCAATGAAATCACTTTGAGCCGTTTGACCCCGCTCATTCCCAACGAGCCGGGATTGTGCGTCCCCTTTCCCAGGTCGCAGGCCAGATGCGAAGCCAGGGCCGCGCTTCCCCCGTTGCCGAAGATAAAGACCGTTTGGTCGTCGAGGTAAGCCTGGTAGATGACGTCGCAGATCTTCTCCACGCCCTCCAGCGGCAAGCGGTCCAACGTTTCCTTGACCCCGCCGAGGTAGCCGCTGATGCTGAAGTCTTCCATCCTATCCCCCTATCTCCATACGCCCGGACGCGTTGTCCGCTGACTCTGGCCGGGCTGAACCCCTGGAAGGTCTGGCGCGACGCGACCCGCTCCCA
>DATKYV010000115.1:0-10528 GCA_035528275.1 Terriglobia bacterium | reverse complement strand
CCCGCAAAGTTCCGCGCCTCCCTTCAAGCTGGGGACGGTTACCTACAACCTGGCCAAGGACTGGGACATCGACACGATCATCAAGAATTGCCAGGCCACGGGCTTTGAGGCCGTCGAGCTGCGTACCACGCACAAGCACGGCGTCGAGCCGACGCTGAGCAAAGCGCAAAGGATTGAAGTGCGCGAGAAGTTTGAGGACTCGCCCGTGCGCCTCTTGAGTCTGGGCAGCACGTGCGAGTACCATTCCGCCGACCCGGCGGTGGTGCGCAAGAACATCGAGGAGACGCATCGCTTCGCCGAGCTGGGGCGCGATGTCGGGGCGCGCGGCGTGAAGGTGCGCCCCAACGGTTTTCCCAAAGGTGTTCCGAAAGAAAAAACCCTCGAGCAGATCGGCAGGGCGCTCAATGAGTGTGGCAACGACGCCCAGTCGCTGGGGGTTGAATTGTGGGTCGAAGTTCACGGCCCGGAAACACAGGAGCCGCCTCACATCCGCCGCATCATGGACGTCTGCCATCACCCCGCGGTGGGCGTCTGCTGGAATTCGAACGATACCGACGTGGTGAACGGGTCTGTGAAGGAATACTTCGAATTACTCAAGCCCTGGATTCGCAACGTCCACATCAACGAGCTGTGGCGGACGCTCTCGCCGTGGAATACGGCGGCGGGCCTGGAAACGCGCCTGCCCGCGCCGGGTCTTCCCGACTGGCAAAAACCTTATCCTTGGCGCGAACTCTTCAGCCTGCTGCGCGCCGCCGGATACAACGGCTACACGCTCGCCGAAATCCCCGAAAGCCCCGAACCCATTCGGCTGATGCAGTACTATCGCGCGCTTTGGGAATACCACGCGGCGTGAGGATGCTCAGGTAGGGGAGCCCCTTAATGGTGCTCCCGCATGGCCAGGAAGGACGGGAGGGCCGTGAAGGCCCTCCCCTACCAGGTACGGCCGCGCAGCGCGGACCGGAACCTGTCCCGATTTAATCGGGAGGTCCACGGCTTTTCTTCTATTCCGAACCCATGCTGATAGAACCTGTCACCTTGGAAGGGAATTTCATCCGCCTGGAGCCTTTGTCACTCGAGCACCACGCCGGCCTCTGCGAGGCGGGCCTGGACGAGGAGCTCTGGCGCTGGACCACTCAGCCGGTGAGGACGCCTGATGAGATGCGCGCTTACATTCAGACGGCGCTCGACGAGCAGGCAAGGGGCGTCGCCTTGCCATTTGCCGCTATTGAAAAAGCCAGCGGGCGGGTTATCGGCAGCACGCGCTACGGCAACATCGACCGCGCGAACCGCCGCGTCGAGATTGGCTGGACGTGGCTGGGTCTCAGGTGGCAGCGCACCGCCGCCAATACCGAAGCCAAATACCTGATGCTTCGCCAGGCTTTTGAAACCTGGGACTGCATTCGCGTCGAGTTCAAGACCGACTCGCTCAATGAAAAGTCGCGCGCCGCTCTGCTGCGCATCGGGGCGAAAGAGGAAGGCACCTTCCGCAACCACATGATTACTTCCACCGGCCGCCTTCGGCATTCTGCCTACTACAGCATCATCGATTCCGAGTGGCCGGCGGTCAAAACCCGGTTGGAGGAGAAGGTCCGGCACAAGTAGAAGAGGGAAGCGCAGACTCTCGGACCCGGTGTGGGCAAGTATGAGATATTTGTGGCGGCTTTGTGGTTATTGGCGGTAGACGTCTCGCCGATGGCCGACGTGCAGGATCGTTACCCTGCGTTCCCGGTTATCGATTTCGTAGATCACGCGGTAGTCACCTACGCGGACACGCCAACCATCGCGAGCCGTAAGCTTCCGGCACCCTGAGGGCCGCGGCTCCTGCGCAAGAGCACGCACGGCTTCCCGTATCCGTATATAGGCTTCGCCGGGGAGCTTGCTCAGCTCTTTCTGGGCTTGGCGAAGAATGAAAAGGGAGTAACTCATCGGCGATCGCGTTCGATTTCAGCAATCGCCTGTTCGAAGGGAACAGCTTCTTTTGCGGACAGCTTTGCGGCGTCGTAGGCGCGGATGGACTCCAACTCTTCAAGATCCTTCAGCAGTCTCTCATAATCCGTGATGTCCAACACCACGCTCATGCGGTTGCCGTGTTCATCCACAACAAATCGTTCCTTCACTTTGCTCAGTTGAATCCACCTCTGAAGCAGGGAGAATTCATCCACCCGATCCAATGCCCGGCCCCGGAGGAGCGGACGTCCAAAACCCGAGAACCACACGTACCAGTTCGGTGCGGCAAAGTCAAGTCAGGCCGCCAAGCTGCCGGCACTTGAGATTCAAGCCCGGCGCGCTCAACAACCACTCACGTAAAACCCTCGTGCGCATCGGGGCGAAAGAGGAAGGCACCTTCCGCAACCACATGATTACTTCCACCGGCCGCCTTCGGCATTCCGTCTACTACAGCATCATCGCCTCCGAATGGCCGGCGGTGAAGACCCACCTGGAAGAGAAACTCAGCCACCTGGGGCGCTACAACTGAGCAACAAGCGCCGCCCTTGCCACCTTGACGGACAGCTCGCCATGTGGTAGGCTAGAATAGTAGCGTATGTTGCAGCCTTGGGGACGGCTATGGAGACAGGCCATGGATGGGTCGGTAAACCGAAGGGGGACCGGCAGGGAGGCCCGACAGCCGATTCGAGGCGCGCCCTCCATGCGCCCGGCGCCGACTGGTGCAAAAATAAAGTTACTTGAAAATAGCGGAACGAAGCCGGAATCTTATTGAAAACAAAGAGTCGTAACTGTGGAAAACTGGAACGAACCCGGAATGTGGTTGAAAACAAAAGACATACGAAATATTGCCGGAATGTTATTGAAAATAGGCAGGTTATCCAAAGATTCGTGCCTCAGAAATCTACATGGTTGAGCCGAACCAAGCCTTCCGGCCCCACCACCAGAGCCCCTCTCTCACAGCCCTTCTTCCGCCATCGCGAAGGCCTTGAGGACGGCCTGGGCCTTGTTCATGGACTCCTGATATTCGCGCGCCGGGACGGAGTCGGCGACGATGCCGGCCCCGGCTTGCAGGTAGGCTTTGCGGTCTTTAATCAAGACGGTGCGGATGACGATGCACGAGTTGAGGTTCCCGGAAAAGTCGAGGTAGAGCACCGAGCCGCCGTAGAGCCCGCGGCGCGTCGGCTCCAGCTCATCGATGATTTCCATGGCGCGGACCTTGGGCGCGCCGGAAAGTGTCCCGGCGGGGAAGCAGGCGGCAAGGGTCGAGTAGCTGTCGGCATCCGGCCGAAGCTGGCCTTGAATCGAAGAGACCAGGTGCATGACGTGCGAGTAGCGCTCCACGAACATCACCTCTTTCGGTCGCACCGTCGAGAACTCGCAGACGCGCCCGATGTCGTTGCGGCCCAGGTCGACGAGCATGATGTGTTCGGCGCGCTCTTTCTCATCGGAACGCAACTCGGCTTCGAGCCGCCGGTCCTCTTCCTCGGTCTGGCCGCGCGGCCGCGTGCCGGCGATGGGCCGGTACTCAACCTCACGCCCCGTCACCTTCACCAGCATTTCGGGCGAAGAGCCGAGTACGGTGGAATCGCCCAGCCGCAGGAAATACATGTAAGGCGAGGGATTGACCACGCGGAGCGCGCGGTAGACCTCGAAAGGCGGCACGCGCACCGGGACTTCGAGCCGCTGCGACAGCACCACCTGAAAGATATCGCCGGCGCGGATGTATTCCTTGGCGCGCTCGACCATCGCCTCATATCTTGCGCCGGTCATGTTGTGCCGGACGCGCAAGGGCCCGGCGGGACGGCGGAAGCGCGGCAGGCGCAGCGGGCGGAGGATCTGCCGCTCCAGGCGGTCGAGCTGGCGCACGGCCGCGTCGTACTTGACCTTCAGGCTTCCCGGTCCTTCTTCGGTCAGGACGTTGGCGATGAGGAACAGGCGGTGCTGGACGTGGTCGAAGGCCACCAGGTTCGCGAAGTACATGAAGACCGCGTCGTCCAGGTCAACGTCCGGCTCGACGCGCGCCGGCAGGCGCTCGAGCATGCGGACGGTCTCGTAGGAGAGATAGCCCACGGCGCCGGCGGAAAATGGCGGCAGCCCGCGAAGCTGCACGGGGCGGTACTTCTTCCCAACTTGCCGGAGGTACTCGAAGATGTTGCCCGTCTCGTGCGTGACGCGTGAAGCGCGCGTGAGAGTGATGCGTTCGCCGCGGCAGGAGATCACCTGGAAGGGATCGACGCCGAAAAAGGTGTAGCGCCCCACGTGCTCGCCGCCCTCGACGCTTTCCAGCAGGAAACTGTGCGGGTGTTTCTTCGCCTCACCGCTGGTTTGTGGAGTGAGCTTCAGGAAAGCGGCAACGGGACTCAGCAGGTCTGCCACAATCGTCCGGTAGACCGGCACGACGTTGCCGCGGTGGGCGAGGCGTTTGAATTCGGCAAAACTGGGATCGACCATCGGAGAAATCAAAAATCAAAAGGCAAAAGGCAAAAGGCAAGAACTTTTGCATGACCTCTTGACCTTGCCGTCGGTCAGCCGCTGTCGGTGTGTTCCAAGGCTTGGCGAATCGCCTGCTCCATGAGGGCGCGAGGGGCCGCCAGTCCGGTCCATATCTCGAATTGCCGCGCGCCTTGTGCAACAAGCATCTCCAAACCGGAGATGCTGATCAGTCCCCGGCCGCGGGCTTCGGCCAGCAGACGCGTCTCCATGGGATAGTAAACCATGTCGAAGACCACGCGGACGCGCAGCCTGGCCAGGTCGATGGGGACAGCGTCCGAGTGCGGTGCCATGCCCACCGGCGTGGCGTTGATGACCGCATCCATGTCGAGGGCTTCGGCGTCGTCCCACGGCACCACCTGTGCGGAGACTGCGCGCGCCAGTCGCCGGGCGACCGATTCGCGCCGGGCGGCCACAAATACCTCCGCGTCCTCGGCACGCAGGGCGTGGGCCGCAGCTCGGGCCGCGCCCCCCGCCCCCAGAATCAGAATGCGGCTTCCCGCCAGCCGCAGGCGTTTGGTGAGAACTTCGATAACCGCCGTCGCGTCGGTGTTCCATCCCAGCCACTTGTCATGCTGGATGGCCACCGTGTTACAAGCTCCGATGCGCGTGGCCAGCGGGTCGAGCCAGTCGAGGTCGCGGATAATCGCCCGCTTATAAGGCATGGTGACACTGAAACCTTGAAAGCCCAGGGCACGGACAAGTCGCAGAAAGTCGGCGAGGCGCCACGTCTCGCAGGGCAGGTACACGGCGTTGACACGTTTGGCCTGAAACGCCGCATTCTGCATCGCCGGCGAGAGGGACATCGAGGCATGCGTGCCCACCACACCATAGAGCTGCGTACGCCGATCAATGTGCTCGATTCGGTAGGTCGCCCGCATGGTCTCGACGGAAAGCTGTCCCGACGCCACCGTATGATGATTACTCACCGCCCCATAGGTGAACGGAGAGCCCCAGCGAAGAGCCAGGAGACGGGAGGGAAGGCCCGACGCCCCCTGGTCCAGTGCCACAAGCTTCGGTCTTCCCTTTCGATGCGACTTGAGCAGCCGGAAAACCCGCAGGTTATCGCTCAACTGGCGGGCGAAACCGGCGATCTTTACGGCTTGCGCGGGCAGCCGGGCCAGCCGGCGGTAGATCGGAGGTAAGACGGGCGTGCGGCGGTAATTGTGATACGAGACAATCAGCTTGGCCGGACGAAATCGGCGCCGCAAGGTACGACCCGTGCGGGCCACCGATTCGATCTCCAGGTCTACCCAGCGGCACCCGGCTCGGGCGGCGGCCTCAAGCACCGCAAGTTGGTCCTCGATGCTCCCCCGGAACCTCCCGCCGGCTTTCTCCCGGCGGCAGGTGGCGATCGTGTGCGGTGAATGGAGGCGGACCAGCATCTGATGCAGATTCGCCTCCAAGTCGCCGAAATCCTGGAGGTAGTCGAGGCGAAGTTCGTAGCCGATGGGCGAGCCGCTGACGTGGCTCGCCTTTGCTTCCATGGTGCTCAGGCTGGGGGCCGCAAGTGTGACAAAAATACGGGGTACAGCGGACTTAGCCAAATTCTTGGACCTCTGCCTTCTGCGCGTGTGTCCTCAAAGCCCTTGAATATATGGTTTTTGGCTCGCAGATGGCAAGAAATTTGCGAGCGGCGGGCCTCTGGTCCTGACCCTGAAGTTTCAACAGGAGAGTTGTAAGTTACTCTATTTAATTGAGTTAATTAGATTCATCAAGGTACCTGACTGCCCTGGGCTCTAGGGTCGCTCGTCAGGGTGTTGGTGCTCCTGCCCTCCATGGCGTCGAAGTGGGCATGGGCTGCGACCCTGGACTGTGGAGCAACGTCCCCCTCGCTCGCCGGGGCCACGCCCCACTCGGTGGCCGACAATGCTTTTTCTGTCAAGGAATTAGAGCTACTACTCATTCCCCGCCAAGGGCCAGAAGGCTGATCAGCCTCTGCCTCCCTGCATCTGATATAGTAACGGGGCCTTTCAGCCGTCCCGTGACAATTATGGCGGCGAATTGGCTCATCGCGAGGATTTGATGCCCCTCCGTTTGTTGCTTGCCTCAGTCCTCCTCCTGGGCTGTGCCTCCCGGGCGAAGGCCCAGACCCCGGTTGACGGTCATCTTAGCGCCATCTCCTGGGAGAGCTACCAGGACGAGGCCGTGGACCTCTTCCGGGAATACCTGCGGATCGACACCTCCAATCCGCCGGGGAATGAAGTGGCCGCCGCCGAGTTCTTCCACCGGCTGTTTGACCGGGCGGGGATACCGAACACGATTTACAGGTACGCCCCGGGGCGGGCCAACATCTTCGCCAGTCTGAAAGGCGACGGGAGCCGGCGGCCGATCGTGTTGCTCAGCCACACCGATGTAGTCCGGGCGGAATCGCGGAATTGGAGAGTCCCGCCCTTTTCCGGCGAGATCGTTGACGGTGAGATCTACGGCCGGGGCGCCCTGGACATGAAAGACGAAGGCATGATCCACGCCATGGTATTGCTGATCGCGGCGCACGAGCACCTCCCGCTGAAGCGCGACCTCATCTTTCTGGCCACGGCGGATGAGGAGGTTGGCGACACGGGTAGCGCCTGGATCCTCGAGCATCACCCGGAACTGGTGCGCGACGCGGAATACCTGATCACGGAGGGCGGATCGAATCTTGTCTATCCCGGCCGGGGGACGATTTACGGCATCGGGGTGGGAGAAAAGGCGCCGTTCTGGATCCGCATGACGGCCACCGGCCGCGGTGGGCACGGCTCCACACCGATTGCGGATTCCGCCGCCAATCATCTGGCACGAGCCATGCAGCGCGTGGTGGACTGGCCGCCGCCCATCCGCCTTCTGCCCGTGGTCGAGGAATACTTCAATGAAATGGCGCGCCTGGAAAGCGAGCCCAGAGCTTCCCAGTTCCGCAATATCCGCGCCTCGCTGCGCGACCCGGTTTTTTTCAGGACGCTGCTCGCCGACGAGGACGTTGCCTACATGCTCCACGACACCATCGCCCTGACGGTGATGAAAGGAAGTGAGCAGACCAACGTCATTCCGGATATGGCCTCCTGCGAATTCGACGTCCGACTTCTTCCCGGGAAGGACCCGAAGGATTTTCTATCCGAGCTCCGCGCCGTCGTGAAGGATGAGAGGATCAAGCTCGAGCCCATCAGCCGGTACCGGACGCCGAACTCTTCCTCCACCGACACGGAGCTCTATCGCCTCATCGAAACCACGGTGCAGAAGTACAATCCGGAGGCGCTGGTTGTCCCCAGCCTCAACAGCGGGTACACGGAAAGCCAGATGTACCGGCCGCTCGGCATGACGTGTTACGGCTTCGCGCCCATCGAGATCCCGCCGGAGCTCGACGCCACGCAGCACGCCGCCAATGAGCGCCTGCCCGAGGAGCAATTGCGGCGCGGAGTGAAAATGCTTTACGAAATTGTGGCGCGCGCGGCGGGAGAATAAGAGCGATGGGTACGAAGCGCGAGTTTCCCGACCGTCCCATTGTGGGTGTGGGCGGTGTGGTCATTAACCGCGGGCGCGTGTTGCTGGTGCGCCGGGGCAGCGAACCGCTCAGGGGCCAGTGGTCAGTTCCCGGCGGGATGCTCGAGCTGGGCGAGGATCTGGGGGAAGCCGCGCGTCGCGAACTGAAGGAAGAAACCGGCCTCGAAGTCGAGCCGCTGGAAGTGCTGACGGTCTTTGACCGCATCCAGCGCCAGGGACGCAGGGTGAAGTACCACTTCGTCATCGTGGACTTTGCCTGCCGCCTCAAGCGCGGGCGGCTCAAACCCGCCTCCGACGTCCTCGACGCCCGCTGGGTGCGCCGCCAGGACCTGCCTCAATACAACCTCACCGAACGCGCTACCGCGGTCGTGCTTCAGGCTTATGAGTTTTTCAAGAGGAAGTAGAGGTCTTCTCGAGAGAGAGTGAGCTTCTGTTCCGTTGGATCGCCCAGAGGGCGGCAAAAACGAAAAGCCCCTGGTCCCGCCCCGCGAGACCAGGGGCCCGGGATACTGATGGGGATTGGCCGTCCCGGCCTGCCGGGACAGGCGCCGATCAGCGCCTTGCCACTTACCCTCTCTTCGCTAGAGAGAGGTTCCCACAAACGAGCGCGATCTGGCGCCTAAGCCTCAGCACCCTCGCTAAGGTTACTTTCGTTTGGCATGGATCACCTCCTTTCTAGCGTTGGCGCGATATTAAAAGGCGGCTCAAGTGAAGTCAAGAAAAATTCCGGGTAGGTTGTCCGCGTCAGGGCCGGTATTGCCCCGTCGCGGCGCGCCAGCGGATCGCGAAGAGGTCGAGAAACATGCGCGTTGCGTCGCGCAGGAAATGGACTTTGGTGGCGGGGTTGTCGTTCCAGCGCACGGGGACTTCGACGATCTTGCCCCCGACGCGCTGAATCAGAAACAGCAGCTCGGGATCGAATCCGAACCCGGTGACCTTCTGGAGCTCGAACGCCAGCCGCGTGGTGCTCCGGCGGAAGAGTTTGAGGCCGCATTGCGTGTCGCGGATTTTGAGGCCGGTGAAGAGGCGGACCAGCAGGTTGAAACCCCGCCCGGAAATCTCTCGAAGCAAGGGCTGATGAATTCCAATGAGTTCTCTCTCGAGAGCCCGCGAGCCCACGGCTGCGTCGGCCTCGGCCGAGGTGAGCGCTTCAAGCAGCTTATCCGTCTCTTCGATGGGGGCCGAAAGGTCGGCGTCGGTGAAGACGACGAATTCGCCGCGCGCCTCGAGCACGCCCCGTCGCACGCTGTAGCCCTTGCCGCGATTCGGCTCGTTGCGCAAGACCCGTATGGAGGGGAATTGCGCCGCGGCCTCGCGCAGCATCTCCAAAGTGCGATCCGTGGAGCCGTCGTCCACGGCGACTAGCTCCGTCGAATAGGGCTTCGATTCGAGAAACACGCGGACATTCTCGAGCGTACTCCCCACCCGCGAGGCCTCGTTGTAAGCCGGAATCACGACGCTCAGGTAGGGTTTGGCCATCGGGCGAGACTATAGAGCGAGAACCTGCAAACCGCAACCGGGCCTTGGCGCCTCGGCGACCGCGTTGCTAATGGACGCGGTCACGTTTCTCGGGCCAACCGTACCGGCCGATGAGGGGAACGAACTGGCAGGGGTCGAGGAAGCGGGTTGCGAATTGCTCCCCGTGCTTGAAAAGCAGCTTGAGGTCCTGATGGCTGAGATCGCCGACGGGAATGACCAGACGGCCGCCATCGTCGAGCTGGTCGACGAGAGGTGCGGGAATCTCGGGCGAGGCGGCGGTCACCAGGATGACCTGGTAAGGTGCGGCAGCAGGATGCCCCTCCGTGCCGTCGCCCCAGGTCACTTCGACCGTCTCGAATCCCAGGCGCGCCAGCCGGGCACGCGCCGATTCGCCGAGCTGGAAGTTGCGCTCCACGGTGTAGACCTTGGCGCCCAGGAAGGCCAGGATCGCCGCCTGGTACCCGCTGCCCGTGCCGATTTCGAGAGCCTTGTCTCCGGGATTGACCCGCGCCGCCACCGTCATGGCGGCGACGATGTAGGGTTGGGAAATGGTTTCCGATTCGCCGATCGGCAAGGGGCGGTCTTCGTACGCGGCGCCGACGTAGGCGGAGGGGACAAACTCGTGGCGGGGCACGCGGAGCATCGCCTCGAGAACTCGTTCGTCGCGGATGCCGCGCCGCCGAATCTGATATTCGACCATGGCACGGCGCTCGGATTCGAAGGAAATCTTTTCGTGCATGGTTTCAGCCGGGACAGAGCACGACAGGCGGTGGCGTTCTCTCATCGCCCACTGGTCCCGGGCGATCAGCCGCCCTCGCGCCCCGGTGGGAGCCGACTACCAAACCCTCGAGGGCATCGGGTGTTGTCTATCATCGCTCTTGAATGAGTCCTCGTCCAGTCTTTTCCATGTCCTGGAGGCTTCTCGGCCGGAGCGGACGCTGCCGGAAGCGTCAAGGTATAATGGCAGTTGAAAGCAGCACCCGCTGGCCACTGTGCGACAATCCCATTGTGGTCATCTCTTGGAGCGCGGAATTTCCATGAACCGCGGGAAGTACTCTCGCCAAATCCTCTTCGGGCCCATCGGCCCAACAGGCCAGCAGAAGCTGCTCGCTTCGCGTGTCGTCATCGTGGGCTG
>DATKYV010000114.1:0-11222 GCA_035528275.1 Terriglobia bacterium | reverse complement strand
GCCTGGCAAATATCCTGGAATTGGACGGGCCATCATGACTGAATGGACTGAACCCCTGAAAATTCGTCCGGCGCGAGTGGAAGACGCGAAGGAAATCGCGCGGATCTACAACCAGGGGGTGCAGGACCGCGCGGCGACGTTTGAGAACGCTTACGTCACGCCGCAGGAGCGCTACCTCTGGATTGTGGCCAGGCCGGACAAGTATCCGGTGTTGGTGGCGGAAGTGAAACATACGATGATGGGCTGGGCGTCGCTGACTCCTTACAGCCCGCGCGCCTGCTTCCGCGGCATCGCGGAGCTTTCCATTTACATCGACCGCAGCCTGCGCGGCCACGGCGTGGGCCAGGAACTCATGAAGGCCATGCAAGACGCGGCGCGCGAGAAGGGTTACTACAAGCTCGTGGGACGCATTATGGCCGACAACGAGCCGGGCCGGAAACTCTGCGAGATCAGCGGGTGGAAGGAAGTGGGGATTCACGAGAAGCACGGGAAGCTTGGGAACGAGTGGCACGACCTGGTGCTGGTGGAATACATGATTCCGGAGAACATGAATTAGCGGGCGGCGAAACCCGGCGCGGGGACGGGCAGCATCGCATCGCGGGTCGTCTGTTTGATGAGTCTGCGGATTCGCGCTTTACCCATGATGAAACTCAGAACACTTGCGCTTGCCGGGGTGATCCTGGCGGGCTCGGCGCTGCTTCCTCCCGCGGCGCGCGCGCAAGAGACGGCCGAGCCGCCGCCTCCGCGTGAGTTGACGCTGCTGTTTGTCGGCGACGTGATGCTCTCGCGCGGCGTGGGCGCGAAAATGGCCTCGGAGGGCGATTGGACTTTTCCTTTCCTGAAGATCACCGACACGCTTCGTGAAGCCGATCTCACTTTCGGCAACCTCGAATGTCCCGTTTCCGACGTGGGTCGCAACCGTCATCACCTCTACTCGTTTCGCGCTGATCCGAGAGTCATCGAGGGCCTAACCTTCGCGGGCTTCGACGTCGTGTCGGTGGCCAACAATCACTCATACGACTGGGGGCCGGACGCGCTGCTTGACACGCTGCGGCGTTTGCGCGAGGCGGGGATTCAGCCCGTGGGCGCGGGCGCTGACGATCTCGAAGCACACTACCCGGTGCTGGTGGAAGTCGAAGGCGTCAAGCTTGCCTTCCTGGCCTACGTGAACGTGGAGCCCAAAGCCGCCACCGCCGGCCCGGAAAAGCCCGGCGTGGCCTGGCTCGATCCCGAACGCGTGCTGGCGGACATCCGCTTCGCGCGGCCGCTGGCCGATGTGGTCATTGTCAGTTTGCACTGGGGCAACGAATACGCCACGCGGCAGCAACCCGAGCAGGTGGAGCTGGCTCGCCAGATGATCGATGCCGGCGCCGACCTCATCGTGGGCGGCCACCCCCACGTCGTGCAGCCGCTCGAGACGTACGCAGGGCGTTGGATCGCCTACAGCCTGGGGAATTTCGTTTTCGACCAGAAGGCGTCGGCCACCCACTCGGGCATCATGCTCAGAGTAACAATCTCCAACCGGGAAATCACCGACGTGGCCCCCGTCCCCATTACCATCGGCCGGACAACGTTCCAGGCTGAGCTCACACCTCCCAAGAAGCTTCCCCGCGACAAAACTCTCCCCAGCGGCGAAACCGCGGCCCGGGGCATCCCGGCCCAGTGACTTGGCTCTCGGCCGAGGCAGAGAGCGGCTAATTGCTTTTGCTGGGGACTGCGCAAAAGGGTTCTCATCCCCAGCGACGACTCTGCAGAGGGCTCTCTCCGCTTGTTCCCGCACTTTTCGCCGTGTCATGCGGCCACAATGGGGGACAGGCCCCCGGGCCCGTGATCGGCACCACTTTCGGGAACGCATTCATGTTTATCGGTGACGCCCCGCCAGCCGGCAGCACCATTCTGAAGTTTGAGATAACCCTGAACAGCGCCACGCTTTGTCGTCAGGTGAGCGACGCGGGTGAATGTCAGGGGACTCTGCAGGTCAGCTTGCTGAGCCAGCCGGTGGAAATCGAGCTGGAGCAACTACAACTGCAGTCGGCCTTTCTCAGCCTGAGGTCGGTCACGGCCGGCACCTACCAGGGCGTGCGATTGACCTTTGCCAGTCCGGAACTGAAGCTCCTGCAAACGAACGGCACCGTTCTCGAGCTCGAATCACCGGGGTTACCGCTCAGCCCGGCCACGGTCACCCCAAAATTTCCAACCGCGGTGACTGTCGCCGACGAAAAATGGTCTTGACTCCGGGGTCCACCTCCAACATCTTCTGTTGCGGGAAGTTCTGGGGCAGCAGGCCGACTTGCCAAAGGGCATCGAGGCGAAACTACCGGCCGCCTCAGCATTCAATATCGGGGAATAGAATGACCCAGCACTACTTGATCGAATACGGATACGTAATCATTTTCCTCGGAACAATGGTCGAGGGAGACGCCACCTTACTATCGGCTTCGTTCTTGGCACATCGCGGGTATTTCCGCTTTGTTGCTGTCGTCTTATTGGCTGCTGCAGCCACGACCATGGCAAACCAGTTTTTCTTCTGGATTAGCCGGGCGCACGGCAAAGCTTTACTGGAACGCAAGGCGACCCAAGATCCGCGGTATGCACGCCTGGAGAGTTGGGTTTGTCGTCGGGGTGTTCTCTTGCTGCTTTTGTCTCGCTTCCTTTACGGACTACGAACGGCAATTCCGGCCGTATGTGGAGCTGTCGGAATGCCATCCATTACTTTTTTTGTAACAAATCTGGCGGGTGCAGTCCTGTGGAGCGTGTTAGTTGGTCTTGCAGGTTATCTCGGCGGTAACATTCTTGCTCTATTACTGGATGATATTCGAAGGCATGAATGGTTTGCGGCTCTTCTGCTTCTCTCGGGAGGTCTGGGCGTGATGTTGTGGAAGAGCCATGGAAGCGATCTGCGCAGGGCAATTTCCGCTCTTCTCGCTCCTGACAAACTCGGCATCGAATCCGCAACTTTGCTGGTTCGAACAAAAGGCAAGAGCAAGGGACTTTTCGTCCGCATAGCGAACGACCTGTGAACTAGGTATATCTTCACGCAGATCACCGGCTTTGGAGCTGAGGTGACGCCCCAAAACGTCTACTTCGGGAGGCAAGAAGGAATCCTGAAGCGAAGGGAAGAGCAAAAACAGACGGGTATCTACTACCGGTTCCGCTACAATCTGGGGAAGTCTTCTGATCAACCACAAGGTGAACTGGGTGGCGAAACGTATTGTCACCTTGCGAGTCAGGTTGTTTCAAACGGATTGAGTGCACTCAACATCTTTGATAGAGTTCTCAGACAAGCCAAGGTCAATGTCTGATGCCCAGAGTGGAAGGAGTGGTCGACACTGGCAGCCAACCGACCGCACATGATCCTAGAAGAAAGTGCGGATGACATTGGAGGTGCAAGATGCGCAAGGCAAATCTGTTCGTTTTTTCTCTGCTGTTAGCCGTTGCGGCCCCTGCATTATTTGGCCAGAAGCCCGCCACAACCGCGGAGATCGCGGCGCATGTCCAAAGCCGCCTGTACCACGCCCGGGTCTTTGAGCATGGCGAAGTGCAGGTGGCTTTTGAGAACGGCGTCGCGACGCTCACGGGAACGGTGGACAGCCTGGGAGTGAAGCTCGACGCCGAGCGGGCGGCACGCAAGGTGGACGAAGTGATGAAAGTGGAGAATAACATCAACGTCCACGCCGAGGATGTGACGGCACGCCAGATCGCCGAGCAGGCGCGAAAGGAGATCGTCACCTATTACGCTTACGGGATATTTGACAACATTTGGCTGGAAGCCGAGGGCGACAAGTTGATCGTAAACGGCCAGGTAGGCCAGCCCTTCAAGAAGGAGGACATAGGCAATTTCCTGGCGCACATCAAAGGCGTTGCGGTGCTGGAGAATAACCTGGAGGTTTTGCCTCTATCGTCTTATGACGACAGCCTGCGCATCGCCGTTGCCCGGGCCATTTACAACGATCCGTTCTTCATCCGGTACGCCAACCAACCTAACCCCCCCATTCACATCATCGTGAAGAACGGAAACGTGACGCTGGAAGGAGTGGTGGCGACCCAGCTTGATCGGGCTAAGGCCGAAACGGCCGCGCGCTTCGCCAGCACATTTTTGGGCCTGACGAACAACCTCCGCGTCGAGGGGAATTAGGGAGTTGTGTCGCAGTCTAAAGCAGTCGCGGCCTGCAGGAGTCGGGCGGAGGCTTGCTGTAACTGACTCGGCCGCACACTATGCAAGGCCTCTGAGAGGTCCGGGACACACCAAGATGGACCGCTCGGCTTCCGCTATGTGCTATGGGGAGCGGCCGATGTGCTGCTATATCCATGAATGTCGATCCGCTGCCGGGGGAACTTGCCTAGGCTGTTTCAACGGTAGTCGAAAGTCAGGGGATCTCCCCCGAGGGTGTCTGCGGTAGAGAGTTGCAACGACGATTGGCGAGAAGGGTAGGCATTAGGCGTAGCCGGGCATTGGCGCCGGAGGCTCTCATAGACTGACCTGCGAAAGGTGGGCCTACTGCGGGAAGAGTAGAAGTCGTCTCCAGCTACCGGTCAGGCGAAGAGGACGGGCCGCCCCACCTCGCCGATGAACAGTGTGTCACCGGTGAGCACGCCCCAGGGTTGGGGAGAACGCTCGAGGTCGGTCACCACAATCGAGACGCTGTCCGCGCTGTGCCCGGGTGTCTCGAGGAATCGCAGCAGGCAACGCCCGAAGCGAATCTCGTCCCCATCCTTGACCGGCACGTGGGGGAACGTCGCTCCGGCCTTCGCGCCAAGATAGATTTTCGCCCCCGTGCGCGCCGCGAGTTCACGGTGTCCGGAGACGAAATCAGCGTGAAGACGCGTCTCGATGATGTGAGCGATGCGCAGCCCGTTTTCCTGCGCCGCCTGGAGATAGATTCCCACGTCGCGCTGCGGGTCGATGACCGCCGCCATGCTCTCCGAGCCGACCATGTAGGAAGCGTGGGCGAGACACGAGAGATAGAACTGCTCGAAGTACATTCACTCACCCCACGGCAGACTTCCCCCTGAGTGTATCCATTCTCCCATACGAGTTGCGCGGCTGTCCATTCGCTGCGCGAAAGGGTAGGACGCGCCCTCCAGGAGGAGGGCGCTAGGCTATTGCTGCCGGTATAGGCGAAGAGCGGGTCAGCGGGCCCCGGTCAGTTCCTTGAGCAACGCGTCGGCGCGATAGATCGTTCGCAGGCACTCGCGGATCGCCTCCGAGTGCACGGCAACCGCTCGCTCCACGGTTTCTCGATAGACGAAACGGTTGGGCAGTGACTGGATGTTGCCGTCGAAGATCAATCCCACAACCTCGCCTCGCGCGTTCACCACCGGGCTTCCGGAATTCCCGCCGATAATGTCGGCGGTGTTGACGAAGTTGAAGGGCGTCGAAAGGTCGAGCGCCGCCTTGCGCTCGATGAAGCTCTTGGGCAGGCGAAAGGGGGATTCCCCCGTTGCCCGCTCGTACAGACCTTGGAAAGTGGTGAACCAGGGAATCTTCTTTCCGTTTTCGACATAGCCGCGCAGCACACCGTAGCTCAAGCGCGGCGTGAAACCCGCTTCCGGGGCGACGGTCCGGCCGCGCACGGCGAACACCGCCTTGGCCACCAACGATCCCTGGCTTCGCTCGACGCCCTCCACCTCGTCTTCATAGCGCTTGAGGAGGGCGCGCGCTTCCGGATCGATCTCCCTCGCCAGGACGATCAATGGGTCCTTTGAGCTCCGAATGGCGTCGAGGCCCCCTGCCGCCAGCTTCTTTCGCACCGCCACATCTTTCAGCGCTGTCCCTCGCACCAGTTCCTCGGCGCGCTCTTCGGGGGCGCGTCCGGCCAGGAGCTTTTTCACGACAGGGTTGTCCTTGCCGAGTTCGTCTTCAGTCAGGCTGAGCGCGTAGGTGAGGTTGACGATTTCCAGCGAATCGTAAATGGGAGCCGCCGAGTAGAGCTCCAACTCGAGGGAGGGCAAAGCCGACTCGCGATAGTCAGGCAGACGTTGCTCGTTGGGTTTGGTTTTCTCTTCCGCCAAGCGCACCAGACGCCGCGCCAGCGAGAACAGGCGCGAAGCGCGGAGGGAGGAGCGCTCCAGGGTGTAGTAGCGGGGATAGAAGCTGGCGTAAGTCTTTTCCGCTTCGGCGATGGCGTCCCAGGCGCCACCGAACTGTTTCTGCCAGTCTGGATTGGCCGCAACTGCGGCGCGCAATTCCTTCTCGCTCTCCCGCTTGGCGTTCATCAGGCTGCTGTCGTTGAGCCCCTCCTGGAAGCCCTTGTAAGCCTTGAGCGAGTTTTCGACGGTGAACAAGTCGTCCTGGGCGATGCGAGCTTCTTCCGCGCCGCGCGCGGAGAGCTCCTGGAGCTGCTTGCGCCAGCGCGGGAGGGCCTTGAGCGTCAAGGGATAGCGCGTGTCGCGGAGGAATTCGAGCTGGGCGAGCGTCTGCAACCGCCCGGTCGAGCCCGGATTGCCGGACACGAAGATCAAGTCGCCCTCGCTGGGACCCTTGGCGCTCCAGCGGAGATAATTATCGGTGCGCGCCGGCTTGCCGTTCTCGTAGGCGCGGAAGAAGGAGACGTCGAGGTTGTAGCGCGGATAGGTGAAATTATCCGGGTCGCCGCCGAAAAACGCGATGTCGTTTTCCGGAGCGAAGACCAGGCGGACGTCGGTGTATTTCTTGTACCGATACAGATTGAACATTCCGCCCTCGTAGAGCGTCACCACATCGCAGCGCAAGCCGGTCGAATCCGCGCAGCTTTTCTCCAGCGTCGCCATCTGCGCCTTCTGCGCCTGGTTACGTTCCGCGTCCGACATTTCGGGCTTGACGCCGGCGTTGACTTTGTCCGTGACGTCTTCGATGCCCACGAGCACGTTCAACTCCAGCTCCGGGCAGCGCAGTTCCTCGCCTTGCGTGGCGGCGTAGAAGCCGTCGGCGATGTAGTCGTGTCCGGCAGTGCTCAGCGCCTGGATGCATTCCCGGCCCACGTGATGGTTGGTCATCGCCAGGCCGTGCGGGGAAACGAATGACCCCGAGCCGCCATTATTGAATCGTACGGAAGAGAGCCGGACGTGATCGAGCCATCCGGGAGAGGGCGCGAAGCCGTAACGCTGCCGGACTTGCTGGACGGGAAACTCGTTGAACAACCACATGCCTTCTTCGGCGCGCGCCAGCGGCAGGGCAGTGGCGAGAACCGCAACGAGCACAAACCATCGAGTGCGAATCTTCATCTCCGTGCTCTCCTGGGAAGTGAGTTGTGCCGCCCTCAGACCCGAAAGCGGCCCGGTCCATGAGGGTTCATTCTTTATTATCCCACCGAGGTCGACCAAAGGCAATCTTGCTGCCGGGGCGTTCCAAGGGGGCGGGGAATTATTCCTACTTCCGGGGAACGGTGCTGGTTTATACTCGCCGCATTATGAGACACCCTCGATTTCTTGTTGCCGCAGTATTCGCCGTGGCGCTGGCGACGGGCATGGGCGCTTCCATCGCACCGGCCGTCACTCCGGGAAAGTCGATGAAGCTTTTCAACGGGAAAAACCTCGACGGCTTCTATACCTATCTGAAGTCCAAGGGAAAGAACCAGGACCCCGACAAGGTTTTTCAGGTCCATGATGGGATGATTCACGTTTCCGGGACCGAGTTCGGGTACTTCGCGACGGAAGCCGAGTACGAAAACTACCGCCTGACGGTCGAGTTCAAGTGGGGCGAAAAGACTCACGCTCCGCGCGAGGGCAAGGCTCGCGACAGCGGCATCCTTTATCACTTCGTGGGGCCGGATAAAATCTTTCCGAAGTCCATCGAGTTTCAGATGATTGAGGGTGGCACGGGCGATGTCATCGTCGTAGACGGCGCCTCGCTCACTGTGGGCGGCGTGACGCGCACCGAAGGACGGTTCGACCGCTTCGGCAAGGGTCCTTGGGAGGACGTGGTGGGTTATCGCGACCCGAAAAACGAAGTCGAGAAACCGCACGGAGAATGGAACCTGCTCGAACTCGTCGCCAGCGGCGACGCGGTGAAATATTACGTGAATGGCAAACTCGTGAACGAGGGTGTAGGTGCCAACCCCCGCCGCGGCAAGATTCTTTTCCAGTCGGAAGGCGCGGAGTTATTCTTCCGCAAAATCGAGCTGGAACCTCTGAAGGAATAGCCACCGCGCCGGCCGGTAATCCTGCGAGTTCAAGGCCAATCTCACCAAAAGGGAGCTGTTACGATGGATTCTTTCAATCGTCGAACCCTCCTTCAGACCTTCGCCGGAGGAATTCTTCTGGCGCGCGTGGGAAAGTCTGCGGAAATTCCCACGGCGCTCATTTCACCGCAGAGCGGGAAACTGAATTCTGAATCTTTTGGAGACCTACGGGTCTTCCTGGAAGGGAACACCGAGCAGTTGAAGAGCCTCGTTGTCGGCAGCCTGGAATTGAAACCGGGCCAGTCTCCTCATCCGCCGCATACCCACCCGGAAGAAGAAATCATGCTCATCACCGAAGGCCACGGCGAGATCTCGCTGGAAGGCAAGGTTTCGAAGGTCGGCCCGGGAACTCTGATGTACGCCGGCGCCAACCGCGAGCACGGCATTGTCAACACCTCGGATGCTCCACTGACGTTCTATTACTTCAAGTGGATTGGGGCGTAGTCCTAAAACCAATCTGAATGTCGCCGGGCGGGACGCGGCGCCCGGAAATTCGATAGCCCGGAAAGGATTTCGGCACATGCGAACAGCATTGGGTTCCGGCGCGCTAGGCGCGTTTTTCCTTTTTGTTTTGGGGATTCCAGCGGCCCTGCGGGCGCAGGTCGAGTGGAAGAATCCGCTCAAGGAATCGCTGAAGAGCGGAAAGCCGGTGATTGGAGTTACCGTCACCGTGGGCCACCCGGAAGTGGCCGCGGCGCTGGCCACGGCGGGTTATGACTTCTTCTGGTTTGAAATGGAGCACAGCCCGATAACCCTGGAAAATCTGCGAGACATGATCCTCGCCACTCGCGGCTTGCCCACCGTTCCCATCACCCGCATCCCGTTCAACGAGCCGTGGATGCCCAAGCGGGTTCTCGACTTGGGAAGCCTGGGAGTGATCTTTCCCTTCACCAGCACGCGTGAGCTGGCCGAGCAGGCCGTCAAAGCCTGCAAGTATCCGCCCGAAGGCGTGCGCGGATTCGGGCCGGGCCTGGCGCTTTCGCGCTGGAACGTCGATGGCGAGAGCTACATCCGCTACGCCAACCAAAACGTTCTGGTGGTGGTGATCATCGAGCAGAAAGAAGCGGTCGAACACATCGAGGAGATCGCTTCCGTTCCCGGCGTCGACGTGCTCTTTATCGGTGCCTACGATCTGTCCTTTTCATTCGGTGTGGGAGGAAAGGTCAACGAGCCGGTCGTCCAGGCGGCGATTGCCAAGGTCCTGGAAGCCGGGAAGCGACACAACATTCCCGTCGGCCTGCCCGTGGGCTCCGCCGACGAAATCAACCGGCGGATCAAGGAAGGATTCCGGTTCTTCCAGACCTCGAGCGAACTGGGCCTGATGCGCTCCGGCGCCCGTGCCCTGCTCGACCAGATCGAAGGGCGCGAAACTCCAGCCCGCAAGCCGGGGACGCTGTATTAGCAGCCTCAAAGGCGCGCCGTGGTGACGCCCTTGGATGGGACTTGACAATGTATCATTTGTGAGGCAAAATTGAGCGGAAATTGAGGCATTATGAGTAGTTCGAGAATCCAGCCCGTGCTGAATAAGACGGAATCGGACATTGTGGATCAGGTGGCGGAGCTTACGCACACCAAGCGCACCGAAGTCATCAAGAATGCCCTCGCCGTCTATCACTGGTTCGTGCGCCAGGCCATTACTGGGGCGCGCGTCGTCGCCCGCAAGCCGACAGGAGAGGAGGTCTCGTTGGAAACGCCGGAGCTCGCCGCGCTCGAAGGCAAGGGAAACCGTCTTTCCCCGGAAGAACTTGGGCTTCTGGCCAAGAAACTTGCTGCCACCGAGGACTCCGCTGAGGCAGCGCGGCTAAAGGAGCGCATTACGCGCGGCTTTTACGGAATTTAGCTGTAGCGGCGGTCTCTGACCGCCGGGCTGATTCGCCGCTCCTGGAGTGCCGCCACAATTCAGTGCGCGATGCCCAAGATACGACGCCAGAACATTCCACCCGGATTGTTCCATCATCTGCTCGACCGCATTCAAATCCGAAAGATTTCTTCTGACCAACTGGTGTTGCTTGCGCGCTGGCTGGACGCCGAACCTGAAGTCCCCGAGGGCGAATGGTACAAGCGCTTTTCCGGAATGATCGTCTGCGGGGAAGGCGAGCTGATCAAGACGTTTCTTCTCCCCGGTCAGCACCCCAAGGGCCAAGCTGTAAGGTAGGGGAGGGGCTTTACGCCCCTCCCGTATATGGACGAGCGGGAGCCCCCCGTCAACTGACGGGCTCCCCTACCACCGGGCAGCAGCGGATGCCGTGCGCATTTTCAGACACGGAATTCGACCTCCGCGTCGCCCGTGGGGGCACAAGGTATATACTGTCGCGCCACAAGGAGGGAAACCATGCTCAATTTGCGCAAAGTCGCCGGATACCGAGGAGTCGCGAGCCGGTATCTTCCGCTGATTCTGATTTTGGCAGCGGCTCCCGGATTCGCGCAGCAGCCTCCGATGATCGTCTCGCCGGAGGTTCAATCCGACCGCCGCGTGACCTTCCGCTTTCGCGACCCGAGCGCCAAGGAAGTTACCGTCGCCATTGAAACCTTGGGGAAGCCACTGCCCATGCAAAAGGACGATCAGGGAGTTTGGAGCGTCACCACTGGCCCGCTCGAGCCGGACTTCTACGGTTACTCGTTGGTAGCCGACGGCGTGAATCTGATCGATCCCTCGAATTACCTGATGAAGCCCAACCTGCTGAACACCCAGAGCATGGTGCACGTGCCCGGGTCGGCTTCGCTCCCCTGGGAACTGAACGACGTGCCACACGGCGTGATCCACCGCCACTTCTATCGGTCGGGGATTGTGGGCGACGACCGCGAATACTACGTCTACACCCCGCCGGGCTACGATGCGGAGGGATTGAAGCGCTATCCGGTCCTCTACCTCCTGCACGGTTACAGCGACGACGCCAGCGCTTGGGTCGCTGTGGGGCGCGCCAACGTGATCCTCGACAACCTGATCGCCCTGGGGAAGGCGAAGCCCATGCTCGTGGTCATGCCGCTCGGCTACGGAGCGCCGGAAATCGTACAACGCACGCCCATGTTCGCCGCGGCGTTCCGGGATGAGAGCCTCCGCCA
>DATKYV010000113.1:0-2713 GCA_035528275.1 Terriglobia bacterium | reverse complement strand
CACGGTGATCAGTCCCGCCTCGATGCGGTTGATGAACTGGTGGACGCGCGTCAGGTCGCGCGACACGATCGAAGCCGAGAGCCCGAAGCGCACCGAGTTGGCCAATCGCATCGCGTCGTCGAAGTCTTCGGCGACCATCAGCGCCAGCACCGGCCCGAAGACTTCCTCCTGCGCGATGCGCATTTCGTTTGTCACCCCGGCGAAAATTGTCGGCTCGACAAAGTAGCCCTTGTCGTAGATACCGCCCGTCAGCCGATTGCCGCCGCACAGCAGCTTCGCGCCTTCCTTCTTGGCGATCTCGATGTATTCGAGGTCGGTCTTCAGTTGGCTTTCGTCCACCGCCGGTCCCATGCCCACACCCGGCTCGAGCCCATTGCCGACCTTCAGCTTCTTGGTCTTGGCCACCAGCTTTTCGACCAGCGGCTCGTAGATGGCCTTCTCGATCACCGCCCGGCTGCACGCCGTGCACTTCTGGCCGGTGGAGAAGAACGCGCCGTTCACCAGAATGTCGGCGGCGTAATCGAGGTCGGCGTCTTTCAAGACAACGGTGGGATTCTTCCCTCCCATCTCGAGCTGCACGCGAATCCTGCGGCGCGTCACCCGTTCGTAGAGCTTGCCGCCCACTTCGCACGACCCCGTGAACGAAACGGCGCGCACCGCCGGATGATCGACCAGCGTATTGCCCACGGCTCCACCGCCGCCCGTGACGTAGTTGATGGCGCCCGGCGAAATCCCCGCTTCGTCGAGCGCCTCGACCAGACGATAGGCCGAGAGCGGAGCCAGCGACGCGGGTTTCACCACCACCGTGTTTCCTGCCACCAGCGCCGGCGCCATCTTCCAGGCGGGAATGGCGCTGGGGAAATTCCACGGGGTGATCAGCGCCACCACGCCCAGCGGCTTGCGCATCGTGTAGCAGAAAACGTTGTCGCGCTCGGAGGGAATCTGATAGCTGAATGCCCGCGCGCCCTCGCCGCCGAAGTAGCGGAAGATGTTGATCGCCCGCTTCACCTCGCCCTTGGCTTCGGGAAGGGGCTTGCCCTCCTCGCGCGTCATGTCCTCCGCCAGCTTGTCGAGACGGCTCTCGAGAATCTCCGCCGCCTTGAACAGAAACTCTCCGCGCCGGGGAGCCGGCAACCCCGCCCAGGCGGGTTGCGCCTTCGCTGCGGCGTCACACGCTGCCTGCGCGTCCTCGGCGGCTGACGACTGGAAGAGCCCCACCGTTTCGTCCGTGTTGGCGGGGTTGACGTTCGGGACCGTCTTCTTCGATTTGCACTCCACCCACTGACCAGCAATATAATTGCGATAAACTTCCGGCATAAATCCTCCTCGAAGGCTGATGGCGAGAGAGCGTCGGGGTTGTCGTGCGAGCCCGATGAGGCCTTTGCATCCGTGTTTGTGGTTGATGCCCCCGCTGCGCATCCTGCTTGGATCCGACAAAGGGAGAGGTTCATTATGCTCAGACAGGTCGGCGCGAGTCAAGCGAAGTCGCCACGAGCGATCCAGTGCTTGCGAGTTTCCTCGTTGCGCCCGCCGCAGGAGCATGAATACAATGCTGGACTCGGATCCGCGGGTTGGGAGTCGACGATGAAAATGAAACACCCGGCGCTGGTCTTGACGGTTCTGATGATGAGCGTGGCGTCGCGCGCCGCGGCAAAGGACTATGAGACCATCGAGATCGCCGCCCCGCACCTTGGCGGGATGACTGTGGGTTTCAACATCATCCTGCCGCGCGACTACGCTGCTTCGGAGCGGCACTATCCCGTCCTCTACCTTCTGCACGGATACACCGACCACTACCCGGCCTGGGTGAGCTACACAAATCTCACCCAGTACGCGCGCGGCTATCAGCAAATCATCGTGATGCCGGAGGGCGACAACGGTTTCTACACGAACAGCTACGCGGACGCAGATCTCGCCTGGGAGGATTTTGTCATCCTCGACCTGATTCCCTACGTGGACGGCCACTACCGCACGGTCGCTTCGCGCCAAGGCAGGGCCATCGCCGGACTTTCGATGGGCGGTTACGGCGCCCTAAAGCTGGGCCTGAAGTATCCCCGGATGTTTTCCGCGGTTGCCAGCATGAGCGGCGCCACCGCGGCTGCTCGCCTGAGAGGAGAGGGGATTGACGATGAAGTCTTCCGGAAGCTCGTCGAAGGCGTCTTCGGCCCAGCAGACAATCCCCGCCGCGCACTGAATGATCCCTTCGAACTCGTCACCAAGGTGCCCCGTGATGAAATCCCTCAGCTTTATCTTTCCATCGGCTCCGAGGATTTCCTTCTGCAGGAAAACCGCGAGTTCGTACAGTTACTTGCGAAGCTGAAGATCCCCTACGAATACCACGAAGTCCCCGGCAAGCACGAATGGCCGGTGTGGGACCGGGAGATCCAGTTGATTCTGGCTTACCAGGCCTCGGTGATTGGGTCGCGCTGAGGAAGGCGCCCGTTCGCTTTTGCGCCTAGAGGGATTGAACGCGCCGCTCGCGCTGGTCAGCGGAAGACATCAGCGCCGCGGCGTGCTGGAACCCGCCGAGACAGCCGCGCATGACCGCGAGGCTTCGATAGTAGTGGTTGTAGCGAAACCCCGTCTCTCCCCGCCACATCGGGAATTCCGCGCAAGCTTCGAGCCAGGGTTCGTAGACTCCGCTGATGTCGAGAAAGGTGTCGGGCTGAAAATTCGCCATGTCTTCCCAGTTCTCAGCGAAGTAAAGGCGGCT
>DATKYV010000112.1:0-3539 GCA_035528275.1 Terriglobia bacterium | reverse complement strand
ATTCTTATCAGCGTCAGCGTTATACCCCTTTGGATTTACGGCAGCCGGATGATTTCCATGAACCAGGACGTCCTGGCGCGGCAGGAAAACGTCCTGCAGAGCACCATCGCGCAGTCGCTGGCGCAGCAGACGGCGCTTTACATGGAAAACCTCCGCGGGCGCCTCGTCCAGTTTTCCTTGAACGTGCTTCCCATCGTGGCGGGAATCGACCCCGCCAAATTCGACTCCAGCTCCGATCTCCGCAAATCGCTGGAGGCTTTTGTCGCCGAAAACCCCTCGATCATTTACGCCACGGTTTTGAACGACGAAGCCAAAGGTGTGCAGGCGGGTGGTTATGTGGTGGCCGGGAACGATTTTGTCTTTCTGCGAAAAAGGCTGGAAGAGGGTTTCACCGCCACGCGGCAGGGAGCCGACTACTACAGCGACCCCACGATGATTGTCAGGAGCGGTGAAAAAGAGCCCGTGATGATCGTCTCCATCCCCTTGAAAATCGGAGACAAGTTTCTGGGCATGGTCGCCGCCGTGGTCACCATCAACCCCATCCAGGAACGCTTGAACGATGCCGCCGGGCCGGGATTCGAAGCCTACCTGGTGGATAACATCGGCCGCTTGGTCGCCTCCAACGACCCGGAGGCGGTGACGGGCCGCGACATGGTGAATATTCCCATCGTCCGCGATTTCCTGAATTCCCAGGCGCGGTTTACCGAAACCTCCACCTTTGACCTCCAGCTCAACCATGGCGACACCACTTCGGTGGTCCAGATGCGCGGCACGTATTCCCCCATCGGCAATCTGGGCTGGGGAGTGATCGTGCAGAGAAAGCTGAGCGACGCCTACTACAGCGTTGAGCAGATGCGCAAGCAGACGTTCTGGTGGGGTCTGGGGTTCATCCTCCTGATTCTGGGGGTGAGTTTCTCCTCCGCCAAGGCGATTACCCGTCCCCTCGACCAGTTGACGCGCGCCGCCCGCTCCATCGCCCAGCGCGATTACTCGCATCGCGCCGATATCCGCACCCGTACCGAAATCGGCGAGTTGGCGGAAACCTTCAACCAGATGATCGAAGACATTCAGCAGCACGTCAGCGATCTGCAGAAGGCTTCGGAGGAAAACCGCCAGCTCTTTATCGACGCCATCGAAATGATCGCCGCGGCGGTGGACGCCAAGGACCCCTACACCAAAGGCCACTCCGGGCGCGTCTCCAAGTTCTCGGTGATTCTGGCGCGCGAACTGGGCCTGGAAGAGGAAGAAGTCGACAAGATCCGCATTTCCGCCACCCTCCACGACGTGGGGAAGATCGGCGTCGAGGACCGCGTCCTCAAGAAGCCCGGCGTGCTCACCAACGAAGAATTCGAAATCATGAAGCGCCACACGGTGATGGGCTATGAAATCGTGCGGCAGGTGAAGCAACTGGCGGAAATGCTGCCGGGCATCCGCTGGCATCATGAGGCTCTGAACGGCAAGGGCTATCCCGACGGCATCAAGGGCGACGAGCTGCCTCTGATGTGTCGCATCATCGCCGTCGCCGATACGTTCGATGCCGTCACCACCGACCGCCCCTACCAGGCGGGGCGCGATTTTCCCTCGAGCCTGGAAATTCTCCGCAAGCACGCGGGAACCAAGTACGACCCCATCGTGGTCGACGCCCTGCACGCCGCTTACAGCAAGGGCGACCTGCGCACGTATGAGACACAGCGCAGCAGCTTCATCTCCGTTCCCCAGACCACCGGATGATTCCTTGCGCCTGCTTCCTTGGGATTTCCTGACCCATCACCGCCTGAAATCCTTCACGCTTCCGCGCACTTCGGGATAGAATCGATTCGATGGTGCAAACTCTCTTCGGCTCGGATGAAAAGAAGCCCGGCCTCTTCGACCGCCTCAAGCAGGCGGTGTCGTCCACCAAGGCGCAGTTGGTGGAGCGCCTCGAGGAGGTGGTGGAAGGGAAGGAGACCATCGACCAGTCAGTCCTCGACGACCTGGAGGTCACGCTGCTCGCCGCCGACCTGGGCGTCAAGACGACTCACGACATCCTCGCCGGACTGAAGGAGCAGGTCAGCCGCCGCCGGCTTCAGGACGGGCGGCAATTGCTTGCCGCCATCCAGCAACAGATTCTCGACATCCTCGAAAAACCCGCCGGGCCTGACGACCGCGCGCCCGCCGCCAGGCGCCCGCCCGAGGGCCAGCCCGAAGTCGTCTTCGTGGTGGGCGTAAACGGCGTCGGCAAGACCACCAGCATCGCCAAGCTCGCCAACTTCTATCTCCAACAGAACCGCCGGCCGCTTCTCTGCGCCGCGGACACTTTCCGCGCCGCCGCCAACGAGCAACTGGAAATCTGGGCGAAGCGGTTGAAGATCGAAATCGTCATGCAGAAGCCCGGCGCCGATCCCTCGGCGGTGCTCTTTGACGCCCTGGCCGCCGCCAAGAAGCGCCACGAAGATCCTGTCATCGTGGATACGGCGGGCCGGCTCCACACCAAGTACAACCTGATGTCGGAGCTCGAGAAGATGTGCCGCATCGCCGGGCGCGAGGTGGCGAACGCTCCCCACCAGGTCTTGCTGGTCATCGACGCCACCACCGGCCAGAACGGCCTTGCCCAGGCGCGCCAGTTCACCGAGCGCACCGGGGCCACGGGCGTCATCCTCACCAAGCTCGACGGCACGGCGAAGGGCGGCGTGGTGGTCGCCATCGTCCGCGAGCTCGGCCTGCCAATTCACTTTGTGGGGATCGGTGAGAAACTCGACGACTTGCTGCCCTTTAACCCTCGCGAATTCGTGAACTCGCTGTTCCAACCCTGAGCGTAGTATCGCGGTAGCGCAGAGTCTCGTTTTCCAGAGACTCTGCGGTTCTCGTTCAAATGCGCCAGCCCGCCGCTTTTCGCCCCCGAATCTCGAAAATAGAAAATCGAAAATGGAAACTCGAAACTGGAAATCCGAAATTCGAAAAACGAAGATCGCCAATCACTCAATCACTAAATCGCTAAATCTCCCAATCACCCGATCTCCAGCAAGCGGGCCATTGCAATCTGAGGACGCCGCTACCCGTCAGCCGACGGGCCGTCACTCTAACTTGCAGCCCTCAGTAAGAATCGCACCCATGCGGCAGAACCGCATGTACCCGTCCCGGTGAGCCGGGATGCGCCACCCGCGATCGCAAAGCCCCGACCGGGGCGAAATAATGTAGCCCACGGCGTGAGCCGTGGGTTCCGAGGTCCGCCCTCTCCCCCTTACCCCCTCCCCCGCCCTCGCGGGGGAGGGGGATGAAAGGGGGTGGGGGCCTTTTCCCCAGGGCTTTCGCCCTGGGCTACATTCTTTCGGCCCTCCGGGCCTAGGATGCCGTTGTCGCGCCCCCCGTCCCGCGTCGCGATGGAATTGCCGTCCGCCAGCTGGCGGAGAAAGCGAGCGTTGCGCTACTTCTCTCTTTCGCAGACATCAAAAGCGATGTCCGCGCCACCCGCGATCGCAAAGCCCCGGCAGGGGCGAAATACTGTAGCCCACGGCGTGACCTGTCCCGATGCTTCTTATCGTGAGCCGTGGGTTCCGAGG
>DATKYV010000111.1:0-2711 GCA_035528275.1 Terriglobia bacterium | reverse complement strand
GGCACGCCGTCCGTGCTTTCCATGTGACGAAGTCGGGTGAACACAGCCTTTCCGACGACTCTGTCGCCATCGTCGTTGGCGACGCTCCAGAGCGTTCCAAGACGCGCCGCCGCCTGTCGCAACTGGTCTGGTTCCGCCACTGATCATGAGTGGAAGTTCGACCCGTCGTCATCCCCCGCAAAATTGACGCCGCGCCGCACGCAGTGTAGACTGCGATGCGTGTCTGTGCGCGATGCGGGCGTGGCGCGACCGCTGAAATGGCGTCTCCACGCAGCACATTGAAGCGCGGACCAGCACTCAAAAGGAGAGAAAACAGTGGGGACTACATGCTTTGATTACTACCAGGCCAACCGGAATCAATTTCTCGAGGGGCTGAAGAGCCTGCTCAGGATTCCGAGCATCTCGACGCTTCCCGAACACCGACGTGACATTCAGCGGGCCGCGGAATTCGTGGCCGCCGAGCTGCGCGAAATGGGAATGCAGAAAACGGAAGTTATCGAAGGCGGGGCAGACGAGCATCCGCTGGTTTACGCCGAGTGGCTGGGGGCGCCCGGCAAACCGACCTTGTTGCTCTACGGCCACTACGACGTCCAGCCGCCCGAACCGCTCGACGAATGGAAGTCGCCGCCGTTTGAGCCCACCGTGCGCAACAACAACATCTACGCTCGCGGCGCCGTGGATGACAAAGGACAGACTTATCTCCTCCTCAAGGCGGTGGAGGGCTTCTTGAAAACCGAGGGGAAGCTCCCCATCAACATCAAGTTTCTCATCGAGGGTGAAGAGGAGGTGGGCGGAGGGCACATCGATGAGTACGTGCAGGAGCAGCCGGAGCGCCTGAGGGCGGACGCGGCTCTGGTCTGCGACACCGAAATGTTCGCGCCCGAATTGCCCTCCATCACCACCGGCCTGCGCGGCCTCGTCTATACGGAAGTGGATGCTCGCGGCGCCAGTCACGATCTGCACTCCGGCCAGTACGGCGGCGCCGCTCCCAATCCCTTCCAGGCGCTGGCGGAAATGATTACCCAGCTCAAGGGCGCCGACGGCAAGATTCGCATCCCGGGCTTCTACAAACGGGTCAAACGGCCGAGCGCCAAGGAAATGGCGGCTTGGAAACGGCTGCCGTTCAAGGAGAAGGAATTTCTGAAGACTGAAGTCGGCTCCACGGCCCTGACCGGCGAGAAGGGCTACTCGGTGCTCGAACGCTTGTGGGCCCGGCCGACGCTCGAAGTCCACGGCATTCGCGGCGGGTTCACCGCCGAGGGCGCGAAGACGGTCATCCCCGCCGCGGCCACGGCCAAGATCAGCATGCGCCTGGTGCCGGACATGAACCCCAAGGAAGCCCTCCGGCAATTCACCGCTTACGTGAAGAAAATCACGCCCAAAGGCATCAAGACTAATGTGCGCGTCCTGAGCTCGGCGCCGGCCTCGGTGGTTTCCACGGAAAGCCGCTGGGTCGCCGCTGCGGCGGAGGCCATGGAGCAGGTTTTTCGCAAGAAGACCGTGTACATCCGCTCCGGTGGGTCCATTCCTATCGTCGGCCTGTTCCAGAAACACCTGGGCATTCCCAGCGTGATGATGGGGTTCGGATTGCCCGATGACAATCTGCACGCCCCGAATGAGAAATTCCATCTGCCCAATTTCTATCGGGGCATCGAGTCGGTGGCGAGGTACTTTGAGTTGCTGGGGGGCTGAGGGCGCGTGCGGGTTCAGAGTTGAGAGTTTAGAGTTGAAAGACCAACCCGCAACGAAGGAGCGGGCGCTTGCAGAGGTTTACTGACCTCAAGGTGTGGCAACGGAGCCATGCTCTGGCGCTGGAAGTCTACCGTCTGACGAATGCTTTCCCTGCCGATGAACGCTTTGGTCTCACCGCGCAACTTCGGCGCGCTGCACTCTCGGTGCCGACGAATATAGCCGAGGGCTCGAAGAGACAAAGCCGGCAAGAATACGCTCGATTCTTGAACATTGCGGAAGGTTCTCTGGCTGAGACCGAGTATTTGCTGATGTTCAGCCGCGACTTGGGACATGTGATTGCTTCCGCGACAAGCAAAGTCCTGGTTGAGATCGACGAGATCGCGCGAATGCTGAGCAACCTGCGGCTCCGAGTTGAACAGGTAGGATTTCGCAAAACGGCAAAAGGAGCTCGGTC
Organism: Terriglobia bacterium; assembly: GCA_035528275.1. Classification (GTDB taxonomy): domain Bacteria; phylum Acidobacteriota; class Terriglobia; order UBA7540; family UBA7540; genus DATKYV01. The sequence continues at coordinate 565 of DATKYV010000111.1, read as the reverse complement.
GGCAAGCTAGGCGAGTGTCCGCCCGAGCGGAGTTTTGAGGTCCTGACTCTTAACTCTCAACTCTCAACTCTGAACCCGCCCGTTGGGGTCACCCATTGTAAATGGAGAGATAGCCTTGCCCGAACACAAACCCTTCGTCCCCCCCGAATCCACGGAGCGTGAATTCACCTTAAAGGCCGTGGCGGCCGGTATCGTCATGGCCGCGGTCTTCGGCGCGGCCAATGCTTATCTCGGCATGAAGGCCGGCCAGACCGTCGCCGCGACGATTCCCGCCGCGGTGATAGCCATCGCCCTGTTTCGTTTGCCCTTCTTCCGCGGCGGGGTCCTCGAGCAGAACCTGACGCGTACCGCCGCCTCCGTGGGTGAAGCGCTGGTTGCCGGCGCCATCTTCACAATTCCCGCCTTCATGATGGTCCAGGTGGGCGGGCATCACCTGTGGACGGACCTGCGCAGCCACTTCTGGGTGGCCACGCTGATCTTGCTGGTCGGCGGGCTGCTCGGCGTGTTCTTCATCATCATCCTGCGCCGGCCGCTCACCGTGGAATCGGACTTGCCCTTTCCCGAG
>DATKYV010000110.1:0-4234 GCA_035528275.1 Terriglobia bacterium | reverse complement strand
CCCATCAAATGGAGCGACGTGACCAGCCAGAATCTGGTCGACTGCGCGCGCTGGTCAATTCCCGTCGAGCTGATTTCCATGCCGCTTTCAGGATTCATGGCGCCCGTCACTTTGGTGGGAAGCCTCGTTCAGCAGACGGCGGAAAACCTGAGCGGGGTGGTGATCAGCCAGCTTGTGAATCCCGGGCATCTGATCCTGTACGGCGGTTCGCCGGCCATCTTCGACGTGCGGTTTGAGACCACGCCGATGGGCGCGGTAGAAACCATGATGCTCAACTGCGCGAACAGCGAGATTGGGAAGCGTCTGGGCATGCCGACCCAGGGATACATTGCCCTCAGCGACGCGAAGCAGTTGGACGCGCAGGCGGGGCTGGAGACAGGCGTGGGCGCGGTCCTGGCGGCGCTCTCGGGAATCAACAGCGTCTCGGGTCCGGGGATGCTGGATTTTGAAAGCTGCCAGAGTCTGGAGAAGCTGGTGGTTGACAACGAAATCTGCGGCATGAGCTTCCGCCTGCTGCGCGGCATCGAGCCGCGGGAGGATTTCCCGTCGATTCCCCTCTTCGAGGAGCTGCGGCGGGAGAAACATCTGCTGATCGCCGACCACACGCGGCGCCACTTGCGCGAAGAGATTTCCTTCCCCGGCCCGGTGATCGATCGCGCCAATCGGGCCCGATGGCTGAAGGCGGGGCGAAAAACTTTGGGAGAACGTGCCGCGACCGAGGTCTCGCGGCTTATCGAGAAATACACACCCTCCCGGCTGCCGGAGGAGACGAAGCGGGAGTTGACGCGCTTGATGGAGCGCGAAGCCCGGCGCCACGGCATGGAAAGCTTGCCGGCAAGAGACGAGTGACCCTGCCGGCGCTAGCAGGTTGCTGAAAAAGGGGGGCGGCGCTTTGTAGCGGCGGGTTCATCCCGCCATAAGTTCCATCATCCCGACACGAGGTTTGGCGGCATAAAGCCGCCGCTACGGTTTTTCAGCAACCTGCTAGGTTTTCGATTGCTTGAAGAACTCCTCCGCCATCCTGCCTCAGTGTGGGCGCTCCCTGGGGTGCTCCTTCTTCAGGCGCTGGAAAGTACTCCAGGCGGATTGGGCGTTCTGCGTCTCTCCCTTGCGATTATAAATTCTGCCCAGCACGTAATGCGGTTCCGCGTACGTGGGGTCGAGGTTGGCCGCTTGGCGCAGCACTTGGATCGCCTCGTCATCCCTTTTTTGTTTCTCCAGAAGCAATCCCTTCTGGTAGAGAGCTTGCGGAAAATTCGGATCGTAGCTCAAAGATTCCTTCAAGCTCGCTTCCGCTTCATCGAGCTTCCCCATCTTGACGAGCAACGCTCCCAGGTTCAGGGGCGGCCAGGGGGATGGCGTTGTTTTTTCACGGTTCAGGACGGCGGCTGCCTGGTACGTCTTGATGGCCTCATCGAAACGGCCCAGCGCCTCGTAGCAAAGGCCGAGGTTGTCGTACACCTTCATGAAAAAGGGATCGAGCTCGTTGGCCTTCCTGAAGTTGGCCACCGCGGAGGTGAACTGCATGCCGTCGTAATCTAGGCGTCCAAGCCAGTAAGGATAAAGGGCATTCTTCGGATCGGAGGCCTGGAGGTTCTCCAATTCCGGGCGCGCCCAATCCCGGTGATCCATGATGATGTAGCTCAGGGCCAGCGTGAACCGGCTCGCATCGTCCAGTGGGCCGAGGTCCTCGGCCTTTTTCAGCGCCACGGCGGTGTTCAGGTGCTTGCCATCGAGGAAAAAAACGCTGGCCAGAAACTTGAGCAACTCCTGCGACTTGGGATTTCGTTCGATCTCCGCCACCAGAAGTTTTTCGGCGCCTTCGTAGTCGCGCGTTTCGATGGCCTTTCCCAGCGACGCGCGGGCGTCGGCGCTGAGCGGCAAACTCTGAAGGGCGCTGGGCGCGGGAGGGGTCGAAGGGATCTCCTGGAGGTTCTGCGCCCACGCGGGCACACGAGCGGCCGCCGCGAGGAGGACCAGCAAAGCCACGCTTTTGGTCATCGCACTCATCGTTCAGGGTGTCGCGCCTGTGCCTCGACGCTCAGGGGTTCGGTGCTACCGCCGCCTCGATTTTCTTTTTCAGTGCCAGGGCCATTGCGCTCTCCGGGGCGATTTCCAGCTCCTGTTCAATTTCCCGCCGGGCGACATCGGGCTTCCCCTGCTCGAGATAGATTTCCGCCAGCGCCAGATGGATTTCAGGGAGCTTCGGATCCGCGGCAGCGGCGCGCTGGAAGGCCTGGATGGCGATGTCGTTCCGGCCGCGCATGCGATAGGTTTCCGCGGTCGCCTGGTATCCTCGCGCCGAAAGGGGATTGATGCGCGCAATCTCCTGATAGCACCATGCAGCGAGTCGAAGATAGGCGTTACCCAATTGGTAGGCGTACTCGGGCTCTTGCGGAGCGATTTCCCGCAGGGCGCGATACTGTTCCACAACCCCGGCGAAATTGTTGCCGCGCTCGTAGGCCTTGGCAAGCTGCAAGCGGGCGAGCGGCTCGCCCGGCTGGAGTATGACGGCCTTTTCCAGGCTGCGCGTGGCCTCCGGCACCTGGCCCGTGGCCAGCAGGCTTGCTCCCAGCAGAATACGCGGGGCCGCGTAGGTCGGGTTCAGCCGAATTGCTTTGCGAAACTGCTCGATGGCCTTGGCATGAACTCCGCGCTGCTGATAGACAATCCCCAGATTGTTGTAGACGAACGCAACATCGCCTCCTTCGCGCAGAACGCGCAAAAACGCCTTTTCCGCCGCGTCCAGTTCGCCGGCTTTCTGCGCCTGCACGCCCGCCATGAAAACTTTCTGGAGCCGGGCCGGTAAATCCTGCTGAGCTCTTAGCACATCACCAGCGAATAGAAGTGCCAGCGCGGCCAGAGAGGCCAGGGCAGGTCCTACCTGCCAGCGGACGTCGCGAAAGCGATTCTCCGGTTTCCGGGTCACAATGAGCTCACTCCTCGGGATCGGTTTGCTGGCTGCTTCCCGCGGTAGCGGGCGGCGGAATCGGTCCCAGGTTGTCAGGACCGAACAGGGTCCTACGCCAGCGCCTCTCTTGGTCCTTTCGGGTGAGTTCTTGAGCCTTGCTGAGCGCTTCCCGGGCTTCCTGCGACTGCCCGAGCTTGTTGTAGGCTCGGGCAAGCAGAGTGTAGGCCTGCCGCATTTCGGGTTCGAGGGTGGTAGCCGCCTTGAGCTCGCGCACCGCCTCCGCCGGCTGGTCCGCTCGCCAGAAGGCGTCGCCCAGCGCCAGTCGCGCGGCAGGGGAATGGGGATCTAATTCCACGGCCCGGCGAAGGTGTTCGATGGCCTGCTGCGGCTGGTGCTTGTAGAGGTAGGCCACGCCTGACCCGTACGTGCTGACATAATCGTGCGGCGCAATCTCGAGCGCCGTGGCGTAGTATCCAATGGCCTCATCAAACTGGAACTGGCTGCGCTTCAGATCCCCCAGTTCGTCCAGGATCTCAACGGAGTTCGGGCTCGCTTTCAGCGCCGTCTGGTATTCCTCCTCGGCCTTGGTGAGGTTCTCCTGAGCGCGGTACGACTCTGCGAGGAGTTGATGGACCCGCATGGAGTCGGGCGCCATAGCGTATAACTTCTGGTGCTCAATCTGGGAAAGGCCGAAGCACACCCAGCCGAGGTAGTACAGCGCATCGATGTTCCTGGGATTTGCCCGCAACACCTTTTGGAGGCGCTGAAAGGCGGAGTCGCGTTTACCCAGTGCCATTTCAGCCCGCGCTAGGAGAATCTGCGCCTCTGAGGCCGTGGGATGAGTCTTCAGATATCCGCCCGCCAGGGAGGCGGCCTTTTCGAATTCACCGCGATTCAACGCCCTCGTACCCTCTGCGAGAGCCGGCGCCTGCTCCGCGGAGAGGGGAACTGCCGTCCATAACCACAGCGCGGCGAGAAGGAGGGACATTCTCCGCAGTCTGGTGAGATGCTTTTTTCTCCCCATGCCTGACACCGATCCACCCCACACGTTCCCGGAGAGACCCCGCCTCCACAGCGTGGACCCATACGACGAAGCCTTCCTACGGGATGTTAGAGCAGGGCGAAAGCAGGGTCAAGGAAAGGACCGTAAGCGGGCCAGCTCGGCGCCGGGGTTTGGGCCTAGCTGTACTCGTCCAGAATGATGGGTGACACTCTGAGGTAGAGTGTTGCCATGCAGATGCGGACTGTGAGAGTACCTCGCTCCAGGTACCTGGAGCGAGCGGCGATTGACCTAAGTCAAAAGGCTCGCCATCGGCTGCGCTG
>DATKYV010000109.1:0-2348 GCA_035528275.1 Terriglobia bacterium | reverse complement strand
CAGCGCAGCCGATGGCGAGCCTTTTGACTTAGGTCAATCGCCGCTCGCTCCAGGTACCTGGAGCGAGGTACTCTCACAGTCCGCATCTGCATGGCAACACTCTACCTCAGAGTGTCACCCATCATTCTGGACGAGTACAGGAATTAACAGCCATGGGTGGTGGGCCAGTTTGGCTTTTTGTAGCGGCGGTCTCTGACCGCCGAATCTTAGTTCTCAAGGACTTCCGGCGCTCAGAGAGCGCTGCTACAGCGATTTGACCCACTACCACAGCCATGGGAGACATGGGAATGCGTGCCGTCGGGCGCTCCGGCGGCGAGGCGCCGTGACCAATGGTTCGCCAGATTTCGCCACCCCTCAGCCCACCAAGAGAAGCCCGTTTGGTTTCCACGCGCTCTCCTGCCCCCCGTGACTTTGGTGGTTGACGTGGTCCGCTCGGAGAGGTAAATCATAGTGCAGGGAGGTCAGCGAATGTCCGAAGTCGGCCAAAGTGTCGTCGCTATCCCCCCGGCGCCAGCCGCGCAGCCCGATACGGTTGTGCCCACGCAGCCTCTAAACCCCTGCGAGCTGGAGATCGACCTCTTCTGCAAGGGCATCCGCATCGATCCCAACTGCGCGCTCGAGCAGGACGCCCGCTTCATCTCCCGCACGCGCGCCGGACTGGGCAGCGGGTTGGAAGTGGTCATCCCCGGCCCGCTGAAAGACGTCTGGGTGAATATTCCCGTGGAAGAGGACTTTGCCCAGCAGTCCGGTTACCGGCTGGTTCTCGAATCCGGGCAATACCAGGTGGTGGACGACAGGCAGGGTTTCCGGTATCGCGTCCGCATCCCGCCCGAACCCACTTGGTACACTCGCACGACGTCCCGCGGCACACCCATGCACAAGGTCGGGGTTCTCCAGGGAACGTATTTGGGGATTTACATCTCCAATTCCTGCGGATTCTGGTATCACTCGCCGTCGCTCAACTGCCGCTTCTGTGCCACGGGTTTGAACGTGGGCGTCAACGAGGTGGCCTCCAAAGACGTTGACGACGTGGTCGAAGTTGTGCGCGCCGCGAAGGAGGAATCTGACGTCACGTTCGTGCACTTCAATTCCGGTTACCAGACTGACCGCGACCTCGACGTTGCCGCCCCTTACGTGAAGGCGGTGAAATCGCGCGTCGGCGCCCTTATCGGGCTGCAGCTCATCCCCACGCTCGACTTCTGGAAGTACGATCGCCTGATTGATCTCGGCGCCGACCACTTCAGTTTTTGCTATGAGTTCCACAACCCGGAGGTTTTCGCCCGGCTCCTTCCCGGCAAGCAGAAGCTGGTTGGTCAGGAAACTTTTTTCCGCGCGCTCGAATACACCTCGAAGAAATTGGGCAAGGGATCGTGCTCGGGGGAGATTGTCGCCGGGGTGGAGCCGCTGGAGGATACGCTCCAGGCCATCGACTACATTACCGGCTTGGGAGCTTTCCCCACGGTCTGCATTTTCCGGCCCACCATCGGCTCGGACATGGAGCACTGGGCATCGCCACGGTATGAAGACATGCTGGTGGTCTTTCGCCACCTCTACGAGGCATGCAGGAAGAACAACATCCCCATCGACGTGACGCCCAACATCGAAGTCAGTTTGATCGTCCAGCCCGGCGACACGCGTTACCTCGCCCCTGACGATTGGCGCACCGGCTGGTACAGCCTGGAGATGAGCCTCGCGCGGCAGCTCGCCCGGCCCTACTTCTGGTGGAAGCGTCGGCCGAAGAAGATTACCGCGTCCGAGGTTCTCTCGCCATAACACTGCCCGCAGTTTCCCCGGCGCAGCCAATAGCGCACTCTGGTCGCGCTCCGGCTAAAGAGTTTTGTGACCATGATCCTCAACCGCGCAGAAGCCCAAGTCGAAAAGAAGGTTCGCAGCGAATCGGAAGCCAATCCGGTACTTCAAGAACTGCTGGCGGTCGTGGAAGCTTCCGCGGAACCGTTTGAGGTGGACGCGGAGGCCACGGGAGTGGTGCTGCGGCCGCGTGCCCTCGCGGACCGCAGCCCCCTGAATCGCGCGCGCATGAAGGTCTTTTCTCCCAAGCCCGGCCACACCCTGATCTTTTTCTACAAGAAGAGCCTGGTGCCGTACAGCCGCGACCGGTACAGCTACGGGGGCATTGAGTTGAGGACGCCGCAGGTGAACGAGTCCGACGTTGCCGAATGGCTGGCCTTTCTCGCGTCCGGCTTCCATCCCGAAAAACGCCCCACGCAGCTCCGCCGCGCTTTCCCCTATGAAATTCCGGAATGATGCTCCGGCGCTCTTTACGTTGCGGCGGCGGCTTTTCCGCTTGTCAGGCTGAGCAATAAATCCGAAAATAGCGCCCGCATGGC
>DATKYV010000108.1:0-2111 GCA_035528275.1 Terriglobia bacterium | reverse complement strand
TCTCTATGGGCCAAGCTAGGCGGAGGGATCGCCAGGGGCGGCGCCACGTATCAAGCCATTTAAGAATGTAACTTTGGTTGGCCCCGTCGAGACATTGAAAATGTAACCGGAACCTCGCCGTCGAGGCGGTGGGAAAGTGGGAATCGCGAAGCGATTTCCAAGCTCGCGCCGCGAGCGTCTTTCCCACCGCCGGGGCGCGGGCTTGGTTGTACTTGCGCCACTGGCAGGTTGCGAGTGTCCTGGGTCGCTGGCGGGCTGAGCCGCCGATTCGCCATCTCGTAGATACACTCGATCTTCCGCTCAATTACCTGCGCCAGTTGAAACGGGTCCAGCGACGACCGCAGTTTCTGCAGGGCCGTCACCTGATCGGGAGGGGCCGACGAAGAGGCCAGCACCCGCTCGAAAGGAGTTTGCGCCGCGTCATAGACGCGCCGCACCTTGGATCCCACGCGAACTTTCTTCACCAGTTTCACCGACGGGAGATAGAGGTTCAGCCACAGGCGCAGCTCGTGCCGGTAGAGATCGTTGATCGCCTCCACCGCCGCCCGCGAATCGTAGCGCTCCCACCCCAGCAGCTTGCGCACGTGCGTCCAGTTCTTCTGCTCGATGTGGGCATTGTCGTCCTTCTTGTACGGCCGTCCGCGCGTCAGTTGGATCTGGCTCTGTTTACACCACCGCTGGAGATGCCAGTTGATGAACTCCGATCCGTTGTCCGAGTCCAGCCCCAACAGGCGAAAGGGCAAGCCGCCCTGGATCTCCTGCAGCGCCTGCTGCACCCCCACCTGGCTCTTCCCCAACAGGGCGCGCGACTCCGTCCACCCGCTATGAATGTCGGTGAGGTTCAGCGTGTGCGCGAACTCTCCCTCCCCGCTGTTGCCGGAATGCGAGACCAGGTCGATCTCGGCAAACCCGGGCGTGGTTACATCCCAACTGTCGGTTTTCACCGGAATGTGGTGCTTCAACAGCGTGCCCGGTTTGGTGCGCCCGTAGCTGCGCCGTTTGCACTGGTTCTTCTTCGCCTGCAACCGCCGGTCGATCTGCCGCGCGCTGATGCCCAGCAACTGCTTCTCCGTTTCCGCACTCAGCTTGTACCGCTGGCGGATCCAGGGCATCCAGCTCGGCAGCAAGGCTTTCAGCCGCACCGACCAGGGATAGCCCGCCACTTCCCAAATCGCCGCCAGGAGGGAAACCACCTGCTGGCCGTAGCGCGGCTTTCGTCCCCGTGCCCGAGCTTCCCCTCGCTTGCCCGGCGACGGTCCGTGCAGAAGACGAATCGCATATTTCCGGTGATAGCCGGTGTTCAGACAGAACTCGTCCAACATCACGCGCTTGGCTTTGCCTTCGGCTTTGCGGTAACGCTCATAGATTACCCGGTAGTATTCCCACCTCGCCTCGTGTCCCACGTCAACCCTCCTCAAAACTGCCTCTGAGTCGGGTTACATCCTAAATGTCTCGACAGCCTTTCCTCCGGTTACATTATGCACGGCGCGATACGCGGTATTGCGCGCGGAGGCAGTCAACTGTATAATACCGGTCGGCCGGGAAACCAAAATGAGAATCTTGGGTAGATTTGCGGCTGCAAATTCCAATTACTTGCTTCGTCGATTGAAAAGCAATGAGAACCGTAACAGAGAGAGAGGGAATGATGAGCCTGAGAATAAACATAGCAATCGTCCTGATTTCTTTTGTTGTCCCTAGCTTGAGCGGCGCCGAGCCCGGCTTCGTCTCGCTCTTCGACGGCAAAACGCTCAAGGGCTGGACGCTGGTGGGCAGCCACGGCCCCGGCTATGTCGTGAAGGACGGCATGATCGTCTGCCCGAAGGAAGGCGGAGGGAATCTCTTCACTGAGAAGGAGTACGCAAATTTCGCCTTCCGCTTTAAATTTCGCACCGAACCGGCGGGAAATAACGGCGTGGGGATCCGCGCGCCGCTCGGAGGTGATGTCGCCTATGCGGGGATGGAAATCCAAATCCTCGACGACGCGCCTGAGTATGAGGGTAAGTTGCGGCCCGCTCAGTATCACGGTTCCGTTTACGGCGTGATCCCTGCCAAGCGCGGCTACTTGAAGAAGGCGGGCGAGTGGAACGAGGAGGAGATCCGCGCCGAGGGAC
>DATKYV010000107.1:0-8438 GCA_035528275.1 Terriglobia bacterium | reverse complement strand
AACTTCAATCAAGTGCCCGACCCAGCGACCGGCCTCTTCAAAGGGCGTGAAGAGTGCCGGCTCGTCGCAGATCTCCAGAACCACATTGTCAAATTCGTTGACCTCCTGTGTGATCTTCCGCACATAGTCGGCCTCGCGCTCGACCACATCCGGACACTTGAGCGTCTGGGCGTCCTCGAATGAACATCTGCCCACGCCCTGAATGTTGTTCTCATGATAGAGGGGCGAGAGCGGCCAGGTGTCCGAGTACTGCGCGTTGAAGAAGCAGATCTCCACCACGATTCCGCGCTCCCCCGCCTTGGTGATGAAATCCTTCAGACGCGCAAAATACTCTGGATCCCAGCGGTCGAGGTCAAACTTGTTCCCACAAAACAGATTGCCAGGTTGGTCGCTCCTCGCCCAGGGCACAATCAAACTCCGCGGTCTCGGCCCGAGGGTATTGCCCGGAAGGAATTTCCCTTGCGGCTCGAACATCGCTCCGGGATAGATCCGCGTGGAGTTGAGCCCGTAGGATTTCAACATGTCGAAATATGCGACGTAGTCGAAGTCCTTGTTGATCATCGCCCCGTAATGTTCGGCGGAAGTGATCAATATCGTTGGCTTCCCGCGATAGATGAAGTAGTGCGGGTTTTCCGGGTGGATCTTTATCGGGCCTCCGGACTGCTCCGGCTGCGCCGCGGTCAGTCGAAGCGCCGCGCAGATTAGAATTAGGCACGAGCCGACCCGAAGGGCGCCGGGCCAGGCATAATAAGCGGGAATTGATTCCCTCAGTGCTTTGGTGACCATCGGCAAGACTCTCCAGTCCGACTCAAGATAGCCGATTATTCCTTGGCCTTCTCGAGGAGGAGCGCCCAATCCAGCCAGCCGGGAGGCGTGGGGAGTTTCCACGACGGCCCTTGCACGGGAGGCAGTGGGACGATTTCCCCCGTCGTGGCACTGAACCACTTCGCGTTATAAGTCCCCGGCTCGAGCTTGATCGTGATGTCGCCGCACTCTTCCTCGTACCCGAAATGTTCCTCGTTCCCACACAGCGGTCGAACCGGCACGTACACCGCGTAAATCTCGCCGGGTTTGGCAAGGCAGTAGGCGCCTTTGCTGACGAGCTCATCGTGCGGTTCGGTCTTCCACCACTCGAAGCTGGTGAAGAAATCCACCATGTGCTCATAGCCTTTGAGCATGACCATCGTGTCGTCGCCGCGCCCGTTGATCCAGCCGCCGCCGCTATCCGGCCAGACGTTCGTGCCGCGGCGGCAACTCTCCCCCGCCGTCCCGTAGGCTCCGGCCATGGCGATGTCCCATGCCATTCGTCGCAACGTCTCCGCGGACTCTCCCGGCGGCGCCGCCCCCCAGTGCGGATAGTGATCTTCGTATCCGTACTCCTCGTTGGTCTGGGGGATGATGCGACCCGTCTTCTTCTGGATCTCTCGCTCCTCGAGCATCAAGGCGTGCTGTTGATGCGACCAGTTCTGGATGGAAGTGAACCCAAACCAGTCAGAGGCACGGTCCTGGTTCACGCGATGAACCGGGTGGCTGGTGGCAAGGTGTTTGTAAGGATCCCAGCTCTGGATCATCGTTCCCGTCGCGTGCGCCCACTTCTCGTCGCGATAGCTGTCCAGATCGTCCCCGAGATCATAAGTAAGGTTGGAGAACGCACTCAGCCGCGCGACCAAGTAGCGGATGTAGCGATGCTCGTCCTCGCTCCCAGCCGCCGGCTGAGCGTGATGCGTGGAAATGTCCAGGACGGCGGAGATGATCACGTCTCGCTCGCGGCCATACCGCAGCATTCGCTCCCATTTTTGCCAGTAGGAGACATCGAAGCGCGTGTAGTCATTACGCGGATTGTCCCAACTCTCCGGCGCTTCCGCAACCCAAGGTCGCAGGGAAACGGAGAAGTTCTTGCCGGGAGTCAACGGCTCACCCCAGAAGTAGTTCGTTGCCCCGGCCACGAGCGCGCGGATGCGGTTGATCTTCATCCGATGCACACGCTCAATGATGTTGTTGATGACTCGATCCTCGCGCCAGCCCATCAGCCAGAACGCCGTGGTGCCGTTGAAGAAATAATGCTCGCCCGTTCCTTCCCAAATGAAGTGCCACGGGTACTTGGGGTCCACGCGGATGGGGCCGCGTCGGTGGCCGTCCGTAGCGCGAAAACTGCCAGAGTTGCTCTTGGTAAAACCGCCCTGGCGATAGGTAATCGAGTAGGAGTATTCGCCCGGCGCCCAAGGCATGAAGCGGACGCGGAAGACGCTGCCATCTGCGGAGTCGCAGAAACCGTCCACGGAAAGGCGCTTGCTTTCGCCGGTCTTGCCGAATTGCGCTTCAACCGCAGCGTCCGTAAACGGATTCTTCGCGTCCGGGGCACTGACCTGGATCGTGATTTCCACAAAATCGTAAGCCTCAACGCTCGCGGCCGACTGCGAAAAGCTGACGTTCGCCGGAGATGCCAGAGCCATCCTGGCTGCTCCCGCGGCCATCAGGAGCGCCGCGATAACCAATCCTCGGAGGCTCGTTCTCATAAGCCACATTCTCAGACACATATTTGAACTCCTTAGGCAATATATGTAGTGCTCTTACCGGCGCTCTCTGGCGCGGAAGCCGTGCCTTTAGATGTTACGCAAATAGAGCGCTGCCGCGCCTGGGAACGGCACGGCAAAATTCCGTTTGCCACCTCCCGAAACCGTGCCGCCCGGGGTGATGGTGCCTTCCACGGGTTCCATCCATTCCACCGAAAAGTCGCCCGGCGCTGAAGTCAGGTCCACAGTGACTTCGTCTCCCTCCGGAAAATAGACGATATACTCCGTGCCCGGATTCGCCAGACAATACCTGGAGGTGGCCAGCTCATCGTGCGGAAACATGGTGGCCAGGTTTACGCGCTTGGCCAGTGTGCGGGTGTTGCCGATGGCTCTGCGCACGGGTTCCCAGGTCCAGTCATCGCGGCGGTTCAGGTCGCGCGTCGGGTATCCCGGCCTCGCTGCCCAGTTCACTTGGCCGCAAGGTCGGCCGGGAATCGGATCCCACGAATCCATCAGCAGAGTGTTGTGGCCGCGGATAAAACACTTCCATGCCCACGACGGAGTTCCACCGTGTCCCCAGAGGTGGTCCGTGTCACACACGCTCACTTTCTTGCCGTCCCAGGCGGGCGGATCCGTTTTCCAGAACGCCCCCGCGTCGCCACCGATGGATATCCACTCGGCGGGGCTATTGCGCATCTCCTCGACCGTTTCGGCGTTCCAGCCCGTCAAGCCGACAGGATGGACTCTCCCTTTTTTTTCCTCCTGCGCGTGCATGAAATCCACAACCCACCAGTCCCAGTCCTTGTTCCCGCCCTCGTTGATGACCTCATAAAGGACGTTGTCGAGGTCTTGGACCGTGTCAATGATCTTCTGCATGTACTTGCCCTGAACCTCGCGCACGTCGGGGCGGTCAATATCCACCATGCCAGTTCCGGGCTTTTCCGCGTCGAAGCCGTTGATGTTGTTCGCGCCGTTGTAAGGATGCGCCACCCAGGGATCGCATGGGGCACCATCCTTCTTCTCGCTAAAGCTCTGGAACAGTTGCACTGCGGCGTAGATGCCGTGGTCGCGCGCGTAGGTGATGCGCGTGTACATGCGCTCGAAGTAGGCAGGATTGAATTTCGTGAGGTCGAACTTGGGTAGACCGTCCTTGGCTGTTCCCGGCCCCGTGCGCAGATAGGGCAGCGGATCCACAAGCATCTTTTCGTCGGTCCAAGGAGCGTAAGCCGCCTGCATCCAATGCCAGAAGCGCATGAAATTGTGATTGTGCTTCACCATCATGTCGATATATGCGGGCCAATCAAAACGCTGGAGAGGCGCCAAGCCGATGTCCTGGAAGTTGGCCCAGGTGTGCGCGCCGGTCAGGAAGGTCGCCTTCCCGCTGGCGTCGGCGAAATAACGGGGATTTGTGGGGTGGACCCGCAGTGGCCCGGTCGCGGGCGCGGGTTTGGGGTCATACCCCGAGACTTGCTGGGGTAGCGTCGCGATCGAGCCTGCGCGAGCACCTCGGGAATAGGCAACAACTCCAGCCACGCCTCCCACTGTCTTCGTCAGGAAACCACGTCGGTTCAATTCTCCCTCCATTTCATTGACTGGCTCTGGTTTACAGCAGCCGGTTTGGCATTTCCGGCAAGCTCAAATCGGTGCACGTCATCCCTTAGCCGCTGGTACATTCTTGAGGTGGAGAACCGCAGCACCGCTGAACGGGGCAGCGAAGTTGAGCTTTGTGCCGCCCGTCACGGTCCCTCCCCGCACCATCGTCCCTTCAACCGGGTGCATCCATTCCGCCGTCAACGAGCCACGGGCCGATGATAAATCCAGTGTCACTTCATCGCCTTCCGGCAGATACACCAGGTATTCCCAAGGAGGATTGGCCAGGCAGTACTCTGTGGATGCCAGTTCGCTCCGTGGTGTCATGGAAGTCAGGTTGACGCGCAGAGCGTAGGCGCGCGTGTTCCCCATTGCCATGCGAACCGGTTCCCAGGTCCAATGCTCGCGGCGGTTCACGTCGCGGTCCGGAGCGCCAGGGCGCCCCAGCCAATTGGCACTGCCGCACGGCCGGCCCGGGAGCGGCGACCACGGGTCCATCAGCCAGGTGTTATGGCCGCGCAGGAAACACTTCCACGCCCACGAAGCGGTTCCGCCGTGGCCCCAGATATGGTCGGTATCGAGGATGCTCACTTTCTTTCCATCCCAGGCGGGCGGATTGGTCTTGAATGGACCGTCGTTCCAACCTGCTCCAATCCAGTCCGCGGGACTGGCAAGCATTTCCGCGAGATTCTCGGCGCCCCCACCCGTCAAGCCCACAGGGTGCTGCTTCCTTTTACTCTTCTCATAGCCGTGCACGAAATCGACGACCCACCAGTCCCAGTCTCTGCGTCCGCCTTCACCCACCGCCTCGAAGAGCACGTTGTCAAGGTCGCTGACCGTGTCGATGACCTTGCGCATATAAGCCGCTTGCGTGGCGCGGACCTCGGGACGATCCAGGTCCACCGTGGAGGTTCCCCGCTTTTCTCCGTCGAAGCCGTTGATGTTGTTCCGGGCGTTGTAAGGATGGCCAGGCCAGGGGTCACACGGTCCGCCGCGCTTTTCGCTCGCGCCGGGGAGGAAGAGCTGAATGCAAACGTAAATCCCCCGGTCGCCCGCTTCGCTGGCCCTCGTACGGAGTCGTTTGAAAAACAATTCGTTGAATTGGGTCAAATCGAATTTCGGCTTCCCATCCATCGCTGTGCTGGGACCCGTCCGCAGATAGGGAAGGGGATCAAACTGGATCTTGTCGTCAGTCCACGGCCCGCCTTCGGCCTGTAGCCAGATCCACAGTTTCGTGCAGTTGTGATTGTGTTCCAGCAGCATGTCCAAAAACTCGCGCCAGGCGAAAGGCCGCAAAGGAGGCAGGCCCATATCCTGAAGACCCGCCCAGGTATGCGAACCCGTGAGGAATACGGGCTGCCCTCTACCGTCGGTTAAGTAGCGCGGATTTGCTACGTGGACTTTGAGAGGCCCTTTCGCAGGCGTCTGTGCAAAGCCCCTCCCGGGAATCTGCGGCGTGGGCAAGGCGGGCGACAGCGAACGGCACACACCCTTCAGGGTCGGGAGCGCAACCGCCCCACCCCCCGTCATAGCCAGGAACCTGCGCCGGTCCATGCTTGCGCTTCCAAAGGAGCGATTCTTCCAGGCCGGGCTCGCTCTCAGCGGTTGGTGTTCACGCTTCGCCCTTGTGACCCAAGCGTCAGGGGGCGCTGCCCGGAAGCTCCGCCAATCAGGCCGTCAGCCCGCGCCACTACTAGCCGAGTTTTACCGCCGGGGCAACTCCGTCGGATAGTTCTTCGTTTGGTCTTCGATCACCAACACCCAGTCGTTTTGTTCTCCGTTCGAGGGCGGGACGAACTCGCGGATACCACGATTCGTATACTCGCCGATCGCCACCCAGGTTCCCTCGCGCGGGTCATACCACTGCGCCTTGAGGCGCGGTGCCGTGAGCTTGTCCATATGAATGCCCACGCGGTTGCCGAAGGGCAAGTAGGCTACAAGGAAGCTCCCGTCCTCCGCGCGGGCGGCCTGGATGTGGTCTTCCCCGCTGCCCTGCCCTATTGCGATCAGCGACTGGTCCGGAACCATCCGGTACCAGGGCCGGAGTTCAAACAGCTTGCGAAGATGGCCCATGTCGAAGGCACCCTCAAAGTCGATGGCCTTCTTCCAGTGAGTCGTTCCACGCAGAGCCGTAAATGGAAACGAGTGGTCGTCGAGGGCCGGCATGCGCTCGGGATTCCAGAGCTGCCAGATGTTATTGTTGCCGTAGCCATGTCCGGCCGCGCCCGCGAGTATGTTCCAGTAGGCCGCTTGGCGCTCCTGGTGCGCGTCCATGCGTTTACCGGTCGTCCCCACGTCGGGGTGGTTTTCGTACCGCGCTTCCATGTCGATGGTGGGTTTCACGGGCTTGAGGTTGTAATCGTGGGTGATGAATTCGTAGTTCAGAGTCCCCCAGCGATGCCCGGATTGGATCATATTGAAATCCAGCCAGTCCGCCGTGTGGAACCAAAAAGACGAAGAGTAATTGGTCACCCCGGGGCTGGGTCCGCCACCATGATAGGAGACAAGCTGCGTCCCGCGGCACCCTTCTTTCAAACCCTGGGCCATAGCTGTCCAGACGGCTTTGTCGTCCGCTCCCACGCGATCCCCCCCAAGAAGCCAAATCACGGCGTTATCTTTGTATCGGTCAGCCAGAAGCTTTCCAAACGTAAACGCGTTCGAGGTGTTGAAGACTTGCTCGCCCCTGTCACTGTACCTCTGACGCACGTGTTCGCCGTATGTGACCACCATCCCCATCACCAGTCCCAGGTCATTGGCCTTATTCACGATGTAGTCGACGTTTTTGAAGAACGCCTCGTTGAACTTGGTAGGGTCGCGATCGATCACCGTCAAATCGCCATAGACGTTTTTCACTTCCAGGCCGCGCAAAACGTAAGCCTGAATGACGGTGAATCCCTTCTCCCGGCGGTTCTGCAGATACTCATCCGCCTCCTCGCGCGTCAATCTCTTGAAAAGCGTCCACGCGGTGTCCCCGAGATAGAGGAATGGCTTCCCGTCCTGGTCCACAAGATACCTGCTGTTCGCACTGACCTTCAGCTTCATCCCTTTCACCGAATGCGTTCCCCTAGCGGCGAAGTTTATGTCCTCCCCTGCAAACGCCGCAGAACTCGCCATGAAGACGCCCAAGACCAGGGCCGCTCCCAAGGTTCTGAGTGATCGATTATGAGACATGTTTATCCCCTCCCGAAGCCAGGGACCGTGGCCAGGGATTGCGGAACCACAGGCAGGTCCGGACATTCCCAGCACGCGTCCACCGATCTTCCACACGTTTCAGTTGCTGAGGGCGGTGGCGCTCCGCTACCCACAGCTGAAGCCCATTCCTCTCGCGCGCCAGACGGCTGGTTAGTTCCCGGGTCGCAACAAAAGCACCCTGTCTTGCTCCTCAGGGGCGCGGAAAGTATTTGGCGTCTCCGGCGCAGCAGGCGTTCGCTGGCCGGTGCGCGGGTCGAACCACTCCGCCGCCAGGCCCTCGGCCAGAACTCCGGGGCGCAATTTCAATTCGCCACCGAGGGGCAAATAGACGACCGCAAGGTCTCCGCGCTCTGAGCGCGACGCGGAGACGTGCCGCGCCGGATTGTTTCCTCCCGGTTGCTCGACGAGCAGGTCGTTATCGGGGCGCAGCGTCCACCAGGGAATGGAAGTAAAGAGCTCCGCGAGATATTCCATCTGAGTGCTGCCCGGGAACGACAGCGCCTCTCGCCACGTCTTGGCGACGCCGGTATCAGGATGATCCGTGGGTGGCTGACCCACTGCCGTGTGCCAGCTCCAGACGCCGTGGGCGCCGTAAGTAACGCCCGCGGTGGGAGAGGACAGGAGGCTCCAGTAGATTGCCCGGCGGGTGACGTAAGCCGTGTGGGGAAGACGCGATTGATAACCCAGATGGCCTTCGTAGGGCGGCTCCAGGTTGATGATCGGACGCGGCGGGGGTTCGCGCCAATCCTCCGTGACGGGCCCGGAATGCAGCCAGCGCAGCGTGTTCGCATCGTCTCCGTGCCCGCTCTGATAGATGAGGAAATCGAGCCACTTCTCTTCCCGAAAGCCATCCCAGGGCCAGAGCATGCCGGCAGGGTGAGAGGTCACAGGCGCATGCGTCCGGCCTCCAAACGCCGCGCGTCCGATGCGTCTCCAACGCGCGCCTTTCGCGCCCACGTAGTCGGCGTCTCCGGTCAGAATCCACACCACGTGGTTGGCGCTGTAGCGGGCTTCCAAGTAGCGAACCAGCCGGACGACCTCCTTCTCCGGAAGATAGTTTCCGGAATCGACTGACCGCAATCCCCAGGTGAGCACGATGGCCGCGAGCAGGCCATGCGCCGTCACCGCGTCCACGCGCTCGTC
>DATKYV010000106.1:0-4904 GCA_035528275.1 Terriglobia bacterium | reverse complement strand
AAAGTATGGCGGTGTGGTTCCCGAACTCGCATCGCGTGAGCACCTGCGCAAAATCGGCCCCGTGGTCGACGAAGCCTGCCGCCGCGCCGGGCTCGCCCTCAAAGACGTCGAAGCGATCGCCGTCACCGAAGGTCCCGGCCTTGTGGGCTCGCTGCTCGTGGGATTGGTTTATGGCAAGACGCTGGCGCTCTCGCTTGGCAAACCTCTGGTGGGAGTCAATCATCTCGAAGGACACATCCACGCTGTTTTGCTGGAGAACAAGCTGGCGCGGCGGGCAGGTGAGTCCGTAGATGAAATCCGTTTTCCCGTCGTGACACTCGTCGTCTCGGGAGGCCACACCAGCCTGTTTCGCGTGGAGCGCCGCGAATCCGGGGCCAATTCTGGATTCACTTACCAGCGCCTGGGCCAGACCCGCGATGACGCCGCGGGCGAGGCGTTCGACAAAGTCGCCAGGCTCCTCGCCCTGGGCTATCCCGGCGGGCCGGTAATTGATCGCCTGGCGCGCTTCGGGAACCCGCGCGCCACGCAGTTCGGACGCATCAAGATGAAGGGCAATCCGCTGGATTTCAGTTTTTCAGGATTGAAGACCGCTATGCTGTATCGCGTCCGCGGCACGGCGCTCGCCACCGAAGCCGAAGAGCGCCGCGCCTGGCGCAAGACCGCCGGCCGCGTCACGCCGGAGCAGATTCGCGCCCGTTGCTCGCAGGCGACGCTCGATCTGGTCGCGAGCTTTCAGCAGGCCGTGGTCAACGACCTGGTGGAGCGAACACTCGCCGCCGCCGACAGCGCGCGGGTTGACTCGGTATTCGTCTCGGGGGGCGTGGCGTGCAATTCGCTCCTCCGCGAGCGCTTCGTGGAGGCGGCCCGGCAGTCAGGCCTGGGGGTGTTCTTCCCTTCCCCGGCGCTCTCCACCGACAACGCCGCCATGATCGCGGCGGCGGGATTCTACAAACTCGCTTCCGGTTCACGCGCCGATACTTCCCTCACCGTTTACGCCTCCTCCCCGCTGGGCGTTACTTCGCGCCTGCGGGGGCGGGAGTAAACTTCGCCAGGTCGTAAATTCCCAGAGCCTTTTCGATCCCGGCCACGGTCTCCACCATTTCTTCGAACCCATCCTCGCCGAGCAGCTCGTGCCGCTTGGCTGGTGGCGGCCGGAATACTTCGTTGCCCTTCCGTGACGTTCCGATAGAATGGGCCGTCTTGTGCGTACCGGGCGGGAAGGATTTATGCGCATCGGTGTGGATACGGGCGGGACATTCACGGATTGCGTGGTCTTTGAAGGCACGCGGGTCAAGGTCCTGAAAGTCCTCTCGACCCCGGAGAATGCCGCGCGCGCCATCAGTTTCGACATGGGCGGAACTTCCACCGACGTCTCGTTGCTCGACGGCGCTCCGCGAACGAATCTCTGCCTCGAGGCGCTTCAGCGCTGCTCGACGGCACTGATGCGTGAGGCATTATTGCGAATCCCAGACGGCGAGTACCGGGCAGAGGATTACCTCGACGATGACGGCTTCGATTCGCGTCCGGAGCTATTCGCTTCGCCGCGGCTCGGGAGGTGCGGGAAGACACCGTGGGGGCGACGGCATCGTTCGCGAAATCGAATTCCTGACCGACGTCCGGGGGAGTATCCTTTCCGACCGTCGCCGCCTCCAAACCTATGGGCTGAGTGGGGGCAAGCCCGGAAAAGCCGGAAGAAACCGGCTACTGATTTCCGGGCGAGGCACCGAACTGTCGTCGAAATCCTCATTTGAAGCGCCGGCCGGGAGCATTTTGCGGATCGAAACGCCCGGGGGCGGCGGATGGGGCAATCCGCCAGTTGATGGATCTGCTGAGCGCTCATAGCGGCTCGGCCTAACACAAAGGGGGAAACATGCAGCAGGTGAATCGGCGGAGTTTCATGAAGTCCATGGCTGGAGCGGCGGCGCTCGCGTCGAGTGCGGACATCGAAGCCACTCCCGGCGAGACCGGCCCCGTGTTCCTCTCCACCTGGGCGCACGGCAAGCCCGCCAACGAACGCGCTGCGGAAGTCTTCCGGGCTGGCGGGAGCCTGCTCGACGCCGTCGAGAAAGGCATCAATGTGGTCGAAGACGATCCGAACGTGACCAGCGTCGGGTACGGCGGCCTGCCCAACACCGAGGGCGAGGTCGAACTGGATGCCTCCATCATGGATGGCACTCGGCACCGCGCGGGCGCGGTCTGCGGCCTGCACAAAATCAGGAATCCCATCTCCGTCGCGCGGCTGGTGCTCGAGAAGACCCGCCACACCACAATGGCCGGCGAAGGCGCTTTCCGATTCGCGGTGCGCATGGGATTCCACCCCGAACAGTTGTTGACTCCCGAAGGTCTGAAACGCTGGCTCGAGTGGAAGGCCGATCCTAAACGCGCCACATTCTGGCAGGACCCCACAGAGAATCACGACACTATCGGCATGGTCTCGACCGACGGCAAGGGCCATGTGGTCGCGGGCTGCTCGACTTCAGGATTGGCCTGGAAGATTCCCGGGCGGGTGGGCGATTCCCCGCTCGTCGGGTGCGGCACTTTTGCCGACGATCGCTACGGCGCGGCCTCGGCGACGGGCGACGGTGACCTGATGACCAACTACTGCACCAGCGTCTCCATCGTTCAGACCATGGCGCGCGGCGCCTCGCCGCAGGATGCCTGCGTGGAGTTGCTGGAACACATGGCGAAGACCGACCCCAAGAATCGCTCCGGCCAGATTTGCGTCCTGGCCATCAATCCGCGAGGCGAGATCGGCGCCGCCGCAATGGACAAGGCTTACCGATTGAAATACGGGCTTTGGCGGGCGGGTGAAAGTCAACTCCTGGAATCAGGGACACTTTTCTAAGAATAACCGACACAATCCAACCGCCAGCACGCCCGTTGCCGGACGACACAACTCAGGTCTGCGGCGAAGAGGAGGGTCTTCTGACGGCGAGCAGCAGCCATCCCAAAAATCCTAAGCCGACAAGCAATAACACAATC
Source organism: Terriglobia bacterium (assembly GCA_035528275.1). Classification (GTDB taxonomy): domain Bacteria; phylum Acidobacteriota; class Terriglobia; order UBA7540; family UBA7540; genus DATKYV01. The sequence goes on along the minus strand of DATKYV010000106.1, from coordinate 1,922 downwards.
CCATTCCATCGTAAGGACTGTGCGGGCTGGGAGATCAGCGCGATCGTCGGCTCCACCATCGGGTAGGCAAACGCCGCGCCCAGGTAAGCCAGGACGTTATCACGGAAGAAAGCTGCGATGAGGCCGACCACGACGACCAGGGCCACGAGACTCTGTGCCCACGTCACCGCATACTCGGGCAGCGAATGTGCCCTTGAGGAACCCAGACTGACAAGCAGAAGCGCCATGACCGCCCACATCCACCACGGACGGCGCCGCAGGGTCCAGCCCACCAGGTAGATGACGATTCCAGCCAGGGCGGGAACGAACAGGCAGTAGATGAGTCCGCGCAGCAAGAAGCCGGCCGCCGGCAAAAACGCGTCAAGGAGGTCGGGCACGAGCCCGATGTCGACGGGCGCGAAAGCGTGGAACCGGCTGGCGACGAGATCGTCCAACCGGCTCAGGGCGGCGAGCGCCGCGAGACTGACCACCATCGCCACCGCCGCATCGCGGCGCCAGACGGAACGCGCCGAGCCGCGAAACACCCGCCAGGCGTCCGGGTAAAGGCTGGTGGCAAGCCCCACGAGCAGCCAAGCCAGCATCGCTCCGAGGAGAGGCACAACGAGCATCCCAACCCCGATAAGGACCGTGAAATTGGCGAGCGATATCGAAGTGTCATACTGTCGATAGAGCGTCGAAAGCTGGTTAAGCTGCACCAAAAGCATAATGGGATAGACCAGGGCGCCGACTTTGGCCGCGCGCCGCCATGGAATCTGTCCGCCACGGACCCGCTTGACGAACAGGATGAGCGCGCCGGCCAGAAACGAAGCGAGCACCAGGATGAAGACGACCGCCAGGACGATGTTATGCAACCCGGTCGCGCCGCGTTGACGGACCCACTCCTCCGGAAGCTTGAAAAACCGCGACAGGCCCACGACCTCGTCTCCCCCAATATCTACTTGCAGGCGAAAGTGCGCGTCGTCAATCTTTCGCGGCGACCCGGGCTCCTCCGCCTTGGCCTCATAAACCAAGGTGTAATCGCTGCGCGCCTTGCGTTTTTCCACCTGGGAATCCTGAAGGGTGAATCGAGCGGGGTCGTACCCCTGCTGCTGAAGGAACCGCGCTCCCAAGGCCTGGGCTTCCTCGGAAGAAAGCGACGCCCCGGGAGCATTCTCGTCAAGCACGTGACGGTAGGAATAAACGGCGCCGTCCGCGGGGTCGATGAAGACCAGATGCTCTTCCTTTTCGAGAGGCCGGAAGTAGCGCACCTGCCAGAGCAGTAATCGCGCGGCGCTGCGGTAGATCCCGTCGGTTTGCGGCAACGAACGCCGTTGGAGGATATATCTCAAAGCCATCGGGTCCACATTCCGGTGGAGCCAGGCGACGCGGCGAAAGCCGGCGGGGTCCAGTTGGTGTTGACGGAGATATTCGTCGGCGAGTCGAAGCGCGTCTCCCCGGGCCACGCGAAGTTCAGTTCCCTCCCCGAACCGGTGGACGGGGATGAACAGTACGGCGAGAAAAGCGGCGGTCAGGACGCCGGCCAGAATCAGACGTCGCCGCTCCAGTGGGCGATAGGCGAGCGGCGCCTCCGCCACCACCGCGGCCTCGCGATGCGGGGCGCGCGAAACACCCTGGCTCTGGTTGGTGAGCTCCGTTTCCTCCGTGAAAGTTCCCGTCTTCAAATACGCAACCAGAGAAATCACGAAGGGGACCAGCATGATTCCGGCGGTGATCAAACCGGAAATCATCAGGTAGTTGTTCGAGGAGCGGAGCAAGAGGAAGGCCGTGTAGATCGCATCGACGGAGTAGTGCCAGATCAGCGTGGCAAGAATCCCGAAGCGTAGCATGAGCAGACCAACAATGATCCCTGCGACTCCCACCTCGACGCCACGAATGAAGAAAGGCTGGTTGGGATAGGCGGCGTGGAGGAATCCCCAGATGAA
>DATKYV010000105.1:0-8609 GCA_035528275.1 Terriglobia bacterium | reverse complement strand
AGGACGCTGAGGCCTAGAAGGTAGTCTTCGCGTTCTTCGAGGTATTGGCGGATCGCCTCACGCGCGTAATAGCTCTTGCTGCGACCTGTCTTCTTGGCGAGTTTCTCGAGCCGCTTTTCCAGGGCGGGCTCCAGGCGAATTCCCAGCATTGTTGCCAACTCCTCCGATGTTTAACATGTTTAACAATAACACGCCAAAGCCCTGGGGTCAAAGGATATCCCGTGGCGTAGAGGCGCTACAGCGCGCGCAGCCACACCAGCATCGCCTCGGCTGCACCCGCGGGGATGCCCTCCGCCCAGAGCACCTCGTCGCCGCGGCGCAGGAGCATTACTGCGCCGGTTGTGGCTGTGCCCACATAGAGGTCGGTGGTGGAGCGGCTATCGGGCGTGAGTCCCGGGTACTTGCGGCCCAGGATGGTGTGGTAGTCGCGGAAGAAGGCGAGCGCGGATTCAGAGCTCGCCCAGCGCGTGCGGGCAACCAGAGCGTATCGCGGGGGCGCGGCGTCTTCGTATTCGTAAAGGATATAGCGGTCGGCGAGCCAGCCGGGGGCGACTTGCTTCGCCTCGCTTTCGGAAATCAACTGGCCGAGGAGCGAGTAGTAGCCGAGCTGCCCCATGACGTTTTCCTCGAGCAAGCGCAATCCGGCGATGCGTTCGAGCGGCTGGGGCCGCGGCAGGGAAATCTCGGGCAGCGTCTTTCCGTCGAAATAGAACCGCGGCTCAAAGATTTCCTTGGTGCTCGAGGGCGGATGTTCGAAGAGTTCACTCAGCTTCTTCCACCCGCCGCGCGCCAGGCCGGCCTGCACAAACGTCATCCCGCGGGTGTAGGGGAAGAGCGCCTGAAGCCGGAAGAAGAAGGGGGCGTTGGTGAATGCGGGGAATTCTTCCATCTGCTTGCCCACCAAACCGGCGAGCAGCGGCTCGAGTGACGGCATATGGCTGAGATCGATGCCGCCCATCATGGACTGCATCATGGCGGCCGTGGCGAAACCTTCGGCGACCGACTGGCGGGCGGTTGTGGCGTCCTGGTTCGAGCGGACGCCGTGAAGGAACCGCGTAATATCAAAGTTCTGGTCCTGGAGAGCGTGCGTAAGCTCGTGCGCGAGGACCAGCCTCTGCAAATCCGGTTCAAGCCAATCGGCGATCAGCATGACCTTCCGGCGCGGGTCGTAGACCCCGGCGGCCTGCTCGGTGTAGAAGTTGATGACAAACTTTTCCAGATCGAACTCCGGCGATACCAACCCCAGGGCTTTGAGCAGGGCCTCCTGCGCGTGGATCTCTTCCTCGGTGTATTCGGCGTGCAGATTTTCACGGAGATACTTCTCGATTTCCGGGCGCGACACGATTTGCTTTTCGAGCGGGGCCTTGATGGCCAGACCGGTGATGCGGCTCATTTCAGCCAGCGTCTCATCGGCGCTGGAAAGGAGAGATTTCGCCCGGCTTGCGGAATCCGAGGGAGGCGCTTCGTTCTGGAATCCCACCGGCGCTGCGACCATCACCGGCGCGAAAGAAACGAAGGCCGCCAGAATCGTCACGAACATTCGGAGCTTTTGAGCCCTTGGCATGAGTGTCGTCTTGCCTGGAGCGCGCCGGCAGCCTGTCTTCATAGCCGTGCCAAGCGCTCCTCGTCCCACCGGGAACGGTTTGACCGCCTCCTCCGAGGAGACTATCATGGAATTTGCGCGAGCAAGCCGGGCGATCGCTGCCCCGTCCGAGCGGCTCGTCCCGCTTAGCGGGACGGGCTTGGCATGGGTGGGGGAGAGGAAAGTCCGAACTCCGCAGGGCAGTGTGCTCGCTAACGGCGAGGGTTTGAGGGGGATTCCCGATTCATCGGGACGTACGCCTCAGGCACGGAAAGTGCCACAGAAAACATACCGCCCGGTTCTCCTCCGGCTTGCCGGGGTTGAGACTGGGTAAGGGTGAAAAGGTGCGGTCCCCACGGGGGCTCAATGTAAGAGCGCACCGCCCCGGTCGCGAGATCGGGGGCAGGGCAAACCCCACACGGAGCAAGACCAAATAGGAGGGGAGGAGTGGCCCGCTCCGCAACCCCGTGCGCGCCGCCCTCGTGGCTGGCGCAACGGGGGGCTACCCTCGGGTAGGTCGCTTGAGCCCGTCAGCAATGCCGGGCCTAGATGAATGATTGCCATCCGTCGACTGACGGACACAGAATTCGGCTTACAGGCTTGCTCGCGCCTTAGGCTTTCGACCCGGAAGGTTGGTGAACGCCCGCTGCAGATGCCATCTCTCGAGCCTCCCGGGTCTAGCCAGAAGCATCCTCGCTGAATATAAGAGTACCGTGAGCCGGGCGACACCGGCCTCGCCGGGTTTGGGAGAGCTTTGCCCGGACGAGTGAAGAGAACTTTCACGCTGCGTCCGGTGAGGCCCACACCGTGTAGGCGCGAAATCTCGTCCGAGAAAGACTCCGCAGAGAGGCTGCGACGAACATCTTTTGCGACGCACAAAGAAACATCTCAATTCCCATCGGCTGAGAATCGCGGCACCGTTGATGTCCGCACTTCTGCTATCGGTATCCGTGAGCCTCGCTCACGCCGCGCAGCAGGAGACCGCTGCCTCACCGCGTCGAGTGAAAGCCTACCTGGTTGAAGCGCCCCCGGTGCTCGACGGGCGCGTGGACGAGTCGTGGATGGCTTTCGAGCCCGCCACGGACTTCATCCAACAGCTTCCACTGGAAGGCCAGCCCACATCCGAGCCCACGGAGGTCCGCGTCGGCTATTCGAAGGACACGCTCTACTTTGCGGTGATCTGTTTCGATTCGGAACCGGGAGCCATTCGGTCGACGCAAGGTCGACGCGACGGGGCACTCGAGCAGACCGACGCCTTTCAGATCCTCATCGATGCTTACAACGACGACCAGAACGGCTACATTTTCGCCACCACCGTGGCGGGCATCGAGTATGACGCGCAGATCGTCCACGGAGGGCAGAGCCGGCAAGTGGGCGGGCCGCCGCGCGCCGGCCAGAGTGGCGGAAGCGGTACCGCGGGCGCCCAGGCCGGCGGCATCTCTTCCTTCAATCTCAATTGGGATGGGGTCTGGCAAGTGAGAACCCAGATCACCGAGCGCGGCTGGGAGGCCGAATTCGCCATCCCTTTCCGTACTCTCCGCTTCGAGTCCGGGCGGGACCAAATCTGGGGTGTGAACTTCATGCGAAACCTCCGCCGCAAGAACGAGCAATCGTTCTGGTCGCCGGTGCCGCGCGCTTTCGACCTGCAGCGCGTTTCCCTCGCCGGCGACATGCGTGGCGTCGAGGCGAAATTCCACCGCAGCCTTCAAATCGTTCCTTTTATCGTGGGAGGGATCCAGCAGGACTTCACTCAGGACCCTGCCGTCAAAAAGTACAGGCCCGAAGTGGGGATGGATGTGAAATACACTCTAACCTCGAGCCTGACGCTCGACCTCACCGTCAACACCGACTTTGCCCAGGTGGAGGTTGACGAAGAGCAGGTGAACCTGACGCGCTTCGATTTGTTCTTCCCGGAAAAGCGCCCGTTTTTTCTCGAAAACTCAGGGTATTTCTCGGTCGGCACGCCGCAGGAAGTGGAGCTTTTCTTCAGCCGCCGGATCGGCATCGATGAGTCGGGATTCCAGATTCCCATCCTCGGCGGGGCGCGGGTTTCGGGAAAGCAAGGGCGTTACAACATCGGACTCCTGAACATGCAGGCGGAAGCGGTGGCGGGCGTCGCCCCCGCCAACAACTTCACCGTGGCGCGGCTGGCGCGCGAGTTCGGCCGGCGAAGCTCGGTGGGCGTAATCGCCATCAATAAGTCGCCGACCGGCTCCCAGGCAGACCCGTATCATTCGAACCAGACGTACGGCCTCGACGCCAACATCGGCATCGGCAATCACCTCACGCTCTTCAACTATGCCGCCAAAACGCAGACGGCGGGGCGCGACGGCCGCGACCACGCAGCGAACTCATCCTTCCTCTACAGCTCGGACCTTCTTCGTCTGGAAGGCGGGTACACCGAGGTGGGAGAAGACTTCAATCCCGAGGCGGGCTTCGTGCAGCGCGTCGGATATCGCCGGCCCAACTACGGTGTATTCGTCAGCCCCCGGCCGAAGAACAGCCGCTTCATTCGCCGCTTCTGGCCGCACCACCACTGGCAAGGCTACTACCGCTTCGACGGGCGCCAGGAGTCGGGTTTCCGCCACAGCGATTTCCGCGTTGACTTCCAGGACGGCAGTTCGGCGGGCTTGGCCTTCAACGAGAACTTCGAGCAGCTCTTCCAGCCCTTCGAGATCCATCCCGGTGTGGTGCTTCCGGTCGGTGAGTATCCCTTCGCCAACTGGTCGCTCTATGCCAATTCGGACCAGAGCGCGCGGTTCTATGCGACGGGCAACTACGCCTGGGGCGATTTCTATTCCGGCAGAATCCGAACCGTCACGCTGGGCGGAGGATTGCGCTCCAGCTTCCGATACCTCCTTTCCGCCCGATACATTCGCAACGACGTCGAGCTCCCCGTGGGTGACTTCACGACGGACCTTGCGATTCTGCAGTTCACCTATTCGTTCACCCCGAAGAGCTACCTCCAGTCGCTGATTCAATACAACAGCGCCAGCCATCAGGTGGGCGTGAACATCCGCCTGGCGATGATTCGTATTGCCAACACGGGCCTCTTCGTGGTGTATAACAGCCGGTTCGATACATTAGGGCTCCTCCTGATGAGGACCCCGGGATGCTTCCCATCCCCTACCAGCGCACACTGAATCGGGCTCTGCTCGCGAAGTTCACATATCTGTTCGATTTCTAAGTGCGGGATCGACTGGGCCGGGCGCTTGCGCTCCAGCCCTCCAGATTCCATCAAGGTCATTGACGGCGTCGGCGGGCAGTGCGAATCTACTCCGCAGACGCCGATGGATATCGGATAGGGGTACAGAATTGCGCTCGCCTCAGTTGTTCGCAGGCCATCGTTGAGGCGTGAGGTTTGTAGGTAACGAATGGGGTTGTTCGATCCAGACTCCCGGCAACTGACAACTGACAACTGACCACTTATCATCATGGCTTTCTTCACCTCGACAAAGACCAAGAAGATCACGCCCGCCAAGCGGCTCGAGGGCCAGCTCCAGCTCCCCGGCGACAAGTCCATTTCCCACCGTTACGCGATGCTCGGGGCGATTGCCGAGGGGACGACGGAGATCCACTTCTTCGCCACCAGTGCCGATTGCCAGAGCACGCTCGAATGTTTGAAAAAGCTCGGGGTGAAGGTCCAACGCCGCGACAACGTCGTGACGATCGAGGGTGGCGGCCTCACGGGCTTGAAACCCTCCACCGCGGCGCTTGACGCCGGAAACTCCGGCACCACGATGCGCATGCTGGCGGGCATTCTTGCCGGCCAGCCGTTTCGGTCTGTCCTCAGTGGCGACGCCTCGCTCTCCCGGCGGCCCATGAAGCGCATTGTCGAGCCGCTTACGCTGATGGGTGCCCGCATCCGATCGGCCGAAGGCGGCCTGCCGCCGCTCGAAATCGAAGGCGGCACCCTCAAGCCTATTCATTACGATTTGCCGGTAGCGAGCGCCCAGGTGAAATCTGCCGTGTTGTTCGCCGGTCTGCACGCGGAAGGTGAGACGGAAGTCGTGGAGCCTGCACCCACGCGCGACCATACGGAAATTGCGCTCGAACAGATGGGCGCAGAAATCAGCCGCCACGGCCGCACCGTCGCGGTACGCGGCCGGGCGCGACTGGAAGGCAGGAAGTTTCATGTTCCGGGCGATATCTCGTCAGCGGCCTTCTTCATGATTGCCGGGCTGATGGTTCCGGAGTCGAACCTGGTTTTGCGCAACGTGGGCCTGAATCCCACACGCACGGCCATCCTCGACGTGCTGGCGGGCATGGGCGGACTTGTCAAGGTCCTGAACGTGGAAGTCGTCAACGGTGAACTTCTCGGCGACGTGCACGTCGAAACCAGCAAGCTGCGCGGCGGAGAGATCCCTTCCGAAGTTGTTCCCGGTCTCATCGACGAGTTGCCGGTTCTGGCCGTACTCGGGACCCAGACCGAGGAAGGCCTCAGCTTTCGCGGCGCCGCCGAGCTGCGGGTGAAGGAAAGCGACCGCATCGCCGTCGTGGCGGAGAATTTGAAGCGCCTGGGCGCGGAGGTCGAAGAGTTTCCCGATGGCCTTCGCGTGGCGGGACGGCAGGCGCTGCGCGGCGCGGAGATCGAAACTCGCGGCGACCATCGCATCGCCATGGCCTTCGTAGTGGCGGGCCTGGTGGCTGAGGGCACCACCGTCATCCGCGACAGTGGGTGCGTGGACGTTTCCTTCCCGGAATTCTTTGAGACTCTGTCGAGGGTGGCGGGCTAAGGAATGGCGGATACCTAAGGGTGCCCCCAGGACTGCATCACGTCCCAAGCTGGCTTGGCCACGTTCTCCACGACCTCCCGGTTCGCCATCCACACCGCGCGGACGACGGATCTCTCCCAGGAAGGAACTTGATGCCGGGCAGAAATGCGCTTGGCTTCGTCGGACGTGGGGGGCGCCGGAGGCGCGGCGGGCGTAGACGGCACGGCCGGCGGGGATGGATGTGCTCCCAAACGCATCAAGCGCACCGTTCCGTAGGTGGTTTCGAGGCGGATGGCCGGTCCGCCTTTCCCATAGGTACCTTTGATGGAAGGCGAGGAGCCTTCCTTGGTGATCACCAGGCCGGGGGCGGCAAAATCACACTCCACATCGCCGTTCCGTGAGGTGGCGTCGATCTGAAAGTTGCACGCCGAGGGCAGGGTCAGATCGATCTGCCCTTTCTTCAAATCCACGTCAATCGGCTGGCGGGGCGGCGTCTCGGTTCGCAGGCGGACATCGCCATTCGTGTTGGCGATCTTGACCATATGCTTGAAGTCTTCCAGGCTGATGTCCTTCTGCCGGGTGGAGATTTCGATGGGCCCGTCGATGCCGCTGGCGTCGAGCGACCCCAGTTCCATGTTCAATCGCCCGGTCAGTTTCTGCACGGTCATGTCGGTCCGCGAAGAGGCGAAGCGGGCGCTCTGGGGGAGCTCGCGGAACTGCACCGATCCACTGAACTCGCCGTTCACGGCCACCGTGCCGGAGACCCCGGCGACTTCGACGTCCTCGCCGCGGCCATCCACCTCGACGCTTCCTTTGACGTCTCGCACCGACGTTGCCCCGCGCGACTTATGGATGCGAACCAGCCCTTCGACGTTGGTAACACGCACGTCGCCGCGGTGGCCTGTGAGATTCTGGTCGCCGGTCACCCCGTCGAGGACGATGTCGCCCCGCTCCGTGGTGATCTCCGTGGCGGAATTCTTCGGCACGCGTAGCATCACGTCCAGGCGAACGTTGCGACCGTTGGCGGGGAGTGAGTCGAGGTTGGTTTTCAGCAGGTATCGCCCCGCCTGCTCGACGATTTCGACTTTCGCTTCATCGGCGATCTTCTTTGCGGCGGCTTGATCGGGGGCACGGACCGTCTTGGTCACCACGGCCTCGATGTTCGCCTGGTCCGAGCCATGGATCTCCACGTTGCCGCGGCGAACCACCGCCAGCAGGCTGGCGGGAGACTTTGCGGGCTGGGTAAGCGTTTCGGTATAGGTGTAGGAGTCGAGGAACAAGTCGGCGAATTCATCGTTCACTTCGATGCCCATGGCTTCCGGCCAGTGCTGCCATGGATTCAGCACAATCTTGGAGACCAGGCTGCCCATGAGGAGAATCAGGATGAGCAGGATGACTTCGCTCGCCGAGAAGAGGGGCGGAGGAGTGGTCTCCGGATGGGCCTGCGCCTGGAGGTAGTCCACCAGTTTGGACAGGCCCCAGAAAATAATCAGAATAGGCCAGAACTTGGCGATGATGTACCACGGCCGGATGGCGGGATTGAAGTTGTTATAGAGAAAGATGGCCCCGACGCCAATCAAGGTCAGCGCCCAGAAGATCGATCCCCTCCGATAACCATATGCGCTCATAGACGAATCCTCCTCGCAACAGGACGCGAGGCTGTATTCAAACCCTTGGTCCCTCCGGCGGCCTCGGCGGCCGGCTGGTTGCGATCAACTTCATAACGCCGACAATGACCAGCAGAACCGGCCAGGTCTTTCCGATCCCCAGGCCGGGGACGATCTCATCCAGCAAGAGCAGGAGACCTAGCGTGATGAGGAAGACCGGCCCCGCCAGGCTAGCGCGGCGCACAGATCGGTCATATAACGGTGAACCCATGATTCTTTCCCTCGTAACCCGCCCCTCCGGCGGGTGGTCGGCGGAGGCGTCTTTCGCCTATCCGCCCTGCTTGACTCGCTGCAACTCGAGCTCGAGTTCCTGCATCTTCCGCTGGTGCTCCAACTGTTCCAGGTGGAGTTTCTGCTGGACTTCCATCTCCTTGTCGCGAATCTTCGACACCTGAGTGATGGCGACGATCAACACCACCATGACGAAGCATGCGAGCGGAATGATGAACGGTGAAAACATCTTCGTTTTCCTCCGGGCACAACCCCGGTCAAGCCACGTGCTGTGATTCTTGCCGGGCCTTGACCTTTTCCACTTCCAGCTCAAGCTCCTTCATCTTCCGCTGGTGCTCCATCTCGCGGATTCGCATGTCCTGATGGAACTGCAGCTCCTTTTCGCGGGCTTTGAACCAGAAGACGATGCCCACG
>DATKYV010000104.1:0-15298 GCA_035528275.1 Terriglobia bacterium | reverse complement strand
GGCTCAACAGGTTGCATGCCGCGACGAAGATGAATAGCGTCCCCAGCATGGGGACGTATTGGCTCGCCCCATGCCCGATAATCTCGTCGGCGGTCCCGCGCACAAACCCCAGCACTTCTTCCATGACGTGTTGGAACTTGCCGGGATTCTCCACAGAAAGTCCACGGCGAAGAATCAGGACCCCGGCAAGGATCACCAGTATGACCAAAATCTCCATGGCGATATAGTCGGGGATCGGGTGTGCGGGGTCGGCGGGCGCATACCCAATGGCCGCGAGGAATCCCGCTATCGGAGCGCCCAGAAACTTATTCAGCAATGCCGTAAACCAGATTTCGTGTTCCATGATTAGCAGTCAGCCGTCAGTTCTCAGCTCTTCAGCAAACCTCATCGGCTCCGTAATCCGTTTCGCAGCCCCTCGCCGATTTGCAGCACCGCTTCGACCAGAACACCGCCCACGGGAACGAACAGTCCTGCGAAGAGACCCGGCAGCGAAACCCATCCCGTTCGATAAATCAAATAGACCCCGCCGAAGGCCAGTGGGTAGCGAAGCACGAACTTAGCGATCACGAGCCACGGCGGGCGGTCCCGGCGCGCTGCCATGAGGCTATCCACCGCCTGATGCAGCCAGAAGTAATTCACCAGCCCCAACCCGGCCCCCAGGACGAACCCGCCTGCGAATCCCGGGTGTCCTGCCGCGAGGGCCACGGCTGTGGTCAACACCGCCAATGCCACCATCCAGCGAGGGAGGCGCGCTTCAGCCCGGCTGATTTCCGTCGCCGGCATCGTTTCGAGCTTCACGTTTCTCCTCACGCGCCATCAGGCGCAAAATCTCGATGAACCCCGCCACCGCGCCCAGCGCGGCCAGAATCAAGGTCAGAATCGGCCTGGAATGTAACTTTTCATCCAGGTACCAGCCGAGCGCCAAGCCTCCAAGGATCGCTCCGGGCAAGATAAAGCCCAGGCTGGAATAGAAACCGACCTTCGCCCACAGGCTCGTCTTCATGCCCGCGCGGGAGCCCACAAATCCTCCCGCCTAAGAAAAGAACGGCCGGATTGCCTCGCGCGCCCAAACGATAAAAGGTTGGGGATAGACCCCAATAAGCAGCGTCAACGTCAGCGTGACGCCCAAAACCACCGAGAGACCCGGGCTCGTGGCCAATGGGACCGTGTCGAGCGGCTTCTTCATGAACATCACCACGACGATCCGGAAGTAGTAGTACAGGGCCACGACCGCGTAAGCCACGGCCAGAACCGCCAGCACATAATGCCGGGTCTCAATCAGAGAAAGAAAGATGAAATACTTTCCGATGAAGCCCGCGGTGGGAGGAATGCCGGTGAGCGAAAGCAAGAAGATGAGCATCAGAACGGCGGGCCCCGGGGCGCGCTGCATCAAGCCCGAAAGGTCGTCAATCTCCTCACCGATGATGTCCTTGCGCCGCATCATGATGACGACCGCGAAAGCACCGAGATTCATGAAAGCGTAGGCTAGGAGATAAATGGCGATCGCGGTAAGACCTTCCGAATTGCCGTCCGCCGCCGCGACCAATCCGAGCAGCAGGTAGCCCACGTGCGCAATCGTCGAGTATCCAAAAAACCGTTTAATGTTCGTCTGGGTGATGGCCGCGAGGTTCCCAACAGTCATCGTCGCCACGGCGACGCCCATGGTGAGCATCTGCCACTCTGCCCGCAGCGGCCAGATGCCGACGATCAGGATGCGCATCAGGATGGCAAACGACGCCACCTTCGGCGCCACAGAAATGAATGCGGTAATGGAAGTCGGCGCGCCCTCGTATACGTCCGGTGTCCACTGATGGAAAGGCACGGCAGCCACTTTGAAGAAAAGCCCCGCCAGCAGCGTAATCATCGCCATCCAGGAGAGCGGGTCGGGAGAAGGCCGTCCCGCCAACCGCTCGGCGATGACAACCAGGTTGGTCGATCCGCCGATGCCGTAAAGCAGGGACATTCCATAAAGCAGCAGGCCCGAAGAGAACGCTCCCAGCAGGAAAAATTTCATCGCCGCTTCGTTCGAGCGGCGACTGCCCCGCAGAAATCCCGTCAGGATGTACTCGCAGAGCGCCATCAGCTCCAGGGCCATGAAGAGCACAATCAGGTCCCGCCCGGAGGCCATGAGCATCATTCCCACAGCGGAAAACAGCAGCAGGGCGTAATACTCGCCGTAGTGCGCGTCCTCGATCTCCAAGTACTTGGCGGAAAGCAGCACCACCAGCCCCGTGGCGATGACAATCAGAAGCTTGAAGAAGATCGCAAACGTATCCAGGATGAAGATGCCGCCGAACCCTGTGTAGGGAATCCGATCGGCGAGGAGCCGCCAGAACATCACGAGCTTGATCGTGGCAAAGCCCACGCCGATGAGCGCCGCAACCGCATTCAGGTACTTGTCACGCTTGCCGAGAAGGAAATCGAGCAGGAGGATCGCCAGGCCAAACATGGTCAGCAAGATTTCCGGGATGACGGCCTGATAATCACCGGGTTGGAAAAAGGCGCTCCACATTAGTGCGCGACTCCTGAATGCTCAGCCGACGGAACCCCGGAACTCTCGCCCATTGTCGTTGCGGGAGCCGGCGCGGGCTGCGGCATGACCGGACTGATCTTCCCGGCATTTGCGTAGAGGCCGGGATTCACGCGCTGTACGATGGCCGTCACCGGCTTCTCGAGCACCTTGAAGAACGGTTTGGGATACAACCCGATCCAGAAAGCCCAAACGATCAGCGGCACCAGAGTCATAATCTCGCGGAAGTTCAAATCCTTCAGAACCTGGTTCTTGGGATTGTCGCATGTTCCAAACATCGTCCGCTGGTAGAGCCACAGCATGTAGGCCGCACCCAGAACGATCCCCAAAACTGCCCACGCGCCCCAGCGCCAGTTCACTTGAAACGCGCCCTGCAAGATGGTGAATTCTCCGATGAACCCGTTCAGCAGCGGCAAACCGATCGAAGAGAGGGTCACGATCATGAAGAGCATGGCGTAAACGGGCATGACGTTCGAGAGCCCGCCCAGTTCCTTGATCTCACGCGTGTGCCGCCGCTCGTAAATCAGCCCGACGATCAAGAAGAGCGCGCCCGTCGAAATTCCGTGGTTGACCTGCTGGAGGATGCTTCCCGAAAGCCCGTGTGGATTCAGGGCGAAGATGCCCAGCGTGCAAAAGCCCAGGTGGCTGACCGAAGAATAAGCGATGAGCCTCTTCATGTCGCGCTGCATCATGGAGACGAGCGCGCCGTAGATGATGGCGATGATGGAAAGCACCACCATCACGCGGACAATTGTGGGGTCAGAGCTCGCCTGCGGAAGCAGGGGCAGCGAGAAGCGCACGAAACCGTAGGTCCCCATCTTCAGCAGGACGCCGGCGAGGATGACCGAGCCCGCCGTCGGCGCCTCCACGTGCGCGTCGGGGAGCCAGGTGTGGAACGGGAACATCGGCACCTTGATGGCGAAGGCAATCATGAACGCCCAGAAAACCCAGCGCTGCAGGTCCGCCGCCCAAGCGTGCTGCATCAGATAAAGAACGTTGAATGTATATACGCCCGTGTCGGCGTGATATTGGAAATAGAGCGCCAGGATGCCGAGCAGCATCAGAACCGAACCCGCCAGCGTGAAGAGGAAGAACTTAATGGCCGCGTAAAGCTTGCGCGGGCCGCCCCAGACGCCGATGATGAAGTACATCGGCACCAACATTACTTCCCAAAAAACATAGAAAAGGAAGAAGTCAAGGGACATGAAGACGCCGAGCATGCCGGTCTGCAAGAGAAGAAACATCGAGTAGTACTCTTTCGTCCGTTCCTGAATGGCCGACCAGGACGAAAGCACGGAAAGGAAACCCAGAACCGTGGTGAGCATCATCATCAGGAAGCTGATGCCGTCGATGCCGAGGAAGTACCGCGCCCCGATGGAAGGAATCCAATCGACTTGCTCGATGAACTGGAACTGCGGCGCGGTGTCGCCCGTCCGGAACCAGAACACCAGCGGCAGGGACACCAAGAACCCGGCGAAGGTCACGATGTTTCCCCACCAGCGAATGGCGTTCTTGTTCTCGCCGGGGATGAAGAGCATCGGGACCAGTCCCGCAAGAGGCGTGAGCAAGACAATGGTCAGGATGTGATCATGAAAGAACTGCATCGTTTACCTCGAACACGGCCGGGCGGGGCGCCCACCCGACGCCGTCAGAAGTGAATCAGGTAATACCCCATGAAAATCAACACGCCGAGCACGATCAGCAAGGCGTACGTCTGCACCAGGCCCGTTTGGATAACCCGCACGGGATAGCTCAGCACTTTCACTGTGAATGCCAGGACATTCACAAGTCCATCGATCACCCACAAATCCCACAGGCGCGAAATCTCCGCCGTCATGCGTGTGGACCATCCCACGCCGTTGACCCCGCCGTCCACCACTGCCATGTCAAAAGCCGCCGCCAGATTGCCCACGTCCTTGGCGCGGTTCACGAACAGCGCGTCATACAACTCGTCCACGTAATACTTGTTGAGCAGAATCTGATAGGCCGGACCCGCCGCAGCCGCCACGCGCTCCGGAGCCTCGGGCCGCTGCACATACCACCGATAGGCCAGATAAAAACCCGCTGCCGCCACCAGAACCGAGAACGCCATCAGACCGAATTCCAGACTCCAGGCGTGATGAGCCGATTCTCTTAGCGCCGGATTTTCAAAAATCGGCTCCAGGAAGTGTTCGAAATGATTGGACCCCCCCAAAGCCTTCGGCCAACCGATCCAACCGGCCGCGACGGCCCCTACCGCCAGGCAGACCAGCGGAATCGTCATTGACCGCGGCGACTCGTGGACGTGGTGCTCCACCTCGTGTGGCACGCGCGACTTGCCCGCGAAAGTCATGAAGAACAGCCGGAACATGTAGAATGCCGTCAAGCCCGCGGTTACAACGCCCACGACCCAGAGCAACTTGCTGCCATAAGGGCTGGCGAAGGATTGCCACAGAATCTCGTCCTTGCTGAAGAAGCCGGAAAGGAGCGGCGCGCCGCTGATGGCCAGCGTCGCCACCAGCATGGTCTTTGCAGTGGTCGGTATCTTTGACCACAGCGCTCCCATCTTGCGCATGTCCTGTTCACCCGAGAGGGCGTGGATCACACTCCCGGAACCAAGGAAGAGCAGCGCCTTGAAGAAGGCGTGGGTCATCAGGTGAAAAATCCCCGCCCCGAATGCGCCCACGCCGCAGGCCAGAAACATGTAGCCGAGCTGGCTGACCGTAGAATAGGCGAGCACGCGCTTGATATCGTTTTGCACCAGGCCGATGGAAGCCGCCCAGATTGCCGTCGCCGCGCCGATGCCAGCGACGAGGCCCATGGCCGCAGGCGAAAGCACAAACAGCGCGTTCGACCGCGCCACCATGTAAACACCGGCGGTCACCATGGTCGCCGCGTGGATGAGGGCGCTGACGGGCGTTGGTCCTTCCATAGCGTCGGGCAGCCAAGTGTAAAGAGGAATCTGCGCGGACTTCCCCGTGGCGCCGATGAACAACAGGATGCAAATGGCCGTGATGACTCCGTCGCCCACCGCAAAACGCCCGCTGCGCGCCGCTTCGCTGACCTGGAGGAAGTTGACGCTACCGAAAGTCACCACCATCAGCATCACGCCCAGCAGGAATCCCGCGTCGCCGATACGATTCACGATGAAGGCTTTCTTGCCGGCGTCCGAAGCTGATTTGCGGTGGAAGTAGAATCCGATGAGGAGATAAGAGCACAGCCCGACGCCTTCCCAGCCCACGAACATCATCAGGTAGTTGTCCGCCAGCACCAGCACGAGCATCGAGAACATGAAGAGATTCATGTAGCCGAAGAAACGGTAGTAGCCGCCCTCGTGCCCCATGTATCCGATGGAGTATATGTGGATCAGGAAGCCGATCCCCGTCACCACCAGCATCATAACGGCGGAAAGTGCATCGAGCTGAAATCCCACATCGGCGGTCAGGTTCCCAAGCGTGCCATCGGTCAGACGGAACGCCCCGGCGGGAAGCCACGTGTACATCACCTTGGTGAACGCTGTCCCGTCCAGGCGAAGAAGCTGAAAGAAACAACCGAGCGCCCAAAGGAAGGAAATGCCCGGCAGGCCAACCGACACCAGCGAGACGGCCTGGTTCGAGAGCTTGCGTCCCCAGAAGAACTGGATGGCAGCACCCAGCGCGGGCAACAACGGAATCAGCCAAATGTAATCAAGAAAGAGCATATCGTTCCGGTTTCAGACTCAGCTCGAGCAAGATGAAGACGAGCCGCGACTTCCCTTCTCGGCTCCTACCACTTCAAAAGATCAATCTCATCGGCGTTCACCGTCTCCTTGTTGCGGAACAGCGCGATGATCAATCCCAGTCCAATCGCGGCCTCGGCGGCCGCGTCGGTGATGACGAAAATAGCAAAAGCTTGCCCGTCGATTTCCTTAAACCAGTGCGAGAAGGCCACCAAGTTGATGTTGACGGCGTTCAGCATCAGTTCAATGGACATCAGAATCACGATGACGTTCCGGCGCGTGAGAACGCCCACCACGCCCACCGTAAACAACGCCGTGCCGAGAAGCAGATAATAATGCGTGGGGATCATTCCAATTTCCTCTTGGCCATGATCACCGCCCCGATCATCGCCACCAGCAACAGGAGCGACGCAATTTCCACCGGCAGCATGTAGTTCTGGTAGAGCGCCATGGCGATGGTCTGGGTATTTCCCTGGGTCGGGGGCGAGGCCGCCGCGGGGGGAAGCGTGAATCCGCTCCGGCCCTGGTAGATACCGTAGCCGAGTTCCGCCAGGAGAATCACCGCGGTCACCAGTGCCAACGCCCACTGCCGGTTGAACTGCTGTTGTTTCGCCAACACGTCGAGATTCACCAGCATGATGACGAACAGGAACAACACCATGATGCCGCCGACGTAAAGGATGATCTGAACGGCAAACAGGAATTCGGCCTGTAACATCAGGAAAATACCCGCCACCGAAAAC
The DNA here is from genome assembly GCA_035528275.1 of Terriglobia bacterium. Classification (GTDB taxonomy): domain Bacteria; phylum Acidobacteriota; class Terriglobia; order UBA7540; family UBA7540; genus DATKYV01. The sequence goes on along the minus strand of DATKYV010000104.1, from coordinate 8,328 downwards.
AAGGTGACGATCAACCAGATGACGCTGTGCACCGCGTTCCGCCGGGTGATGACCATGATGGCAGAGGCCAGTGCCAGCGCCGAAAGCGAGAAGAATGCGATTTGAGGAAGCATGCTAAGAACTACGTCCCTTGTCCTTTGTCAGTCGTCCACCTTCTGCCTACTACCTCGTGTACCGTGTGGGTTGGGGACCTTCTTCCAGCTTCTGCCGGTCCCAGATCATGTCTTGGCGGTTGTAATGCGCCAGCTCGAAGTCCTGCGTCAGCTCCAGCGCGTCCACCGGACACGCGTCCTCGCACAGCCCGCAGAACATGCATCGCGACAGGTCGTAGGTAAACGTCGTCAGCTTCTTCTTGCGGTCCTCAGTCCGCTCCCAGGCCACCACAATCAAGTTCTCCGGGCAGGCCAGCGAGCAGAGGTTGCAGGCGATGCACAGCGTCTCGCCGGTTTCCGGATTGTTGTTGAGCCGCGGCGCCCCGCGGTAGCGCTCCGCCACCGACGGCCGCTCCAGCGGATACTGCTCGGTGTAGATCGCCTCCGGCCGCTGATACGAAAACGTCAGCCGCAGGCCCTCCAGCAGGTCGATCAAGAAGATTCGCCGAAGCAGTTCTGTGAATCCCATCTCGTTATCCACCGAGCCAGGCCGTGGGCGAGCCTGCATGCGAGCTCAGCCAGTATCGGACTGCGGCCGTGACAATAATATTCGCCAGCGCTAAAGGAATCATCCATCGCCAGCCCACTCTCATAAGCTGGTCATATCGGTATCGCGGGAACGTGCCGCGATACCAGATAAAGGCATAAAGAAAGACCATCATCTTGGACGTGAACCAGAAAATCCCCTGGACGGCATTGAGAGCCGCCGGCCAAACCGCCAAGCCCAGCGCCAGGACGACGCAAATCGCGGCTAGGGCGCCCAGAACGAGTCTCTCCATCGGGACCCGACTTCTCAGGCCAAAGACGGCGATGAACGCCCCGGCGCCAAGAAGGCCAAGCGCCGGCGCGTAGTCCAGAAAATCCAGGGCCCTCACGCTTTGAAAGGGCCGCAGCCACCCGCCGAGGAAAAGCGTCACGGCAATACAGGAAATCACCACCATCGCCGTGTATTCGGCCAGGAAATAGAGGGCGAACCGGAAGCCGCTGTACTCTGTATGAAAGCCCGCGGTGAGTTCCGACTCCGCTTCCGGCAGATCAAACGGGTTGCGGTTGGTCTCCGCGACGCCGGCGACCAGGAAGATGAAGAAAGCCAGCGGCTGAACGAAGATATTCCAGATCCCCATTTCGCTCTGGCGGCGGACGATCTCCACCATGCTCAGGGAATTCGAAATCAGGAGCACGCCGACAATCGCCATGCCTCCCGCCACTTCGTAGCTTACCAGTTGTGCCGCCGAGCGCAGCGAGCCAAGTAAGGGGTAGTGGCTGTTCGAAGCCCACCCGCCCAGGACGATGCCGTAGATTCCCAACGAGGAGACCGCCAGGATGAACATGATTCCGATGTTGATGTCGGTAATGAAGAAGTTTCCGGCGAAGGGAATGACGGAGAAAACTGTGAACGCCGCAATGACGCTGATGACAGGTGCCAGGAGAAAGACAAACTTGTCGGCGCCGGCGGGAATGATGTCTTCCTTGAGCAGAAGCTTGATGCCGTCGGCGATGGGCTGGAGCAAACCCCACGGTCCGACGCGCATGGGCCCCAGCCGGACTTGCATGAACGCCAGCACCTTCCGCTCCATGTACACGAGGTAAGCGACCAGCCCCGCGAGGACAAGAAAGACAATCAGGATTTTGACCGTGGCGAGGACCAGGGGATGAGTTTGCACGAACTGCAAGGCGCTTTGGGTCATGGGATTGGTGATTTGTGGCCGCGATCGAGAATTGATACCCTGCGCACCCGAACCGCGAACTCACAAGCTGCTAGCGATCCACCTCACCGAGAACAATATCGAGCGTGCCGATCACGGCCACGACGTCCGCCACAAGATGGCCGCGGATCATCATGTCGAGAGCCTGCAAATTGATAAACGACGGGGGCCGCACGCGCACCCGGTAAGGATGCGTCGAGCCGTCGCCAACCACGAAATATCCCAACTCGCCCTTGGGAGCTTCAATCGAGTGGTAAACTTCGCCCGCCGGAGGCTTGATGACTTTTCCCACCTTGCCCAGGATCGCGCCGGGAGCGATCCGCTCCACGCACTGTCGGCAGATGCGCACCGACTGGCGCATCTCCTGGAGGCGGACGATATACCTGTCGTACGTGTCGCCGTTCTCGCCGATGGGGATGTCAAATTCTACCTGATCGTAGGCTTCGTAGGGCTGCGCTTTGCGGACGTCCCAGCGGACGCCCGAACCTCTCAGCACCGGGCCGGTCACGCCCATGGCGATGGCATCGTCGGGCTTCAGAACGCCCACGCCCTTCGTCCGGTTGAGCCAGATGCGGTTTTTCGAAAGCAGCGTTTCATATTCATCGATCTTCGGCATCACGTAGTCGCAGAATTTCACGACTTCCTTTTCGAACCCATCGTAGAGGTCGTATTGCAGGCCCCCGATGCGGAAGGCGTGCGTGGTGAGCCGGGCGCCGCAATAATTTTCAAAAATCTTGAGGATTTCCTCGCGCTCGCGGAACGTGTAAAAAACCGGCGTCATCGCCCCCAGGTCGAGGGCGTGCGTCCCCAGCCAGAGCAGGTGGCTGGCAATCCGCTGCAGCTCGGCCAGAATCATCCTGGTGTACTGGGCGCGCGGGGGAACCTCGACGCCCATCAACTTCTCGACCGCCTCGACGTACCCCATGCCGTTCGTCACCGCTGCCACGTAATCCATGCGGTCGACGTAGGGAGCGAACTGGATATACGTCCGGTTTTCGGCGATCTTTTCCACGCCGCGATGCAGGTAGCCGATGACGCTCTCCGACCCCAGCACTTTCTCCCCATCTAGCTTCAGCTTCACGCGCAGGACGCCGTGCGTGGCCGGGTGCTGCGGCCCCATGTTGATGACGAGCTCGTTGGTGCCGAGAAAAGTCGCTTCAGGCATTCTTCACTGTCCGCTTTTGATGCCCAGGTTGGACTGAACCCAGGCGTCGTCCTGACGGAGAATGTCGTAGTCCTTGCGCAAAGGGTGGCCAACCCATTCGTCGGGAAGCAGGATGCGCTTCAAATCCGGATGGCCCTCGTACTGGACGCCGAACATGTCGTAAACTTCGCGCTCCAGCCAGTTGGCCGTGGGCCACAGCGCGCAAACCGAGGGGACTTTCTCCCCTTCGCCGACGATCACCTTCAACCGCAGGCGGTTGTTCCCGGTGAAGGTGTAGAGATGATATACGACGTCGAACCGCTTCTCGCGCTTCGGGTAGTCCACCGCCGTCTCATCGGTAAGGAGCGTGTACCCGCCACCCTCATCGCTCTTCAAGAACTCCCCGACGGCGAGCAGAAACTCCTTGGCCACGATGATTGAGGGCATATTGCGAAAGATCTGCGGCTCGCTGATGGCGCCGGGAAACATCTCCTGAAGATGATTGAGCAACGGACTCGACCAGGGGTCGGGCTGGGTCGGCGGCTTGGCGGGGGCGGCAGGTTTGGGCGGCGCCGCCGCTTTCGGGGGCGCTCCGGCCCCAATGCCCTCCGCAGGGGCCGGTTTCGCAGGCTTTTCACTGGGTCCGCCCGGAGGCGGGGCTTTGGGTTCATCCACCATTTGCTCTTGATGCTTACGGGAATGGCTGTGCGTTGTGCTTCAAAACCAAGCATTTTTGCATACGCCTTCCGACATTGTCAACCGGCGCTCTCCCCTCGTTGCGGCAAGCACCGCCAATGATCCAAGAGGCCGTCGACGGGCCCGTTCAGAAGGCAGAGATCGCGGCAGCGGAGAATCCGATTATTCAGGTAGGGTCCGCATAGGGCAGGAGTATCTACTCACAACGCTTGGCAGAGGGAGCCATGAACTGCGCGAAGTCTGGCGGAGAGGCAGGGATTCGAACCCTGGGTACAGCTTTTGACCGTACAACGGTTTAGCAAACCGCCGCCTTCAGCCACTCGGCCACCTCTCCGCAAGATGCGGCTGGGAGTACGAGCGGCGCCCGCTAAATCGTGTCAACGCTGCCCAGTGTACTCGAATTGGCGGTTTTTCGCCAGAGGCCCCTCGGAGAACGCGGTCTGGGACGCGCTCTTGGGGCTCCGTGTGCGTTTCAGGCGTAATCGAACCTCGCATCGGGCAGTTGACAGGCTGCCCTTGCCCTGGCTAAAGTAAGTGCTCACTTACTATGGCCTCAACGCGAAAGCGGGTCTCCGCGGAAGACCGTCGCCGACAAATTCTGAGTGTGGCAATGGAGCTCTTCGCCCGCCAGGGCTATCGAGGGACGACCACGCAACAGATCTCGCAAAAGGCAGGCATCAACGAGGCCATTCTCTTCCGGCACTTTCCACACAAGGAGGATCTGTACTGGGCTGTCATCGAGGGCAATTGTCGAAGCACGCGGACACGCGGGAAGCACGAACTCGCGAAAAGGCTCCTGAGCATTGAAAACGACCGGGAGTTATTCGCCACGATCGCCCAGGACTGGCTGGAGCGTGACCGGAAGGATGTCGCGATGAGCCGGCTCCTCCTTTTCACGGCGCTTGAGAACCACCGCCTGTCACACCGGTTTTTCCGCACCCATATGGCGCGCTACTATGAGACTTTGGCCGAGCACATTCGCAGGCGCATCCGGGATGGGGTGTTTCGACCCGTTGACCCTGTGCTGGCGGCGCGCGGATTCCTGGGGATGGTCATCTACCACATCTGGGTTCAGGAGCTGTTTGGCGGAGGCAGGTACCAGAAGTTTGACGCGAAATCGGTAAGCAGGAAGTTGACCGAAATCTGGCTTCAAGGCGTGACGATTTCCGGCAAGGACGGGGGTCGGCGCCCAAGGCCACACAAGGGCATCCGAACGCGCTGATTTTCCGGCAGCCTCGGCAAGTAACCACGCTCGGAGAAAAACCGTCTGTTCGCTTAAGAGACCCCGCCCGGGGCCGGGGCCGTTGGAGGGAACACCATAATATGTCATCATACGACCCACTCAAGGAGAATCCCTGCTCCCCTTCCCGGCGCTTTGCTTGGCAGCCAATGGCCCTCGTTTTGTGCGGGACGGGCCTGGCGTTTCTTGTCGGGTGCTCCAGCGAGCAGGTTGCGCCGCAGGCCGCTCCCGCGGGCATCGCTGTCCCCGTGACCATTGCCACGGTAATTCAGAAGACCGTACCGGTGGAGGTGCATGCCATCGGCAATGTCGAGGCCTATTCCACGGTTTCCGTCATGGCGCAGCTGGCGGGCGAAGTGGAGAAAGCCTACTTCAAACAGGGTCAGGAGGTGAAGAAAGGCGACCTGCTCTTCACTCTGGACCGCCGACCTTTCGAGGCAACGCTGCAACAACTGGAGGCGAATCTGGCGCGAGACGAAGCGCAACTGAAGAACGCCAATGCTCAGGCGGAACGAATGGAAAGCCTTTATCACGACGGCATCGTTTCCAAGGAACAGGCCGACACCTTCCGCACCAACGCCGACGCCCTGGCAGCCTCCGTCCGCGCCGACGAGGCGGCGGTGAAAAAGGCCAGAATCGATCTCGATTACTGCACCATTCGGGCTCCCATCGCCGGACGCACCGGGGACCTGCTGGTGCATCCGGGAAACATCGTCAAGGCGAACGAGACCGTGCTGGTGGTTATCAACCAGGTCCATCCGATTTATGTCACGTTTTCCGTGCCGGAACAGAATCTCTCCAAGATTAAGAGATTTCAGACGCGCGGGTCGCTCGATGTGGAAGCCCTAATTCCCGACGACGAGCTTCCTCCGTCGAAGGGCGCATTGACGTTTATCAACAACGCCGTGGACATGACGACGGGAACCATCGAGCTGAAGGCGAGCTTCCAAAACTCCGACAATCGCCTCTGGCCCGGGCAGTTCGTGAACGTGGTCCTTAAGCTGACCACTCAACCCGATGCGGTTGTTGTCCCTTCGCAAGCGGTGCAGACGGGCCAGTCCGGCTTCTACGCTTATGTGGTGAAGCCCGATCTGACTGCGGAACTCCGAACGATCACTCCCGGCACCGCGGTGGGCGGGGAAACGGTTATTGAAAACGGCTTGAAGCCGGGCGAGCAAGTTGTCACCGATGGCCAATTGCGTCTCTATCCCGGCGCGAAGATGGAAGTGAAGCATGCGTCTCAGGAAAACCCGGAGAAGTCCTCATGAACATCGCTGAACTGTTCATCCGTCGGCCGATCATGACAACCCTCGTCATGTTGGGCATCCTCCTGTTCGGGGTGATGGCCTACCGGGCCCTGCCGGTGAGCGACCTTCCCAACGTCGACTATCCAACCATTCAGGTAAGCGCCAGCTTGCCCGGGGCAAGCCCGGAAACCATGGCCTCTTCGGTCGCCACACCGCTCGAGCGCCAGTTCTCAACCATCGCCGGACTGGATTCGATGAGCTCCACCAACACCCTGGGGGGAACTCAGATCGTCCTCCAGTTCAGCTTGGACCGCAATATTGACGCGGCGGCGCAGGACGTTCAGTCCATGATCGCCAGGGCCCAGCGCCAGCTCCCCCCGGACATGCCTTCCCCGCCGTCGTATCGGAAGGTCAACCCGGCCGACCAGCCCATTCTGTACATGGCGGTGTGGTCTGAGAATCTTCCGCTTTCCACGGTGAGCGAATACGCCGACACTCTGATGGCGCAGCGCATGTCCATGGTCAGCGGCGTGGCCCAGGTTTCGGTCTACGGCATGCAAAAATATGCGGTGCGTGTCCAGCTCGATCCCAAGGCTCTGGCCACGCGTGGAATCGGCATCGACGAAGTTACAGAGGCCATCCAGCAGGCCAACGTCAACCTTCCCACCGGAACACTCTACGGCGAGCACAAGGCCTTCACGGTCCAGGCCACCGGCCAATTGACCGAGGCGGCAGCCTACCGACCGTTGATTGTGGCGTATCGCAACGGCTCGCCCGTGCGCCTCGAACAACTGGGCAGGGTCATCGACAGCGTCGAAAACGATAAAGTGGCCAATTGGTACAACGCCCACCGGGCGATGGTCCTGGCGATCCAGCGCCAGCCCGGCACCAACACCGTCGAGGTGGTCGACAACATCCGAAAGCTCCTGCCCGGTTTCCGCGCCCAAATTCCCCCCTCCATCCAACTGGCCACGCTGTCCGACCGCTCGGAGTCCATCCGCGACTCGGTCAACGATGTGAAGTTCACGCTCTACCTGGCGCTGTGCCTAGTCGTCCTGATCATCTTCATCTTCTTGCGCAACCTCTCGGCGACGATTATCCCCAGTCTGGCGCTGCCCATGTCGATCGTGGGCACCTTCTCCGTGATGTACTTGGCAGGCTACACGGTGGACAACCTCTCCTTGATGGCCCTCGTGCTGTGCGTCGGCTTCGTGGTGGATGACGCCGTCGTGATGCTCGAAAACATCGTGCGTCACATGGAAATGGGTGAAGCACCGTTCGAAGCCGCGCTGAATGGATCCAGGGAAATCAGCTTCACCATCTTATCCATGACCCTGTCATTAGCGGCGGTCTTCATTCCCGTGCTGTTCATGAGGGGGATTCTTGGTCGCCTCCTGCACGAATTCGCCGTGACTATCACCACAGCAGTGCTGGTCTCCGGCGTTGTCTCTCTGAGCCTTACACCGATGCTTTGCAGCCGGTTCCTGCGTCCTTCCCGAACGCGGGAGCACGGGCGCCTGTATGGCCTCACAGAGCGAGGTTTCCAGGGGATGTTTCGCGCCTACGGCTGGAGCCTGAGGGGAATATTGAGGCACCGCTTTGCCACGCTGATGGGATCGCTGCTGATTGCCACAGTCACGGTGTACCTCTTCATCGGCATACCGAAAGGTTTCCTTCCCAGCCAGGACAGCGACCTGATGTTCGGCGCCACCCAGGCGGCACAGGGGATCTCCTTCGAGTCGATGAAGCAGCACCAGCGGGAGGTGCTCTCCATCATCCGCAAGGACCCGAACGTCCAGGATGCTTCAGCATTTGCCGGCGGGGGTGGGCGGGGCGGGGGCAACTCCGGATTCGTTTTCGTCCACCTGAAGCCCCGTCTGGGCCCGGTGGACGACTTCAAATACCGCCTTAAAGAGCTGCTGGGCATTCCCCACGGTCCCTTGGACCCTGATTACCGCTACCTGAGCACGGATGAAGTGATCCAGGAAATGCGTCCGAAGTTGGCCCAGGTGCCCGGCATCATGACCTTCTTGCAGAACCCGCCTCCCATTCAAATCGGCGGGCGACTTGCCAAGGGACTGTATCAGTTCACGCTCGTGGCCCCAGACACCAAGGAGCTGTACCAGGAAGCAACCAGATTCGA
>DATKYV010000103.1:0-13383 GCA_035528275.1 Terriglobia bacterium | reverse complement strand
CTTCTCCAGCTTGCTTCCTTAGACATGTCGGGCGGGGCAAAATCCCCGCCTGTTCTTTTTTGTGGCCATGACGGTGGCCAATATCCCTTCCCGCTGCTGTCAGATTCCCACGGTAATTTGCTTCTCAATTGAAAGAGCCCTTGCCGCTTGACTCCTCAATCCCCGGGCATGATGATGGAACCGGTTTTCCAACCGCCCGACTTCCGCAGGTGAGACGCAGATGCTGACGTTATCTTCCATTCCCAATCTTGACCTTCTTCCCCAATCGCTGACCGTCACTGATACCGCCGAGTGGGCTTTGGCGGGCGTCGCGGGCGGGCTGCGACTGGTGATTCTTGTGCCGCAATCCAACGCTTCTTTCCTCTCCGACTTCGAAGGCGAGGTCGAAGACCGTACGGGCGAGAAACTTCTGGTCGGGCCGACCAGCCCTCAAAACGCTGCCGCGCTGCGCGCTCACATCGCTTGGCTCAGGCCAAAGCTCCTGGGTCTGCGGACGTCGGTGGGCATGGGAGACCGGCTGGGGCTGGCCACACCCGGCCACGCGCGCGCCGTGCGCGCCGTGGGCGGCGATATCGCCCCCATTTTCGCCCAACAGTCGATTCGCGAAATGAGCCGCACCGGGCGAACTCCCCAGCAGGTGATGGACGACGCCACGTGGGGCATTTTCCAGGAAGGTTGGCGCGAGGGCGTGGGCGCCGACGCCGACCATCTGAAGACCCCCGCCGACATTGACGCCTGCGTCGCCGCCGGCTTCACTTTCTTTACCATCGACCCCGGCGAGCATGTCGAAAGCCGCGCCAACCGGATGTCGCCTTCCGAGCTTCAAAAAGCTCTCGCCACACTGCCCTGGGAGCAGCTCGCCGACGACGCCGAGTCGCTGCGCGGCCGCTTTGTCAAACACTCATTCCACATGGAAGGTCACCGCGTCGGTTTTGACGAGCACACGATGGCACGGGCGGCGGTGAAATACGGACGGGCCATCGCTCACGTGGCCGGCATGTACGGCCACCTCATGAAGGCAACCGGCGGCAAACCCTTCGAGCTCGAAGTCTCCGTGGACGAGACGGAAACTCCGACCACCCACGCCGAACACATCTACATCGTCAGGGAGCTGCGCAGGCTGGACGTGCGCTGGGTGAGCCTGGCGCCTCGCTACGTCGGCCAGTTTTTGAAGGGTGTCGACTACGTGGGGAATTTGAAGGTTTTTGAAGACGATTTTGCCACCCACGCCGCCATCGCCCGCCATTTTGGCCCCTACAAGCTGAGCCTTCATTCCGGGTCGGACAAGTTCAGTGTCTACCCGGCGGCAATGCGCCAGACGCGGGGATTGGTTCACCTGAAGACGGCCGGAACGAGCTACTTGGAGGCCCTGCGCACCATTGCCTCTCTCGACCCGGATTTCTTTCGGGCCATTTACGTTTTCGCGCGCCAGCGATACGAAACCGACCGGGCCAGCTACCACGTCTCCGGGAGCCTGGAGAGCGCGCCCCTCCCCGAGTCTGTGGCCGAGACCGACTTGCCCGCCTTGCTCGATCAGTTCGACTCGCGCCAGATTCTGCACGTCACTTTCGGCTCGGTGCTCACCGAGCTCGCCAGTGACGGCCAGCCGCGTTTTTGCGATCGCTTCATGTCTTTCCTCCGAAGCCATCTCGAGGCCTACGCCGCCAACTTGCAGAAGCATTTCATCCGCCACCTCACCCCGTTCGCTCAGGCAAAACAAACGTAGGCGCGGCATGATGATTGGCCCGCCGGCTCGGGCCGCGATTATTCTATTGATGATTGGAGAATTCCGAGGTTGCGCGGGAAGGGTGCAAACGAACGGCCCCTGTCATGCTGAGTCCGCCGGTCGGCGGACGAAGCATCTCAATCGTGTGAGGAAATCGCAGCGATTAGATCCTTCGCTTCGCTCAGGATGACAGGATCTCTGAGCGTTCTCAGTACCCTGCTAAGCAGTTCCCTGTTGTTCTTCTTTGACTCGATATAACACTTCACCGGCGCGAGGCTCGACGAGAATGCCTTCATCCTCACGGCCCTGCCACCCCTGCATGTTGACGCGGCGCGGATCGAGATAACCCAGGTTGATGCGCCGGCAGCGCTCCTCCGGAATGCCCGTCGCCAGCGTCACCTGGACGCGTGGAGTTTCCACGCCCGTGGCCGCGTCGAAGCTGCCCAGGCCCTTCACGTGCGTCGAGTGGGCCAGCACTCCGCCCGGATACCCTTTGAACTTTTCCCACTGGGCCAGAAAGTAGTCGCGGCAGTGATAGCCGATCTCATCGAGCAGCTTGCCGTGCGTATAGCTGACCTCGGTGATGTGCGGGGCATAGATGACCACCTCGCCGCCGTCAGCCACCGCCGGTTCCATCTTGTACATCCCCTTGCCTCCCGTCCAGAGATCGTCGTACATCTCCGGCATGACAGCGAGGACGCGGCGGAAGGGCTTATTCACTCGATGAATGTGTTTTTGGGCGGAGAGGCCGCTGGCGGCTTTCCACGCTTCGTGGGGAGAGCCGAAGTACAACCCGGCCATCCCGTCGTGGGTAACCACCAGCGCAAAACACGCGGTGGGCCGGTCAACGAAAGCGGCGGCGCGGTCGATGACAGCCCGCACCGGCGTGTAGCCCGAGCCGATGATCTTGTAGTTGGTCATCACCGCGCCCAGCCAGTGCGTGAAATTGATGATCTCCGCCGCGGCGATTCCCGGGAAGAAATACTTGTTTCCTCCCGAGAAGCCCACCACTTCGTGAGGGAAGACCGGCCCGCAGATGATGAGCTGGTCGTAGTCCAGGATGAGCTTGTTGAGCCTGACGGGGATTTCTTCCGACATCAGTCCGCCGGTAATCTCGCTGATTTCGGCGGCCGAGATGGCGCCCAGGGTAACGATGTTCGCCGGGTCGTCCCAGCGGTGATTGAAGATGTGGCTCTTTCCCGCTTGTCCGTCAACCACGGGCACGCCAACCAGCTTGCTCAATTGCGCGTCGCTCATCGGCGGATGGGTGCCCAACGCCACCAGAAAATCCAGGGCCTTCGCACGGGGGGCGAGATGCCGATCGAAGAGGCGGAACATCAGCGGCATCGGCATGGTGCGCGTGCCGTCGGGAATGATCACCAGCACGCGCTTGCCGTCCAAGCCCAGTGAAGTCACCCCTTCCAGAACAACCTGGGATGCTTCTTCTTCGGTCAGGTAGCGCTCAGCGGATCCTTTGCCGAGTACCATCGACTGCCTCCGTTTCTTTCCGCCAATCCCTCCTCCCGCTTGTGCCACATGCCCGAGCGAACCCGGGACGGCCATCCGGCGTCCCGGTTACACGCCGCTATAGGCCGAAAATCCGCCGTCAATCGGGACCACGATTCCGGTGATAAACGCCGAGGCGGGAGAGAGCAGCCAGAGGACCGCGCCGAACAAATCCTCCGGGTCGCCGAACCGGCCCATCGGCGTGTGGGAAATTATGGCCTCGCCGCGCGGAGTCAGCTTCCCCGAATCCCGGTCGACGAGCAAAAATCTATTCTGGTTCGTCAGGAAGAAACCCGGGGCGATGGCGTTGACGCGAATCTTGGCTGAATACTCCTGGGCCAAATGCACGGCCAGCCATTGGGTGAAGTTGCTGACGCCAGCCTTCGCCGCCGAGTAAGCGGGGATGCGCGTCAAGGGGCGAAATGCGTTCATCGACGAGATATTGAGAATCGTGCCGTCGCCTTTCTCCGCCAAGATTTTGCCAAAGATCTGGCAGGAGAGCATCGTACCCAGAATATTCAGGTCGAACACCCAGCGCAAGGCTTCGGTGGGCAAGTCAAAGTAGGAGAGATCGGGACCCGTGGTTGCCTGGGGCTTGTTGCCTCCCGCAGCGTTCACCACGCAGTGGATGTCGCCGAACTTTTTCTGGATGGCCTCGGCGGCCTGGCCAAGGCTCTGGCGGTCAAGAACATTTCCCTCGAACGCCGCCGCCTGCCCGGCTCGCGGCCCCATGCGATCCAGGAGGGCCTTTACCGGCTCCAGATTCAGGTCCAGCAAAGCAACGTTCGCCCCGCATCCCACCAGGGCGCAGGCGATGTCTCCGCCCAGGATACCCGTTCCACCGGTGATGACGACCGTCCGACCGGTGAAGTCGTAAAGGCGAGTCAGTTCCTCCAGATTCATTTGGGTGTCACCTCAGGGGCGTGGAATCTTCAACTGCTCCGGACGTCCGGCGCAACAAGCCAAGTCTCTTGCGTGGGATTGGGGAGGAACGCGAAGGGAAGCCTTAGATCCACTCCAGTGCACCGCGCCGCCAGAGCCAGACGTAGCCGACGATCAGGATGCCCAGGAAGACCATCATCTCCACGAAGCCGAACAGGCCCAGGGCGTTGAACTGGACCGCCCAGGGGAAGAGGAAAATCGTCTCCACGTCAAAGATCACAAAGAGGATGGCGACCAGATAGTAGCGCACCGTGTAGCGGCCGCGCGAATCGGACTCCGGCGTGATGCCGCACTCGTAAGGCATCACCTTCTCCGGCGTAGGCACAAACGTGGGGCGCACAAACTTGGCGAGCCACAACGTCACAATCGGAAACGCGGCGGCGATGGCGAAGAAAATCAGAATCGGCCCGTAGAGATCCAGCACCTTGTCTTTTCCTCCTCAGAACCGCACTCATCATAGCACAGGGTCCCCGCCCGGCGGTGTATTTTCCCCGCTAATCGCCGTGCTCGGTACGCCCTTGAACAAGGTCCACGGCGTGGGGCAACAGGTCGAGGATGGCGGCGAGTGATTCTTCCGCCCCCCGCACGCTGCCCGGAAGGTTGACGATCAATTTGCCGTTGCGCACGCCGACCAGCCCGCGGGAGAGCGCCGCCCGGCGGTTCTTTTTCAACCCCTCGGCGCGCATCAACTCCCCGAGGCCCGGCACTTCCCTCTCGATAATCCGGCGCGTCACTTCCGGCGTCACATCCCGAGGCCCGAGGCCCGTGCCTCCGGTGGTAAAGAGCGCATCGCAATCATCGCCATCGCTCCAGGTTTCAAGGCGCCGGCGAATCTGCCCGGCATCATCCGGAAGCACTTCGCGCGCCACCACCTGCCAACCGCGCGCCTGCAAGGCGTCGCGGACGGCCGGGCCGGAGAGGTCGGCGCGCTGCCCTCCGGCAGCGGAATCACTCAACACCAGGATTTTGGCGCGCAACGGAGAGGTCATTCCAGGTTGGGTGCGAGAAGCGGCGGCCCCGCTTTAGCCCGCGTCGCGGTTTGCCTCATCGAGGATGCGCAGGCCTTCCATCATCAATCCTTGCGTGGACATCGTGGTGGTCTGCTCGCTCGCGGTCTTGGAGAAGTCCAGCGCCCACTCGCCCTCCGTCCAGGTCAAGACTTTGAAGACTGCCGGGTCGCCTTTCAGATCGCCGTACGTGGCGTGGGTCACCTGGCCTTCGGTGAAGTAAAGAGTGCAGAGGTCTTTGCCGTTGCGCAGGACGAGGGCGCAGGTCTTGCGGCCCTGCTCGAGCGAAGACATCCAATCGAGCAAGCTCATCTCGGTCAAGCTGCCGGTGATCGCCCCGCCCCGTGCGCCCATCTGCTCCATTTTCTGCTGGTGGAGCCGCGCGGTGATGCGCCGCGCCTGAATAGTGAGTTCGCGCACGAAGAAGGGTTTGACGAAGTAGTCTTCCACACCATCGACAACCATCCGCAACCGCTCGTCGATCTCTTTGCGGGATGCGACGAAGACAAACGGAATGTCCTCTGTCTCCTTGCGGGCGCGCAATTTCTCGAAGAGCGCCCGGCCATCCATCATCGGCATCGAATAATCGGAGATGATGAGATCGGGCTTCAGCTCGATGGCTTTCATCAGCGCGTCGGCGCCGTCGGTGGCGGTGATCAACTCCCCGGCCTTCTCCAGGCTCTTGCAGATCAGCTTCAAGATGGTCGGATTATCGTCAACGACCAGGATTTTCAGACCGGCTTGCATGCTTCCCCGCTTCTCCCCAAAATCACACGCTCAAAGGCCCTTCACCGCCGCCGGGCGCGATAGGTTCCGCTTTTCCCACCGCTTTTTTCCAGTAGCCGGAGGCGGGTTATTTCGATCCCCCGGTCGAGCGCCTTACACATGTCGTAAACGGTCAGGGCGGCAACGGCCGTCGCCGTCAGCGCTTCCATTTCCACCCCGGTCGGGCCCGTGGAGTGAACGATCGAGGAAATCAACACGCCATTCTTGCACAACTTCGCCCGGACATCAATGTGGCTCAAAAGCAGCGGGTGGCACAAGGGGATCAGATCCGCCGTGCGCTTGGCCGCTGCGATGCCCGCCACGCGCGCAATCTCCAGAGGATCGCCCTTGGGATTTTGTCTGAGCGCCCGGCGCGTGCGCGGCGTCATCTTCACCAGCACCTCGGCCACCGCCCGGCGCTCGGTCTGCGGTTTCCGGGAAACGTCCACCATGCGGGGGCGGCCGGCGCCGTCATAGTGACTGAGCCGACCAGATGTCTTCCGTCGCTTCGATGCCATCTACGCTCCCGAAACTCGAAATTGGAAAATCGAAATTCGAATCTCACTGATTTACGGTCAGAACTTCGCGTTCCAAAATTCGATCATGACAACGGCGCTGCCCCGATTTTCGAGTTTCCAGTTTCGATTTTCCAGTTTCCATTTTCCAATTCCCAGTTTCGATCCTCCACCCCAAGCCCGTCAGTTGACGGGCTTGGGCAGCACGTCCACCCAGTCGCCGGCCGCAAGGTCGGTCTGCTCCGGGTGCACCACCAGGAAGCAGTTGGCCGCTGCAACCCCAACCATGTCTCCCGAACCCTGGTAGCCCACCAGATTCACCTCCGGCTCCCCGTTCTGCACCTCCACCCGAGCGGGCATGAATGCCGTCAAACCGAGTCGCTGGCGGAAAGGCTTGCCGAGGCGGGCGCGAAGAAAGACCGGGTACTCGAACTCCGCCCCTCCCAGAAGCGCGATGGCGGGCCGAACGAAGAGCTCGAAAGTCACGAACGTGGAAACCGGGTTACCCGGCAAACCGAAGAAGAACCGCTCGCGCACGCGGCCGAACACCAGCGGCTTGCCCGGCCGGATGGCCACGCCCTGGAAGAAGACCTCCGCGCCGAGATCGGCGAGCACCTGCTCCACCAAATCGTATTTTCCCATGGAGACGCCGCCGCTCAACAGCAACAAATCCGCGCTCAATCCCTCTTCGATCAGTTTTCGCAGAGGCTCGGCGCGATCCGGAGCAATGCCCAGCCTCCAGGGAATCCCACCCGCCTCCGCCACCTGAGCGGTCAGCGTCACGGCATTGCTGTTGCGAATCTGAAACCACTCGGGCTGGCGGTCAAGGGGAACGATCTCATCTCCGGTGGGAATAATCGCCACGCGAGGCTCGCGGAAGATCTCCACCTGCGCCCGACCGACGGTGGCGAGCAGTCCCATCTCGCTGGGGCCGAGCCGCCGGCCGCGGGGGAGGACGCGGCCTCCGGCTGCCGCCTCGCTACCCTGGCGCACGACGTTTTCAAAAACCTCCACGGCCCGCGAGGCCTCCACTCGATTCCCTTCCCGGCGCGTGTACTCGAGCATCAAGACGGAGTCAGCCCCGGCGGGCAGCGGGGCGCCAGTCATGATTGCGACGCATTGGCCCGGAGCTACTTTGCCCGCAAAGTGCTCACCCGCCCGCACCTCGCCTCCGCACTCGAGTGTGGCCGGCAGCTTGGTCAAATCACCGGAGCGAACCGCATAACCATCGCGTGTAGAGCGGTGGAACGGCGGGTAGTCCCGGTCCGCTACGACGTCCGTGGCGAGAACCCTGCCGCGGACTCCGTCAAGCGACACGACCTCCACGGCGGCGCCGGCGGCGCTCAGTTTCTCTCGCACTGTCGAAAGGGCTTGTTGGAAGCTGAGAGTCATTGTCCCTGCGAGCGGCTGGCTGCTGCGGGCCGGAAGCGGATCCCGGCGGGCGAAGGAAGCGATGGCCCACGGCCGCCGGGCGAGCCGGCTTATCCCCACAACTCGCGCAGCCAGATGGTCTGCTCGCGTTGAGGGCCGGTCGAGACCAAGAAAATCTCGATGCCCACGCGATCGGAGAGAAGCTTCAGATAGTCCTTGGCCTTTTCCGGCAGCCGGGAATAATCCTGCAAGCCGAATGTCGGCTGCTCCCACCCGCGGACCATCTCATAGCGAGCTTCGAGCTTTTCCAGGATATCAATCTCAGCCGGGAAATCCGCGAAGGTTCCGCCCTTGTATTTGTACTCTACCCCCACGGGGATTTCGGCGAGGTGATCGAGGATGTCGAGCTTGGTGATGACCAGAGCGCTCAGGTGATTCACCCGCGCTGCATAACGCGCCGCGGGAACGTCAAACCAGCCGCAGCGCCGGGGGCGCCCGGTGACGGCGCCGTACTCTCCGCCCCGCGCCCGAATCTTCTCGCCTTCCGGCCCCGACGCCTCGGTGGGAAACGGCCCGCTGCCGACGCGCGTGGCATAGGCTTTGGAAACGCCCACCACGGCGTCGATGCGCGTGGGGCCCACGCCCGTGCCCGTGCACGCCCCACCCGCCGCCGCACTCGAGGAAGTGACAAAAGGATACGTCCCGTGGTCGACATCGAGGAGCGTGCCCTGCGCGCCCTCGAAGAGCACGCGCTTGCCGAGGTCCATCTGCCCGTTGAGGTAGGCGGAGACATCGGTAAGATGAGGAACCAGGCGCTGGGCGGACTGGAAGTAGCACTCCACCAGATCCTCGGCTTCCAGCCTCGCACCTGCAAAAAGCGCCGAAGCGAGGCGGTTCTTTTCCGTCAGAATTTCGCTGCACTTTCGCCGAAAAGCCTCCGGGTTGCGCAGGTCGCAGGTTCGCAGCCCGCGACGCCCCGCCTTGTCCTCGTAAGACGGTCCGATACCTTTGGCCGTGGTCCCGATCTTGCCCACACCCCGCGCCTCTTCGGCGGCCACCTCGTGGCTCCGATGATAAGGGAGAATCAGATGAGCCCGGTCGCTGATGAGCAGGCGGTCGCCGACCGTGACCCCGTTCTTCTCAACCGCTTCAAGCTCGCTGAGAAGCGCCTCGGGATTGACGACCACCCCGTTTCCGACGACTGCCATCTTATCCGGCCGGACGACTCCGGTCGGCAAGAGCTGGAGAATGAACTTCTTGCCGTCCACAACGACGGTGTGCCCGGCGTTGGCACCGCCCTGGTAGCGGGCAACGATATCAAAGTGCACGGCCAGGGCATCCACAACCTTGCCCTTGCCCTCGTCGCCCCACTGGGCACCGACAACGACAACGTTCTTCCACATAGAGATTCCGTTCGGGTACGGCGGTACGGGCGTACGGCGTCCATTCTAACCCGAAGTGGTGCCCGGCGGGCACGCTAACTGGCGGCCCCCCTCAGGGGCACAAGCAGGGCTCTCCCGGCCCCTCCCCGGGCCAAACACCTCCGGCGCTTACTCGCCGCGGCGTAGCGATTAAAGATGTTTTTCGAGTATCTTGACGATGGCGTCTTTCGACTGGGCACCAACCCACTGCTGCGCGATCTCGCCATTCTTGAAAAGAAGCAGCGTGGGGATGCCGCGAATATTGTAGCGGCTGGTGACCGACTGGTTCTCGTCCACGTTGAGTTTGCCGACCTTGGCCCGACCCGCATACTCCCCGGCGAGGGCGTCGACGGTGGGCGCCACGAGCCGGCAGGGCCCGCACCATTCCGCCCAGAAATCCACCAGCACAGGTTTTTCGGACTTCAGTACTTCCTGCTCGAAGTTCTGGTCCGTGAACTCCAACGTTGTATTCCCTGCCATGCGTTCTAACCTCCGAAAGCTACCCTAGGCATTGGATGCTTTTTCCGCTGTTTTGATTCCGGTTTTGGCTTTCTGCAACCCTTGAAATATCTTGATGTACTGCTTGGCCGAGCTGGCCCAGGAGAAGTCCTTGCGCATGCAATTCTGCATCAACTGCCGCCACTGCTTCGGCTGGCGGTAGGTCTCTACGGCCTCACGGATGGTGGCGAGCAGCGCCTCAGGCGAATACTCCCCGAACTTGAACCCCGTACCCGTCTTGCCGTCAAAGGCTTCCACGGTGTCGTCCAGGCCGCCCGTGGCCCGGACCACGGGGACCGTCCCGTATTTCATGCTGTAAATCTGGTTGAGCCCGCAGGGCTCATAACGCGAGGGCATCAGGAACATGTCCGCGCCCGCCTCGATCTGATGAGCCAGGCTGTTGTCGTAGGCCACCTTCACAAGGAACTTCTCGGGATGGTTGGAGGCAAAGGTCCGAAAGAGGACTTCGTACTGCGGCTCGCCGGTCCCCAGCGCCACCACGTAGAGGTCCATGGCGGCAAGCTCCTCGGCGACGCCGGCGATCAGGTCAAACCCCTTCTGCGTCGCAAACCGCGAGACGATTCCGATGACGGGGAGGTCCAGCCGGGGGTTTTGCGCCCCCATTCTTTCCAGCAGCGCCTTCTTGCAGGCTTGCTTCCCTTCGAGGTCCTTGGAGCTGTAGTTTGCCGGGATCAATTTGTCGCTCTCGGGGTTCCAGGCCTCGTAGTCGACCCCGTTCAGGATTCCTTGCAGGCGATCGCTGCGGCTCTTCAGCACACCTTCGAGCCCGCAACCGAACTCGGTGGTTTGAATCTCCTCGGCGTACTTTCGGCTGACCGTGGTGACAAAGTCGGAGAAAATGACTCCACCCTTCAAGAAACTAACGTTCCCGTAATATTCCAGCCCATGGATGTTGAAGAGCGACCAATCGAGCGAAATCTCCGCAAGAACGCTGGGAGGAAACAGCCCCTGGTAGGCCAGATTGTGGATGGTAAAGACCACGGAAGTCTTCCGGAAGTACCCGTCGTTTCGGTACAGCGACCGGAGATAGACGGGGACGAGGGCGCTTTGCCAGTCGTGGCAATGAATGACGTCGGGAGCATTCGGTAGCCGCTTCATCAACTCCAGGCTGGCCAGCGAGAACGCCGCGAAGCGCTGGGCGTTGTCCAGATAGTCTCTGCCATCCTCCATGTACAGGTTGTCGCGGTCGAAGAACTCCGGGCAGTCGACCAGAAAGGTCCGCACGCCGCCGGCCTCGCCCCCATCCTGCAGCGAGGCGAATTTGAAGCCCGAGGCCAGAGGCATGGTGATGCTCTTGAACTCCGGGAGAACGGGACGCGGCTTGGTCATCCGGTAGCGAGGCAGAATGACGGAAACTTCGTGACCGCCAGCCGCCAGGGCCCGGGGTAGTGCCCCAACCACGTCGGCGAGCCCGCCAGTCTTGGAAAAAGGCACACCCTCAGACGCCACAAATACGATTCGCATAGGTTGACTCCATTTGGAGCAGCAGAAATTCGAAGCCAGCTAAATTAGAAGATTCCCCCCTCCAAAGTCAAGGCGAAAGCCTGAACGGTGGTGGGCCATTTTGATGTAGAGGCGGCTTTAGGCCGCCAATTGGCGGGATTAACCCGCCGCTACAATTCTCAAACTGGCCCACTACCGCCTGCCGTTGCCACGCTCCCTTCCCTGCACTCGGGTCCATTCCTTCCAAAAGACGCTCGAAAAAAACCGTCTCATCATTCTCACCGTTCGCCATGTTCTCAGCACCGGGTGGTAGGGTGGAAATGGAGGAGGAGGGAATGGAAGTCAGAAGTCAGCAGCCTGGAGAGATAAGTCGGGATGGGAATGGAAAACGGCAGAGTTCAAGCTGGCAGGCTCGATGAAACCCCCACAAACGTTCAAAACGGGAAAACAAAGCCGCTATGTGTATGAAAAAACATGGGGAGTTTCGAAAAATCCAAGAATCCCACTGCTCGGCCCCACGCAAGTCAAACAGACGCAAGCTCGGCTGTGGAGGATCTCAACGAGCAAAACTACAAAAATCCGAGTCCGCCCGTAAAGGGGCAAAACAAGCGCAAGGATGTTAATTTTTCAAAAACGAAGCCACCAAGTTATTGAAAACAAAAGGTCGGGCCAAGGAAGCATCTCAAGAGCGAACTCATTTGGGAGCCGAACGGACCCATTTCTGACGCCTTTAACGCCACCCGCGCTACAATCACTCGCCATGCCTCGCCGGTCGCCGCCCAAGCTCGGACAGCACTTCCTGGCCGACGCCCGCTACCGCCGCCGGATCTCGCAGGCGCTGCCCTTGCGCCCCGACGACCTGGTCATTGAAATCGGCGCGGGGCGCGGCGCCATGACTTCGCTCCTCGCCGAGCGCGCGCGTCGCGTGGTCGCCATCGAAGTTGACCGCGGATTGGCGGATCAGCTTCAGCAGAAGCTCAAAGGGGACGCGCGAATTGACATCCTCGCCGCGGATATTCTCTCCACGGACATCGGAGAGATCTGCCGGAGATACGAATCCGAAAAGTGCGTCGTGTTCGGAAACCTGCCTTACTACATCACCTCGCCGATCATTCACTATTTGTTCGCGGCGCAGGAATGGCTTCGCGGCGTCACGCTCCTCGTCCAGCGGGAAGTTGCCGAGCGCCTCACCGCCGGGCCCGGAACGCGCGCCTACGGCTACCTGAGCGTGCTCGCCCAGCTTCATTCCCAGCCTCGACTGCTCTTCAACGTGCCTCCCGGGGCTTTCTCACCTCCTCCCAAGGTCCACTCGGCGCTGGTGGATTTCCGGATGAAAACGAAGTCGCCCGCATACAGCTCGGAAGACAATGCAAGGTTTCTGGATTTCGTGAAGCGCTGCTTCGCGCAGAAGAGGAAGAACCTGCTCAACAATCTTTCGAGGACCTGCACGCGCGCGCGGGTGGAGCGTGAGCTGGCGTCGCTGGGATTGTCGCCCAAGCTGCGCGCCGAGCAACTGACACTGGAACAATTCGCCGCGCTCTTCGCGCGCCTCCGGTAGACAGGTCGACGCCCGCCCCCGGCCTCACTTGCCCAATTCGATGGAGACGATTTCTCCCGCGTGCGGCTCTTCAATCGCGTAGGTAATCCGTGCCTTCATTCCGCGAATCTGCTTGCAGGGATCAAAGGAATCTGACGGTTTCCGGCCGGCAGTAAGGAATTCGATTTGATGGTAATTGTCGGCGTGCAACTCGAGTTTGTACCTGGGCAGTTCGATGGTCAGCTTCATCCTTCCCTCGGGGGTGCACGCCGACTCGACAATCGTGCCTTCGACCTGGGTGCGCAGACTGGCGCCCGGCGTATCTCCCGCAACCGCCTGGGACTCGCCGCCTGTACGTTCTTCGTGCGGCCTTTCCGCCAGAGACTTCCGCTGCTCCTCCAGCAGGCGATCCCACTCCTCCCGGGCGGCTCGGGACTCCGCCTCGGCGCGCTTCCTCTCTTCCCGATATTCCTTGAAGCGCTGCACGTCCCCGAGAAAGGACTGCGCAAGGGTCGTTTCCGCCGCGTTCTTGGCCACTCGAAGCGCTCGCTGCCCGGCGCTTTCAGCCTCGTCGGCACGGCCCAGGCGGAGCAGGATGCCTCCCAGTGTGAGGTAGTGCGACACCTCCGAG
>DATKYV010000102.1:0-5603 GCA_035528275.1 Terriglobia bacterium | reverse complement strand
AAATAAACGTCCACGAAGTCCACGACTCGCCCCGTACGGATGCGGTCCAGGAGGTTGCTCAGCGCTCCCCCCAGGATCATCGCCAGACCCACACCCGACTCCCAGTGAAGGTGGCGCGACCTCACAACGATGCCTGTCACGGCGGCGAGCAGGACCACCGAAACAACGATCAGGACCGCCGTTTTCCAGGGAGCCGGCGCGTCGGAAAACAGTCCGAAGGCAACTCCGGCGTTCTGGGTGTGAGTGAGGTTCAGGAAATGCGGAATAATCGGAATGACCGTGTGCTCGGGGACAGAATCCTTGACCAATACCTTGGTCGCCTGGTCGCCCGCGAAAACGATCAGCGCGATGGCGGCGTACAAGCCGCGAAACACGTTTCGAAAACGTACCGCCACGGCGTTTGACATAGGGAGTGCCTTGCGGGCTTCGCCGCCAACCCTGTGCCCCTTCCGCACGGCAGCCGGTCAGCTCGAAACCGCTTCGATTTCCTTCAAAGCGCCGGAACAACGGTCACAGACCGTTGGATATCGCGAGTCTTCGCCGACGTGCTCGGAATAGGTCCAGCACCGGTCACACTTCCTCCCTTTCGCCCTCTCGATGCGAACCTTCAAGCCGGGCAGTCCGGTTTCCAAAGACTCGCTGAAGACGTCCCGGCTGAACTCGACTTGCGAAACAATGAATAGGGTCGGCAGCATGTCGGAATATTCTTCGAGAATCGGGGCGAAAGGTCCGGCGGTTGCCACGATGACCTTCGCCTCCAGGGGGCTGCCGATGATCTTCTCCCGGCGGGCAGCTTCCAGCGCCTTCAGCACTTCGTTGCGGACTTCGATCAAGCGGGGCCAGTTCTCCAGCCGCTCGACGTGGTCCTTGGGCAACGCCTCGCGCAGCTCCTTTGCAGACGCGAAACGCGCCATGTGGACGCTGGGCTCGCGCAGACGCGGCGCCGGCAAGTGCGACCAGACCTCCTCGGATGTAAAGCACAGGAGCGGCGCCACGGCTCGCACCAGGCCATCCGCAATCCGATAGAGGCCCGTCTGCGCCGCCCGACGCCGCACCGACCGCGCCGGCGAAGTGTAGAGGCGGTCTTTCAAGATGTCGAAATAGAAAGCGCTCAGATCCACCGTCGCGAAGTCGTACAGCGCCCGATAGACCTTGTGGAAGGCGTAATCCCCGTAGGCCGCCTCGACACGCTCCACCACGTCCGCGGTGCGCGCCAGCGCCCAAACGTCGATTTCCTGGAGCTGGTCACCTGCCACCGTATCCTTCTCAGGGTCAAAATCGTAGAGGTTTGCCAGACAGTATCGAAACGTGTTGCGCAGCTTGCGATACGCTTCGGAAAGGCGGACGAGCATCTCCTCAGAGATCGCCGCATCCTCACCGAGAACCAGCGAGGCGGCCCAAAGGCGCAGGGTTTCCGCTCCGTGGGCCTTGATGACCTCCAACGGCTCGATGGTATTCCCCAGCGATTTCGACATGGCGCGCCCTTCGGCATCCAGGACCCACCCGTGGGTCAGAACCTGCCGATACGGCGCCGCTCCGTGCGTGCACAGGGCGACCAGGAGCGAGCTTTGAAACCAGCCCCGGTACTGGTCCCCAGCTTCGAGGTAGACGTCGGAAGGCCAGGGCAAGTCGGCTCGGTGGCCGAGCACCGCGGCATGGCTCGACCCGGAGTCGAACCACACGTCGAGGATGTCGGTCTCCTTGCGCAGCTTCTTTCCGCCGCACTCGGGGCATTTGCTTCCCTCGGCCAGGAGGTCTTCGAGGGCGTGGGTGTACCAGGCGTCTGCGCCTTCTTTGCGAAAGAGCTCGATGGCCGGGCGGGCCAGGCTCGCGTCGAGGATTGGCTTCTTGCAGGCCTCGCAATGAAAAGCCGTGATCGGCACCCCCCAGACTCGCTGGCGCGAGATGCACCAGTCCGGACGCGTAGCGATCATGTTGTAGATTCGTTCCTGACCCCACTCCGGCAGCCAGCGCGTATGCCTGATTTCCTCCAGCGCCCGCTCGCGCAAACGCGCGTGGTCGACGTTCACAAACCACTGCTCGTTGGCGCGGAAGATCACGGGGTTGTGGCAACGCCAGCAATGGGGATAGGAATGGGTCAGCCAGCCCGCAGGCCCCACCAGCGTGCCGCGTGACTTCAGCAACTGAATGATGGGGTCGTTGGCCTCAAAAACCGTCTTCCCTTTGTACTGCGCCAGGCCTTCCAGGAACTCGCCCGCGTCGCCCACCGGGCAGTAGATCTCAATCCCGTATTTCATCCCCGTCTGGTAGTCTTCGCGGCCATGCCCGGGCGCTGTGTGAACACACCCCGTGCCGTCTTCCGCCGTCACGTAATCCGCCAGCACACCTAAGACTTTGCGGTCCAGAAAAGGATGCTGCATCTCGATGCGGTCCAACTTGGTTCCAAATACGCGCGCCAGGACGCTTTCCGCCTTCAGCCCTGTCTCCTCAAGGGTCGCGCCATGCCGGCGACTTTCCACCAGGTAAGCTTCACCGTCATCCTCTGCGACCACCACGTACTCGAACTCAGGATGAAATGCCACGGCCATGCTGGCGGGCAGCGTCCAAGGCGTGGTCGTCCAGATGAGGACGGAAACCTTTCGCCCCTTGAGTGACGGGTCCAGCTTTGCAGGGTCGGTCAGAAGCGGGTATTTCACGTAGATCGACCGGCTGCGGTGGTCCTCGTATTCAACTTCCGCTTCGGCCAGTGCCGTCTTGCAGGAGATGCACCAGTGAATGGGTTTCCGGCCACGGTATACGTAGCCCTCCTGGAGAAACTTGAGAAACGTCTCGGCAATTAATGCTTCATACTGAAAGTCCATCGTGAGATAGGGTTTGTCCCACTCACCGAAGACGCCTAGTCGCTGGAAGTCCTGCCGCTGGAGCTCAACGTACTTCTCGGCATACTTCCGGCATTGGCGACGGATTTCCACCGGCGTCATCTCCGCCTTACGCGGGCCGAGTTCCTTATCCACGTTGATCTCGATGGGCAGGCCGTGACAATCCCACCCCGGCAGGTAGGGAGCGTTGCAGCCGGCGAGCGTCTTGGATTTGACGATGAAGTCTTTGAGGATTTTGTTGAGTGCCGTGCCCAGATGGATCCGGCCGTTGGCGTAGGGCGGGCCGTCATGCAGGGTGAAGATGGGCGACTCGCGGCGCGCGGCGCGGATCTGCCCGTAGAGGTCGTCTTTGCCCCACTTTTCCAGCCACTTGGGTTCGTTCTGGGGCAGATTGGCCTTCATTGAAAAGGAGGTGCGCGGTAGATTGAGCGTTGTCTTCAGGTCGAGCGCCTTCTGCATGAATCCTCCCCAGAGCGCAAACAACGCATTATAAGGAAGAACCGAAGGAAGTGTCCAGCAACCAAGGGGGGAAGCACGCCTTTTGTGCGGCTCGGAGCGGAAGGCGAACGAGGCGGATGACCTCCGCCGCCGCGTCGGGAGGGCTCCTTCCGTGGGTCCTGGCGGTTCCATGTCCAGAAGTTTCCCGAAACCAAACGCCATGCCGGGGCGTCAATAGAAGGTGTTCGGATTGAGTTGCGCGTCTGGAGGACGCATTTTGCCATCCGCGGCCGTTGGAGGGATGTGGTAAACTACGAGGATGAATAAGGTGGCCGGCGTGTATCCTCCCCGGCCTCATTCGCATTCGGAGGCAACTCGCCCGCGCTTATCAACATCTTGAAAGAAGATGGGGCTCCAGTTCCGGGAGGCGAACGGGCGCCGAGTGTTAGGGGAAAGGATTGATGCCAACTAGCGATCTTCCGGTCGGAACCGAGTCGGAGAAGGCTGCGGGCAGGCCGCGCCCTCAGGAAGAACTCTACCACCTCACTTTTGTCGAGAGTCCGAACCTGCTCGTTTCCGTCATTCAGCAGATTCGTTATTTTCTCCGAGAGCCCAAAATCACGGTCCCCAGGCAGTACTACCGGGGCGAAAGCACTCTTCCCCTCAGCGAAATGCGCCCTTGGTACCGCGACCTCCCGAATCAGATTCGGACGCTTTTTGAGAAACCAACAGCGCCGCCGATTCCCCTGACTTCGCACCCCATCGACGTCCCGAACATCTGGCAGGACTATCAACCCCAGAAGGCTTCGTGGGTCAACTCCGTTCTGGTTCACATCGTAGCCCTGGTGGCGCTCTTCCTGCCTTTCTTCATCCAACGGATGGTCACCCCGGTGAAAGCCCAGAGCAGAATCGAGATCGTGGACATTTCACCATACCTCAACCAGTTGAACGGCCCGGACGACAGGACGGGCGGAGGCGGGGGCGGCGGTGACCGCTCGCCCACGCCGGCATCCCAGGGGGCTGTCCCCAAGTTTGCCAAGCAGCAGCTTGCTCCTCCGGCCGTGGTGGTGCCGAACGTCAATCCGCAGTTGCCCGTGCAGCCGAACTTGCTGGGTCCTCCCGAACTGAAGCTGCCGGAGATGGCGATGAACTCGCCGTGGGGCGACCCGCAGGGGGTTCTGGGCGATCCCTCAAACGGTCCGGGATATGGCGGAGGCATTGGCAGCGGCTCGGGTGGCGGTATTGGGTCCGGCAAAGGCGGCGGCTTGGGCCCTGGTGAAGGCGGCGGATTCGGAGGCGGCGTCTACAGCGTGGGCGGAAACGTCACCGCTCCCATCCCCATCTACAAGCCCGAACCCCCCTACTCCGAGGAAGCGCGCAAGGCCAAGTACCAGGGCACCGTGGTCCTCTGGATCATCGTGGACGTCCAGGGAAATGTCACCGACATCCGCGTGGTAAAGCCCCTGGGCTTGGGCCTGGATGAAAAGGCCGTCGAGACCGTTCGCACCTGGAAATTCAAAGCTGCCACGCGCAACAATATCCCCGTACCCGTGCGCGTGGGCGTGGAAGTCACCTTCCGCCTCTTCTGAGCCCCTTGGCTCGCCTCTTGTCTCACCGCGCAGCATTCCGAGTAGCGCCGGGCGGAACCTGTCCCCCGGCAGGCCGGGGGAGCCCGGCACTCCGCTTGGTGTTGTAGCGCCGGGCTTTAGCCCGGCAAAGCTTCAGAATGCGGTCTCCGTCGTCTAAGGCTATTGGCGCGATGCCGACCTGAAGGTCGGCGCTAGGACAGACTGGTTCACTGCCGGGCCGCAAGTGGCTTGACAAGAACGCCGCTGGACAGTTACTTCTAATAAGACCTCTTCGCTGGGAGGTCGTCTAACGGTAGGACTGCAGACTCTGGATCTGCGTATCGGGGTTCGAATCCCTGCCTCCCAGCCAACATTTTCAATTAGTTAGCCAGTCGGTTTTGCAAATCCAGTTGCAATCTAGGAACACTTGGGAACAGTTGCCGGTCAAGCTGCTCGATGGCCCGGCGCTGTTCCGGCTTCGCCGCGTCCGAATACAGCAGCGACATGTCCGCCGTGGCGTGCCCAAGGATTTCCTGTTGTACCTTGAGCGGTGTCCCGGCAATGTGCATGGCGGTGGCCGCAGATCGGCGAAACGATCGCCACGCGAAGTCCTTAATCTTCAACTCAGCCGCCAGCGGTTTGAATACCATCTTTGTGATCCGCTGTGGCGAGTAGAAGCCGCCCTTGGGAGCGACGAACAGGTAGCCGCCGGGATGTTCCCCTGTAGCCGACAGGCACCAGAGCGCATGTGTGACGG
>DATKYV010000101.1:0-3151 GCA_035528275.1 Terriglobia bacterium | reverse complement strand
ACCCTGCAGAATTCGCCGCCAATCGTGCTCAGGATTCTCGGCCGAGGTTTTACCTCGACAAGCACCGTGCTCCTGGCCGGGACGGCAAGAGCGACGACGTTTGTGAGCTCTTCGGAATTGCAAGTGGATATATCTTCCGGCGACACCGCGAGCCCCGGAGTGCTGCCGGTCGTGGTCCAGGAAGGCGAAGCCGCAAGCAGCCCCTTGGATTTCTCCGTGGTGCCGCAACTGGAGCGCAGCGACGTCCTCGCCACGGCGGGATTTGAGACGTTCGGAGTGGACATTCCGGTGCTTCCCGTTTCTACTCCCACTCTTTCGCTGGCCGCGGTGGGAATCGGTGACACGGCGGGCAGTGTGGGTGTCTCCATGGCGCGCGGGAGCGACGTGCAACTTCTTCTCGTCGGGGAAGGGCTGGTTCCCGGGACTTACTACTTGATCGAAGGCGGCAGCGGAGAATTCGACTTCACCCAGCCGCTGGCCGCGGATTTTGGGGAGACGACGGATGGTATACCCGCCGTGCAGCTTCAGGTTTCGGTGAGTCCCTCGGCTGTTCTGGGCGCGCGGAATATCATGGTCCTGAATGTTTCCGGCGAGATCGCGGCTTTCGTCGGCGGGATTCTGGTGACAGATTAGGCTTGGTGTCCATGAGGATTTCGATTCGAATCTCGGTGTTTCTTCTTGCCTTGCTGGCGGCGGTCTCCGCGCAGGCGACGACTCTTGTCCATCTCAGCCTGGAGCAACTGAGCCAGGCCTCCAGTGACGTCGTGCGAGGCCGCGCGGTGAGCCAGGAAGTCCGGTGGAACGATTCGCACACCCAGATTCTGACCGTCACAACCGTGGAGATTGAGCAGACGCTGAAGGGGACTCCCCGGCGCACGATGGTCATCGAGCAGCCGGGGGGCGCGGTCGGAAATCTTCGAGTGCGTGTTTCGGGCACGGTGGCCTTCAGGGCGGGAGCGAGCTACTTCCTATTTCTGGAACCCGCCGGCGCCGGCTCCGCCTTCTACCGCGTGACGGGAATGGCGCAGGGGGCATACCGCGTCTACCGCCTCCCGCAAACCGGCGAGGAGCGGGTGATCCGGCCCTTTGGCGGTCTGTTCCATACGCCGAAGGCGGCCCGGCCGAATCCGCCCCTCGCTCAGACGATTTCGACGAGCCAATTCCGGCGCGAAGTCTCGGAGGCGATGGCAGCACCCGTCGTTATCCCGAGGCGGACCCTCATCCCCGTGGCCATTCGAGGATCAGAGGAGAAGGGCGTCGGAACGGTTCGAGTTTCGGCTCTCACCACCGCCACTGTTTATCCGGGCAGAAGCGCCATCGTGCCTGCCGGGAGTCTTGTGGAGGGAACCGCCCGATTGTCTGCCGGAAGGTGGAAGATCCACTGGTCCGAGGTTTCGATTCGCGGCAAGCGGATCAGCATCAGCGCCGCCAATGAAGCGTCCGCAGGCAGGTCACTCAATGGCCGGATGTTGGTGCTCAACCTGAGGTGATTCTCGTGAAGCGTGAAGCGCGGTCGCAGATTCGCAAAGGCGTTTTCTTCATCGCAGCCGCCGGTATGCTTCTGCTCGGGTGTCTGCTGGCGATGGCCTACACCCCTTACCAGGACGGTGTGGGAGGCGAAGCGGTCCCCATCCGCTGGAACGATGCGAGTGTCACTTGGCGGCTGAACCCCACCCTGGGCACAAACCTCGATACGACCGGAGGACCCGACGTGCCCACGGCCCTGGCCGCCGCTTTCAACGTGTGGCCGCAGACTCTGTTGAACGGGGTCTGGATCAACGCACTGAGCGTGACCCGCGGCGCCGATGCAGCGCAGACCGACCCCGACTTCTACGACTGCGTCAACTTGGTGACTTTCGTGCCTTCCGCTTCGGTGAATTTCCCGACGGGCGTCGTCGCCTACACGCAGATCGCCTCGGTCGTTCCGAGTCCCGGCCAGAGCGGGCCGCCTTACTCGTACAGTTTCTGCGGCGGGATCACAACCGACCTGTCTTCGGTCATCATCGACGCCGACATGGTGTTCAATCCGGAATTGACCTTCTCAACCGCCACGCCTACTCCCCCGGATTACCTCGATCTCTTCTCGGTCGCGAGCCATGAGTTCGGGCACATGCTTGGCCTCGAGCACAATGGGATCGCGCATACCCTGATGTACCCCTTCGGCGATCTCGGAATCGGCCAGACTAGAGAGCTCGCCGTGGACGACGTCGCCGGAGTCGCCTTCCTTTACCCCGCCGGAAACTTCACGACTGCGACGGCGGCAATTCGCGGCCAGGTCACCCTGGACGGGACCGGCGTGTACGCTTCGCACGTCGTGGCCGTCGATTCGGTCACGGGATTGGCGGTGATGGATACGCTGAGTGCCCCGGACGGGAGCTACATCCTGGATGGAATTCCCGAGGGAACTTACCGCATCCTGGCGATTCCTCTGCTTGACCCCTTCAGTGTGGATAACTACTCAGGATGGGCTTGCGGATACGCGGCGAACCCGGCTGCGTGCACGGGCTTCCCTGACAACCCCATAGATTACAGCGGAACTTTCTTCTGAGTGCGAGGCGAGATAGGCAGCCCTCGGCGGCCACCGAGGCTACACACCTCCGGGTACACTCATGCCCTGATGTTTGAAGCACGTAAGGTGGCGACGCTTAGACCGTTCCCCAGACGGCGCGCGCGGCACGTCGGTGGTCAGCCAGCATGGCGAGCAGCGAACCTCGCTCGATCTTCTGGCAATGCACCGTGCAGATGGAGAGCGCCGTAAGCGATCGGGCGAAGTCGTGGACGCAGCGTTGGTATCCCAAAATCTCCGCCGGACTCATCCCGTTGGCATACGCCCACGACCAGTCGGAGACCCAGCGCAAAAGCGGGGCGGTGTGGCGGAGCGGTCCTCGCTGCAGGATTTCGTCCGGGTGGGAAAGCTGGGCCAGGCACTTCGGAGCAGTCAGAAAAATCAGGCGGCCGTTGCGGAGCAGGGCATCCGGTTTCAGTCCGCTTTCCGTCAGGCTGGCGGCAAGGTCCTTCAGGCAGGTTGGCCCCGCCAACACCACCACTTGCTGCCCGTTTTCCAAACCGGCGACCACGAATTGAAGGACTTCGGCCGTGCCCCGCTGCTTCCTGACTACCAACCGACAAGGACTACCACCAGAATGGATAT
>DATKYV010000100.1:0-3124 GCA_035528275.1 Terriglobia bacterium | reverse complement strand
GCACGCATCTCACCCGCCGGCGCTCGCTTTATTGAGATTGACAGAATATAGTGACATCCATCCCTTGTAGCGGCGCAGTCTCAGCGCCGAAAAACCGGCGGTCGGAGACCGCCGCTACAGCAAAGGTCGGCACGATATTCTGTCAACTTATGTAGGTGGCACGGGCTGTTGCGATGATGCTAGTGCCGTTCCAACTGTTTCGCCCTAATTCGGTGAGGGGCGTCTTCGAGGATTTTGCCGAGACC
Source organism: Terriglobia bacterium (assembly GCA_035528275.1). GTDB lineage: Bacteria > Acidobacteriota > Terriglobia > UBA7540 > UBA7540 > DATKYV01. Next base: position 2,879 of record DATKYV010000100.1, on the reverse strand, counting down.
TTGTCCGTCAGTTGACGGACGAGCCTTGGTGGATTAAGTTGGAACGGCACTAGGATATTCGGCCATCGAAGCAGCGAAAGCGTGATTGCACCCGGCGCGGGCTGAAAGGCGCGTAGGCACCGGCAGGGAAGGGGTCTTCATGTTGACTCTCGGGGTCTTCGGGAACCGATCGGAGACGGTCGCGGCCGTGTTCTTGTTGGCGGGGTTGATTCTCCTCGTTCCGGAGCTTCGCGGGCAGGCGAATCCTCCCCTGCAACTGGGAGACCTCGAGAAGGCCCTCGAGACAACCGACGGCGCGATGACCTCGGAGGAAATCATCACCCGGATCCGAGAAAACGGCGTTGCTTTCCAAATGGACGCCGATGCCAAAACGGCGATTCTGATTTCCGGGGCCAAGGGCCGGCGCTCGACGGATGAGGTGCTTGAGATCATTCGGGAGGTTGAGGACAACTGCGCGACCTGCCCGCCGCTTTCGAAAATGGATATCCTGGGGCTCGCTTTCACCGCCACGTCGGGGGAGCGCATCGAGCGGATGGTGAAGTGGCGCCGGGTGGCTTTCGAATGCAGTCCCACCGATATGCACGAATTGCAGACCGCCGGCCTGGGGGCGGAGCTGATGAAGACCATCGCCGCGAGCTGCCCCCAACCGCCGGCTTCCTTGGATAAGCCCCTTTCCAAGGCGCAGGTTCTGCGACTGTTGAAAGACCGCGCCCCCGAGCCGAAGATCCGGGAGCTGATCGAGGCACGAGGGGTGGAGGATTTTGCCTCCGACACGGCGAGCCTGTTGGAGTTGAAGCAGGCCGGGGCGACCAACTCGCTGATCGGTCGAATCGCCAACGTCGACCTGCTCGAGGGCTACGTACTGGCGCCCGCGGTTCGAGCCCGGGACTACGATGCGGCGAGTCCGCACGGCCGACTGGAGATTCTCGCCCATGTCGACCAGGAAACCGTCTTCCGCTTCCAACGCAATCTTCTCTCCTACAAGGTGTTGAAAGGGCAGCCTCCCGCCAACCCCACCGGCCAGTACACACAGCTCCTGCCCAGGCTTCCAGCGACGGAGTGGGAAATCAAGCACCAGCGCGAGAAAGGCCGCTCGAAGCAGGTCCGCGTTACCGCGATCAATCCTCCGCCCGGCGGCTTCGCGGGTCTGGAGATATCCATCGACGACGACAAAGGCGGGGCCGATCTCTACGACATTCGGGTGGAGTGGGCGCTGAAACCTTTTTCCCCGGAGGGGGTGAGAAGCGCCATCAACGAGACCAAAGACGGTTCGTGGGAAAACTTGATTCGCGAGGTGCAGTTTCGCGGAGTGAGTTTCGAATTGGATAGCAACCTGGAGAATTCCTTCCGGCGCGCCGGCGCACCCAGCGAACTACTCTGTGCCATCCGCTCTTCCAAGCGCGAAGATAATTTCTGAAGTTGAATCGCGTTCTCTCCTTCGAGAGTTTCAAAGTCGGGGTGTCCCGCTATGGGGATGGATCTCTCTACCGGCCGGCGGCTCGCTGCCGAATCTTCCCTTGCGACGAACTCTTCATGCGGGGAAAGGCTTCCGTCCGGTAGGGGCTGTGGCTCAGCTTCGGAATGTGTGCGGAGCGCTCCCCAACGGTTCAAGCTGCGGTGGTCGGGGGAGGGTCGGTGGCGCGGATTTCGACGATGCGGGAAGTGATGATGGTGTGATAGTCCGGGTGGCGGAATTCCAGGTGCATTCCGCGTCCAATGAAGCGGACCTTCAGCATCGAGCCGCCCCAAGTGCAGCCCTCGATGCTCACCAGAACAGGCTCGGGGCAGAATTGCGGGTGGCCCGAAATCAGCGCCTTGCCGCGGCCGAGGTTTTGGATTCGGTACCAGCGATTCTGCGTCTCAACCTCCAGGACGGTCCCCTCGAACAGGTTATCCAAGTGGACGCCGCCCTCGATTTCCGATTGCACAATATTATGGTTCACCTCATCGCCCAAATTCGGATGAGGGACAAAGGGCTTGCGATAATGGCCTGTCGCCTGTGTGCCCATACGTTGCGAGATCCCTCCGCCTGCGAACACTAGGCCCGTACTCTATTATACCCCTCCGGCGCGCTCGCCCTATTCGCTCTTTCGCTCTTTGCATTCCCGGCAGACCCGCGTCCACGGCACCGCCTCCAGCCGCACCTTGGGGACGGGATTGCCGCAGACCTGGCACACTCCAAAGGTGCCGTGCTCGATGCGGGCCAGCGCTTCGCCGATAGCGCGCAGCAGGTGGCTCTCCGTCTGCCGCAAGCGGGCTTGGACCTTCGCCTCGGTCTCGACCGTCGCCTGATCGGCAACGTCCCCTTGCGGCTCATCGCTTTGCCTCGAGGAAAGGGCAATTCCGTTCTTGCCCGTCAACACCTCTTGCTGCTTGGCCAGTAACAATCGCTTGAAGCGTTCTTTGTTCTTGGTATCCACGATGGTTTCCGACGAGCCACTGAATTGTACAACACGAAAAAGCCGGTGTCTGCAAGCAGCTTGTACCGGATGGCCGGCGCGAGGCTGCGGTTTTGGAAATGCGGGGCGCGATTTGGTAGGGGAGGGCCTTCACGGCCCTCCCGTCGGGGTAGAGACGGCCCGGTGGGCCGTCTCGGAGATGCTCCGCCGGAGCGACTCCACGGTGGAAAATTCATGCGGCGCTTTCGTAGGGGCATGGCGCGTCATGCCCCTACAAGCCCGGCGGTTCACGGGTGGCAGATCGTCTCGGAGTGTCAATCAGTGTGCCGGGGCGCGCGGATGTGCGCCCCTGGCTACGGGTGTGCAAAAGTGAGCCTAGACCGGGTCGTAGCGGGCGCGGACAGACAAGAGCATCTGATCCTCGCTCTCGGGCTTCCACGCGACGGATGAGGTCCTGAAACCGCGGGTCGTCGTGCAGGA
>DATKYV010000099.1:0-7835 GCA_035528275.1 Terriglobia bacterium | reverse complement strand
GGCCATCTTGCACATGGCCACAGAATCTTCGAACGTCTTCGCCCCGTCATCCACTCCCCAGAGCGGATGACAATGGATGTCAATCACCAGGATTCTCTCAGCTCCGTCAGGCCCGTCCTCAAAACCCAGCCGGAGCACGGGTGGTCCATGGAATTCGGCGTCCCGAGGCGGATGATCCACTCCAACTTCGGTCGAACCAAGACTTTCAGCTTACCATGCGGGAACCTGCTGCAAACAATTTACTTGCCAACCGGCTGCCGATTCTGGTATGGAGAATGACGCTTGATGGGTGGGGAGCCCGCTCGCGCCGTCAGTTGGTGATGTTTATCCATTGAAGGAGGATTTCATGGTCGACGCCTATCTCCGGCGAAGCGTTGCCGTCTTGGTGAGTTGGCTGCTCGTCGTTCCGGTCGGCACGCTGCTGGCGGCTGCCCCGACTCCCGTCGGCGCACTGCATTCCGAAGGGACCGTTTACTTGGGCCAGGACGCCGTCAGTCCGGCTTCTGTGATCTACAGTGGGGACATTTTGCGCACCGACAATGGGAAGGCCACGGTCACCCTTCCTTACGGGGACCTTCTCGTCCTCGGCAGCAAGTCCGCTGCTGCGCTGGATCGAACCCCTGAGGCCGTGATGGTCAGCCTCGGAAAGGGCCAAATGGCGTTCAACTCCTCTTCCCAGCTCCCGCTCCGCATCGAAGCTGACGGCTTGACAATCTCACCTTCCGGATCCTTCCGGACCTTGGCGGAGATCGCTCTTCTGGATGATGGGAGTATTCAGCTCTCCGTCCGTCGCGGCAAAATCTCGGTGGCCAACCTCCGTCCGGAGTCTGTGGTGCTGTCGGCCGGACAGTCGCTGACCGTTAACCCGCGCCTCGCCCAGTCCGACAAGAGCAAACCGATCGGGACGGGCGCCCACGGGAAGATGACCCTTGGCGAGAAGTTGCGGACATTTCGTATCGGGGGACTCTCTCACGGAGCCTCGGTCGCCATCGTGGGGGGCATCGTGGGCGGAGCGGCTGCCACCGCAATCGTGGTGCCATTGGTTGTGGGGGAAGAGCAGCCAGTAAGTCCGTCCACACCTTAGGATTTGCCCCCACAAGGATCCTGCGGCGAACTACAGGGCGTTGAGATTCACGCGTGACTTGCCCTCCTTGCAGAGTGGTTGCGCCGCTGCTCACCTGAAGACCCTTCGACCACGCCAGGCCACCCCTTCGAGTGCCTTTCGCGCAATGTGAGAGGCGTTCGCCCGACATGTAGGAATCCGTAATTCCACCTTCCAAATACGGAAATTCGGATAGAAAAGCAGCCGCACAGCGTTTCCTGCGGAACCGGATCCGCTTCCTACGTCCTGAAAAACAACGGCTTAGGGACAGATTTTCGGAATCGTCCATTTTGGAACGCTGCTTGCGAGTGTTCTAAGCGAGCTGACATCAGCTTGCCTTCCGAAAGGACGGCACCCGGAATGTCATGCTCGGAGTTTCGACCCAACACCCGACGCTTGGAGGGGGAGGGAATCTTCCCCCTCTTTTTCTTTTTGGCCTTCTTCCAGGCTTTGATACTTCCTCGGAACCGGACTCGCAAAACCGATTCTCATAGAATTCGTTGCGGGCTTTTTGGAAGTCCGCCCCCGGCAACCATTCCAATCCTCGCTGGCTCGATTCCCTCGCCGCGAGCGGCGTCCGCCAAAACAAGAATGCCGTATTCTTCTTCTTCAACCGAGGTAAGATAGCTGGGCAATCATCGACGCTCGGTCTCGCTGGTCTCACAATGAATTGTCCTGCGGGAGCTTCGGCACAACTTCACAGGTAACGACGAGATCGAAAAGAGGAGCACTGAAATGGAAAAACTGAGCAGGAGAGATTTCGCCAGGACCGTGACTGCGGCCGGCGCGGCATTCGCCTTGGGCCGCCGGCGTGTGTTGGGCGCAAACGATCGCATTCGCCTGGGCTTCATCGGTTTGGGAAATCGCGGCGACCAGGTGCTCGACGCCTTCCTGGAACACAAGGACATGGAGGTCGTTGCGGTCTGCGACCTCTGGCAGCCCTACCTGGATTTTGCCGCCAAGAAGATCGGGAATAATCCCAAGCAGTTCAAGGATCACAGAAAACTTTTGGAGATGAAGGATGTCGACGCCGTGGTGATCGCCACCCCCGACCACTGGCACGCACTACAAACCCTGCACGCCTGTGAGGCTGGAAAGGACGTTTACGTCGAAAAGCCCCTCTCCCTCTGCGTGGCTGAGGGACGGAAAATGGTTCAGGCGGCGCGCAAGTACAAGCGCGTGACCCAAGTGGGCCTCAACCGGCGCTCGACGCCGTTCTGCTTGGAGGCGGCGAAGCTCGTGCAAGCGGGTGGGATCGGGAAGGTCACCGCTGTTCGCTCCTTCCACATTCAGAACGAGTGGCCCAAAGGCATTGGCAATCCTCCCGACGAAAACCCGCCCCAAGGTTTCGATTGGGACGTGTGGCTCGGCCCCGCCCCCAAAGTCCCTTACAACCGCAACCGCGCCTTCTACCGCTTCCGCTGGTTTTACGAATATTCCGGCGGGCAGGTCACCAATTTCGGAGTCCATTTCCTTGACTTCGCCCACTCGGTGCTGGGTCACGACGCACCGCTGGCGGTAACAGCCATGGGCGGCAAGCTGGGCCTCGACGACAATCGGGAGATTCCCGACACCCTCGAGGTCCTTTGGACTTACCCCGGTGGCACGCTCGTGACTTTCTCGCAGTTCAACACCAGCGCCGCGCCCGCCGACCTCCGTCACAGCAACATGGAGTTCCGAGGCACCAAGGGGACGCTCTACATGCAGTATGAAGGGTACGAGGTGGTACCGGAACGAATTACCGAGAAGGTCTTCCCCGCCCTCACGCCCCTCGACCGGACGCTCAGCCGCGACTACCAGTCGGATCTCAAGACCCTGATCGAAGCGAAGAAGGTCGACGCCGGTGACGGCACTCCCCAGCACGCCCGCAACTTCCTGGACTGCATTCGCAGCCGCCGGCAGTGCGCGTGCGACATCGAGATCGGTCATCGCAGCACGACGGCCGCGCTGATCGCCAACATCGCGCACAAGACAAAGGCTTATCTCGAGTGGGACGCGAAAGCGGAACGCTTCACCAACAATCCCGCGGCCAACAAACTGCTGGACTATCAATATCGCGCGCCCTACAAACTGCCGGAGGTTTAATCGACGTTGGCAAAGCTGACCGCAAAACCCGCTCACCGATCGGCGACTCCTCTCCCGGAGGAGCGAGAGAAGGGTGTCAGTCGGCGCGCCTTTCTACGGGCAGCGGTTGCGGCCCCGCTGCTGGCCGCACCCGCATCGTGGGTCGAGAAAAGAGCCCAAACAATCGCAAACAAAACCACGAATATCCGTATCGAAGACGTGCAATACAGCTTTGAGGATTTCCTTTACCGGGCTCCCCTCAAGTTCGGCGGCGCGATTGTGGACCGCGTCACGCTGCTGAACGTGAATTGCCTTGTTCGCACGGCGAGCGGGCGCACGGCCAAGGGGTTCGGCTCCATGCCGCTGGGCAACGTCTGGTCGTTTCCCTCGCGGGCGATGTCCTATGACACGACGCTCGGGGCAATGAAGGCCCTCGCCGCGCGCCTCGCCAAGCTCACGACCGCTTTCAAAGATGCTGGCCATCCCATCGACATCAACACAGCCCTCGAACCCGCGTATCTGCAGGCCGCAGAAGATGTTTCCAAGGAGTTGAATCTGGCCGAGCCCATTCCCAAGCTCTGCACGCTCGTCACGGCCAGCCCGTTTGACGCTGCCCTCCACGATGCTTTCGGCAAGGCCCACACCCTCAACTGCTATCGCACCTACGGTCCCGAGTTCCTGGTCAGAGACCTCGGAGAGTTTCTAACGCCGGAGTTCAAAGGCGAACACCTTGCCCGCTATGTGATGAAGCAGCCCAAGCCCCGCCTGCCGCTCTACCACCTGGTGGGCGCAGTGGATCCCATCGTCGATTCCGATATCAAAAAGGGCCTCGACGACGGCCTTCCCGAAACCCTGCCCGAATGGATCAACTACAACGGGCTGACACATCTCAAGATCAAGCTGAACGGCGACGACCTGGACTGGGACATCGAACGCGTCATCCGGATCGACCGCACCGCCGCCGAGACCCAACAAAAGCGCCACGTGGGCCAATGGGTGTACTCGCTGGATTTCAACGAGCGCTGCCCGAACGTGGGCTACCTGCTGGATTTCCTGCGCCGGCTGAAGGAAAAGACGCCCGCCGGCTTCGAGCGCATCCAGTATATCGAGCAACCGACGGCGCGCGACCTGAAAGCGCACCGAGCCAACGTCATGCACGAAGCCGCCAAGCTCAAGCCCGTGGTCATCGATGAGTCGCTCACCGACCTCGAGAGCTTGCTGCTGGCGCGCGAGATGGGTTACACGGGTGTGGCGCTGAAAGCCTGCAAGGGACAATCGCAATCGCTGTTGATGGCCGCCGCGGCCCAGAAATACAAGATGTTCCTCTGCGTCCAGGACCTCACCTGCCCCGGCGCGTCGCTCATCCACTCCGCCGGCCTCGCCGCGCACATCCCCGGCGTCGCCGCCATCGAAGCCAACGCCCGCCAGTACGTCCCCGCCGCCAACAAACCCTGGGAGAGCAAGTTCCCGGGGATCTTCGTCATCAAGGACGGCTTTCTGCACACGTCGGCCCTCACCCGGCCCGGGTTAGGCGCCATCTGAGGCCGGCCGCAAAAGCACTATCTTCGCGCCGCGCCGGGCCGCCTTTTGTGCCTCTCATGAGACAATAGGGGATGTTAAATTCGGACTATTGCGCCGGATCTTTGGCACGGTATTAGGTGGCCGAATGGACTACGATCAGATTCTCCCCCAACTCTTTGTCGGTTCGCGCCCCCGGATTGTCAAGGACATTGATGAACTGGTGCGCGACGCGGGGATCACCGCGGTACTCAACCTCCAGACTGACGAGGACATGTCTTGGTACGACACCGACTGGGAGAAACTCGAGGCGCATTACCGCAAGACCGAGATTGAGGTTGTACGCTTTCCCATAAGGGACTTTGACCCGGATGATCTCCGCGAGAAACTTCCGGGCTGTGTTCGTGCGCTCGAGGAGCTGCTGGAGGCAGGTCGCATTGTCTATCTGCACTGCACGGCGGGGGTCAACCGGTCGCCGACCGTGGCCGTCGCCTATATTCACAAGTGTCGCGGTTGGGATCTGGAGAAAGCGGTCACCTTTGTCATGGAGCGGAGGAACTGCTCGCCGGAAGTAGATGCCATCCGGCTGGCGGCGTGGGATGAAGCCGGAAGCTCTCCGCATGAATCGGATTAACACGCACCCGCACTTCCCGGCAAAAACTGACTAATGAGATTCCTGCCGGCGCCATCAGCCGATGTAGATCCCGCCGTTCGGTGAAATCCACTGGCCGGTGATGTAAGAGCTGTCGTCGGAAGCGAGGAACAGGGCTGCGGCGGCGATTTCGCGCGGCTCGGCAATCCGCCCAAGGGGAATTTGGCTGGATACCATGCTTCTCACGGGAGGCGGGAGGGGCTGTATGAGCGGCGTGTCAACCCAGCCCGGACAAATGGCGTTGACTCGAATATTCCGTGACGCAACTTCCAGGGCCAGGGCGCGCGTGAAGGAAAGGACCCCGCCTTTGGCGGCGGCGTAGGCTGAGCCCGTCGCCATTCCGCCCAGGGCGGCGATGCTCGAAATGTTGATGATGGCGCCCCTGTTCCGCGCGCTCATCAGCTTCAAGGCCTCACGCGTGCAATAGAACGCGCCATTCAGGTGTACGGCGAGCATCCGCGCCCATTCGTCGTCCGTGGTTTCAACCGTGACGTCCCAGTGAGTCTGAATTCCCTTGCCCGCCGCCATCTCTGCCTGCCGCGCCTCGTATTTCCGATTCAGCACGTCGCCCTTCTCTTTGGGAGTGGGAATGCCGGCGTTGTTCACCAGGATATCGACCCGGCCGAAGCGCTTCTGAAGGACTGCGAACATCTCCCTCACCTGGGCGCTGTCGGACACGTCGGCGGCAACGGCAAGACCGCGGGAATTCGCCGGTCCCATCGCTTCCACGGTCTTCTCCGCGATCTCACGACTGAGGTCGTTGACGACGACGTGAGCGCCCTCTTCGGCAAACAGCAGCGCCGTGGCGCTGCCGATTCCCGATCCGCCACCGGTCACAAGAGCAACCCGGTCTTTAAGCTTCATAATCCTCTACTCCGAGTGAAGTACGGACGCGGCCGTCAGAATGAGACGGAATGCGCGCGCCCGGACCATCACGCCCCCTGGCGCGGCTTCAGCCCTCGCCGAGGCCAAGGGCGCGCGTGAGAATCGGCTTGCGGTCGGCGGGGGCAGGGGCGAACATGTCGCTCCGCGTCAAGCCGAGCTCCTTGGCCGTTTTCACGCTGTAATCGAGAATTGCCACACTTTCGTCATGAGCGTTCGAGCCGAAGGAGAATTTCGCCCCTGCATCCTTGGCCATGCGCAGAAACGCCAGGCTGGGGATCTTGTACCGGGAATTGATCTCGATGACCACGCCGTACTTCACCGCCGCATCGATGACTTTGCGCATTCGCTCTTTCGTCCAGAGCGCGTCGTATTCCTTGGCGATCGCATCGGGGAGGAAAGTGGGGTTGGCGAAGATGTCGATCGGCTCTCGGGAAATAACCTGCACGTTGAACTCGACGTATCGCTCCATGAAGTCCTGCCGGTCAGTGATTTGCGCCTCGGGGGTCCACAACCTGACCCAGCGGCCATCTTTCTCCGGAAACGTCATCGCATCCGCAAGTACGAAATCGAGTTGCGCCACGACATCGTTCGAAAAGCACCGCATCCAGGTATGCCCCTCGGCCTGCATGCCCTTGTAGACGGGAAGGCCTTCCCAGGTGGCGATGTACTGTCGAATGCCTGCGTCATCTTTCATTTCCTCGGTGCAGCCACCGTGCTGGGCTATCCCGATTTTGACTCCGCGCTCTTTGGCCAGCTCCAACAATCTGGCAGTGGTCATCCTCCCTTCCACATGGGCGTGGAAATCGATCAAGGGAAATCCCAATTCGCTGCTCGAGGGCGTCTCTTCGGTCCATCCCGCCATGGGGCGTGATAGGGTGTAGAGCGCGCCTGCCGCGCTGACACCCCTTAGAAAACTGCGTCTTGAAATAGCCTGTCGCATATTAAGCCACACCTCCTTTTCATTATTGCGCGGCAGAATCATAGAGCACTCCCCTCGGCGATACAATCCAGTGAAGTTCAGCACCGTTTGCGCACAGCGCCATAAAGCCCGACCAGACCTATGAATCTCATCCCCAGGTTACGAGCGGAAACCTTCTCATTCCCCCGAGCAAGAATTGTGATAAAAGAGGCCCTCGCGGAACTAGGTCCGGAAGGCTCGGAAACTTGAGACTGAAAGCGGGAGGTGACGCTGTGAAGAGAAAACGGGAACACAACGGCGGCAATTCAGATGGTGCGATCGAAGAGCGCCTCCTCGACAGCGCGCCATTCCGCCACGCCATCTCGCGACGTGACTTCCTGAGATCAGCAACGCTTGGAGCCGCAGGCACCCTGGGCGGAGGCCTGCTGGCCACGACGGCCTTCGCCGCTCACCCCAACGCCTCTCCAAAGTCGGCGAAGGTGGTCGTCGGGGGACACGTCTGGGTCTACGCGGCCAGCCAGCCCGGGTACGATCCCACGCCGGTTCTGGATCAGGTCTTCGCAGACATGAGCTACGCGGGGCTCGACGGAGTCGAGTTGATGCACCAGGCGCTGCGGCACTCGGACGCCGTGGAACGCATCGGCGAGCTCATCCGCAAGCACTCCCTGCCGGTGATCGGATCGTCCTATGAGGCG
>DATKYV010000098.1:0-11853 GCA_035528275.1 Terriglobia bacterium | reverse complement strand
CCAGGGCAACGGCACGGCGGCTATCTTCGCCGGTGACCACACGGTCTTTACGTTGTCCATCCACCAGGAGAACAACTACCCCTATCCCAAACCTCCCAGCGACCTCGACATCAATCTCGAAGACGGCGTGGGCGACGATGAGTATTTGGCGAGGCTCGAGGAGGGACTGGACAAATCGCTCACCGATTTCCAGCCCGACTTGATGGTCTACGTTGCCGGTGCCGACCCTTACCGTGAAGACCAGTTGGGCGGATTGCGCTTGACGAAGGAAGGATTGGAGAAACGCGACCGGCTGGTTTACGAGAAAGCACGCGCGAAGAAGATTCCTGTCGCCGTGACGCTTGCGGGCGGGTACGCGCGCAAGGTGGAAGACACCGTCCTCATTCACTCCAACACGGTTCGCATCGCCAAAGAGTACGCTTTGTAGCATCGACCCCGCAGAGCGGGATCCACTGGGCTCCCACGAGTCGGCCGAGCCTTCCGCGACGGCGGGTGGTATAATTCAGGGCATGAAGAAGCCGGGCAGAAAAACCCGCTTGCGGCAATTCACGGTGGTGATTGAGCAGGATGAGGACGGCTACTACGTGGCCAGTGTCCCCGCCCTCCACAGTTGTTATACGCAGGCGCGCACTCTGGAAGAACTTGCCCCGCGGATCCGCGAAGTCATTGCCCTCTGCCTGGCCGAGCAGAGAGCGCCTCGCATGAAATTCGTCGCCTTGCAGCAAGTCGAGGTCAGTGCTTGACTCGCCTCCACCCTGTCCGCGCGAGAGACGTCATCCATTTTCTCGAATACCTCGGGTTCGAGCAGGTCCGGCAAAAAGGCAGTCACAAGTTCTTCCGGCATCCCGACGGCCGGACTGCGACGGTTCCCGACCATCGCGGTGAGGATCTGGGTCGCGGCATTCTCGCCAAGATTCTCCGCGACGCGGAAAGCTCGGCCGCGCAGTTTCTCGCCTGGTTAGGCAGTTAGGGCGCCGAGACGTGATTGGGAGGGGCCGGTTCCGCATTGCGGGACCGCCGCTACAACAACTTCTTCAGGTCTTTCCAGCCGATCAGTATGACCTGATTTTCCTCGAGCGCCTTCTTGATCTCCGGGCTGGTAATCGCTTCAAAATCCCGCTGGCGCCAAGCGCTGCCGAAGTCAGCATGGTCCACGGTGACCGCCTGAAGCTCGGCATCGTCGTAGCCAAGGTGGACAATCAATTGCGTCACGCCTGGCTTCAGCGCACGAAGCACGCCGCCGTAATACTCCTTCCAATTCTCAGGCTTGACAGCCGGTGTGGCCATGACCGTCCCGTCCAGAAGGATGTCATCCTCCCTGAACTGAGCCGCCAGTTCGGGCGGGATCATGCCCGCGAATTCAGGAGGGACTTTCTCCATCCGAATCATGAAAAACGGCAGGTGATACTCCCGCGCGAGCTTCACGTAGGCCGCGAAGAAGGCCGGATTGGCGAAAAGCGTGCCCATGTGGCTGTCGAGGTGGGTGGGCTGGATACCCGCCTGAATGGCACGCTCAATCTGCGCGCGCAATTCGTGCTCCACCTCCTCAGGCTTGGCGCGTTGCACCACGGGCGGCACGTCAGCCCACAGGTACCCATCCGGATCCAGCAGGCTTGGGACTTCGTCCTTCCACGCCACCGGCCCCCAACGGTAAGTCTTCCACTCGCTGGTCAGGGTGAGATGCAAACCGAGGTCGGCCTCGGGATGTTCTTTCGCGTAGGCGGCGACTTCCGTGAACCAAGGACAGGGCACCATGATGCTCCCCGAGGTGATGGCCTGGCGCTCGAATGCATCGAAGCTCGCCCGGTCAATCGCATGCGCCACCGCGAGGTCGTCGGCGTGGATGATGAGGAGTTTCGAGTCGGCGGGATAGCCCAGTCGCTCGGCGATGCTCTTTCCCTGGGCGTTGGCGAAACCGCCTGAAAACATGGAGAAAGCCACCGCACATGACAATGAGCACAGACACAACTGCTGAAACAGCATGGCGCACCTCCACGAATGGGAAGTGGAGATTAGCACATCTCGGGAGTTCGATTATGGGCCGATTTTGACGAGGTTGGCGTTCAGCGAGCCGGTCCGATAGCCTTCGAGGTCGAGGGTGACGTAGTTGAAGCCCAGAGGCTTGAAGATCTCGACAAACTTGCGCGCCATCTCAGTAGTGAGCGCGCGCGGCAACTCTTCGGGCGCAATCTCAATTCGCACCAGCTTCTCGTGATAGCGCACGCGGAACTGCCGGAAGCCGAGCTCCCGCAAGGCTTCCTCGCCTTTCTCCACGATCTTCAGCCGTTCCGGTGTGATCTCAATGCCGTAAGCGATGCGCGACGAAAGGCAGGCGGAAGCCGGGCGAGCCCACACCGGGACGTCGGCGCGGCGGGCCAGCTCGCGGATATCGGCTTTGGTGAGGCCCGCGTCGAGCAGCGGCGTCAGGACGCAATGTTCCCGGGCAGCGCGCTGGCCGGGCCGCCAATCGCCCTGATCATCCACGTTCACCCCGTAGGCGACGGCCGCAAAGCCGCGCCGCACGGCCAGCTCGTCGAGCTTGTCGAAGAGTTCATCCTTGCAGAAGTAGCAGCGGTCGGGATTGTTGGCGCGGTAGGCGGGGTTGGAGAGCTCGTCGGTGGAGATGAATTCGTGGGGAAGCTTGAAGCGCGCGATGCACTGCTCGGCTTCGCGCCGGTCGCGCTCCGAGTAGCTGGCGGAGAGCGCCGTCACCGCCAGCATCCGCTCGCCCAGCGCTCGATGCGCCGCATACGCGAGATACGCCGAGTCGACGCCCCCCGAATAAGCCACGACCAGCGTGGGGAGCTTCTCCAGTTCGGCGCGCAGGCGCTGTTCTTTGGCTTCGAGCTCGCCCATGAGAAGAACCCTGAAGGCCTAGCATAGCAAGCCGCCGCGCGTGGTACAACCCTGTGGCGTAATACCCGCTACTGGATGAGAGTTCCCTGCGCGGAGCCGCCGTTGGCCTCGCTGCGGATGAGGCAGGCGGCGGCGACCTGGTCGTCGTCTTCGAGGGAGATGAGCCGGACGCCCTGCGCCGAGCGGCCCGATTCGCGGATCTTGCTGGCGTCGAGGCGCGTGATCTTGCCCCGCTCGGAGATGATCATCACCTCGGATTCCTCCGTCACGCTCAGCGCGCGCACGACCTTGCCGTTGCGCTCCACCGTCTTCACGTTGATGACGCCCTTGCCGGCACGCGACTGGAGCCGATACTCGGTGATCTGTGTCCGCTTTCCGTAGCCCTTCTCGGTGACGGAAAGAATCAGCTCCTTTTCGCCGACGATCTCCATGCCGACGATGTAATCGCCCTCCTCCAGATCCATGCCGCGCACGCCGTAGGCGGGCCGGCCCATGTCGCGCACGTCGGTCTCCGGGAAGCGGATGGCCATGCCCTCGTGCGTGGCCAGAAAGATCGTGTCGTTGCCGGTGGTGAGCTTGGCGTCGATGAGCTCGTCGCCCTTTTCGATGCCCATGGCGATGATGCCCCGCGACATGGGATTGGAGAATTCGTAGAGCCGCGTCTTCTTGATGACGCCCTTGCGGGTGACCAGGGTGACGTAGCCCACCGCGGCGTGCGTTGCGCCGTCCACGGTAGTGTCCTCAGGCTTCTCGGGCAGCTCTTTGACGGCCACGAGCGCCGCCAGCTTCTCGCCCGACGACAGGTTCACGAGATTGACGATGTTTTTCCCGCGCCCTGCCGCGCCCACGTCGGGAATCTCGTAGACCTTCAGCCAGTGCACCCTACCGGTGTTCGTGAACACCAGGATGTAGCTGTGCGTGGAGGCAATGAAGAGGTGCTCGACGAAGTCTTCCTCGCGGGTCTTCATCCCCAGCCGACCCTTTCCACCGCGGGCCTGCTGGCGATAGATGGAGAGCGGCGTGCGCTTCGTGTACCCGGAGTGGGAAACGGTAATCACCGCGTCCTCGACGGCGATCAAATCCTCCAGTTTGATCTCCGCCTGCTCCTCGATGATCTCCGTCCGCCGCAGGTCGCCGTACAGCTTCTGGACCTCCTTGAGCTCATCCACGATCAAGTTTTTCAACGCCTTGTCGCTGGCCAGGATTTCTTTGTACTCGGCGATTTTCTTCTGCAGTGCGTCGTATTCCTCCTGGACCTTCTCGCGCTCCAGCGCGGTGAGGCGCTGCAGTTGCATCTCCAGGATGGCCTGCGCCTGGCGCTCGCTGAAATCAAAGCGCTCCATCAGGCCACCGCGCGCGTCCTTGGGAGTCTCGGAAGCGCGGATCAGCTTGATGATGGCGTCGAGGTGTTTCAGCGCCTTGAGAAAGCCTTCCAGGATGTGGGCGCGCTCCTGAGCCTTGCGGAGCAGATAGACCGTCCGGCGGCGGACGACGGTGACGCGGTGGTCGATGAACAGCTGGATGGCCTCGGGGAGCGGGAGGGTACGCGGCTGGCCGTTGACGATGGCCAGCATGATCATTCCGAAGTTTTCCTGGAGCTGGGTGTGCTTGTAGAGGTTGTTGAGAATAACTTCCGGCTGCTCGCCGCGCTTCAGCTCGATGACGATGCGCATGCCGTCGCGGTCCGACTCGTCGCGGATGTCGGAGATGCCCTCGATCTTCTTGTCCTGCACGAGCTGGGCGATGCGCTCGATCGTCTTGGCTTTGTTCACCTGGAAGGGGATTTCGGTGATGACGATCTGCTGCTTTTCCTTCGTGGGGCGCTCGATGGCCGCCTTGGCGCGCATGGTGAACTGGCCGCGACCCGTCTGGTACGCCGACTTGATGCCGCTCTTGCCGTAAAGGAAAGCGCCGGTGGGGAAGTCGGGTCCCGGGACGAGAGAAAGCACCTCGTCGATGGAGGCATTGGGCTTGTTGATGAGCAGGATGGTGGCGTCGATGATTTCCGTCAGGTTGTGAGGCGGAATCTTGGTGGCCATGCCCACGGCGATGCCGTCCGAGCCGTTGATGAGCAGGTTGGGAACGCGCGTGGGCAGGACCAGCGGCTCTTCGGTGGACTCGTCAAAGTTCGGGGCGAAGTCCACCGTCTCCTTTTCGATGTCGGCGAGCAGTTCTTCGGCGAGCCGCGAAAGGCGGCACTCCGTATACCGATAGGCGGCGGCCGGGTCGCCGTCCACCGAGCCGAAGTTCCCCTGGCCGTCGATCAACGGATAGCGCATGTTGAATCCCTGCGCCATGCGCACCAGCGTGTCATAGACGGCGGAGTCACCGTGCGGGTGATACTTCTTGATGACCTCGCCCACCACGCCCGCGCATTTGATGTAGCGCTTGTCGCTGGTATTGCCCTCTTTGTACATCGCGTAGAGAATGCGGCGATGCACGGGCTTCAGCCCGTCGCGGACGTCGGGCAGGGCGCGCCCGATGATCACGCTCATCGCGTAATCGAGATACGACGCGCGCATCTCGTCTTCAATGTTGACGGGAATCTCCCGCGACGGCTTGATGAGTTCCTGGTCACCCATGAATTCGCTTCCTCAATCTGCGATATGCCTCGGAATGGGCCGTGGCTAGATATCGAGGTTCTTCACATCCAGGGCGTTTTCCTGGATGAATTGGCGGCGGGGCTCGACAGCGTCGCCCATGAGCACGGTGAATATCTCGTCGGCCTCCACGTGGTCTTCAACCCTCACCTGGAGCAGGGTGCGCTGCTCGGCGTCCATGGTGGTTTCCCAGAGCTGGTGGGGATTCATTTCCCCCAACCCTTTGAAGCGCTGGACGGTGAACGACTTCTTGCCGATCGACATCACGTGCTCGAGCAATTCCTGCGGGTTTCCGACCGTCACCTGGCTGCCGTTCGAAGAGATGACGAAGGGAGGCTGGTTGAAGGCGCGGACGCGGCGATGGAGGTCGAGCAGGCGCTTGTAGTCGGCGGTCGAAACCAGCTCCCAGTCGATGACCTGCTCGCCCTGGGTCTCGTTGGAAAAGCTCAGGGTGTAGAGGTTGTGCTCCTCGTCGAGCTTGATGGCCGTCTTGAAGCGCGCCGCTTTCAGCTCCGCGGCGATTTGCTCGAGTTTGGACTTGTCTTCAAGTTCCATCTTCTTGCCGAGCTCGGCGTTGAGCATGGCGGCGATGGGCCGCGCGTCGCCCACCCGCTTCTCGAGCTTGGCGAAGATCTCCACGTACTCCGCAAGCGCCATCAGAAAGTTCGTCAATTCACCGCCCGCGAGGCGAGCCTTTTTCGACCCCTCGCCGCTTTCCACCGCGTGGTCCTCGGTGGCGCGCCGCATCACCTCGCGGCGGAACTCCTTCTCGTCGCGGATGTACTTGAGGTTTTTGCCCTTCTTGATGAGATAAAGGGGCGGCTGGGCGATGTAGACGTGCCCTCGCTCCACCAGCTCGGGCATCTGGCGATAAAAGAACGTCAGCAGAAGTGTGCGGATATGCGACCCGTCCACATCGGCGTCTGTCATGATGATGACCTTGCCGTAGCGGAGCTTAGCGGCATCGAAGTCATCCTTCCCGATGCCCGTGCCCAGGGCGGTGATGAGGGCGCGGATTTCCTCATGGGAAAGCATCTTGTCGGGCCGCGCCTTCTCCACGTTCAGGATCTTGCCGCGCAGAGGGAGGATCGCCTGATAGCGGCGGTCGCGTCCCTGCTTGGCCGAGCCGCCGGCCGAATCGCCCTCGACGAGGAAGAGCTCACAGCGTTCCGGGTCTTTTTCCTGGCAATCGGCCAGTTTCCCGGGCAAGCCGCCGGAATAGAGTGCGCCTTTGCGCCGGGTCAACTCGCGCGCCTTGCGCGCCGCCTCGCGGGCGCGGGCGGCGTCGACGGCCTTGCCGCAGATCTTGCGCCCCACCGTGGGATTCTTTTCGAAGTGCGCCATGAGCCTCTCGTAGACGAAGCTGCCCACGGTGCTCTGGATGTCGCTGTTGAGTTTGCCCTTGGTCTGGCCCTCGAACTGGGGCTGGGGCAGCTTGACGCTGATGACCGCCACCAAACCCTCGCGCACGTCCTCTCCCTGGAGGTTATCCTTCACATCCTTGAAGAGCCCCTGGTTCTGCCCGAACTGGTTGATGGCGCGCGTCAAAGCAGAGCGGAATCCGGAGAGGTGCGTGCCACCGTCCACCGTGTTGATGTTGTTGGCGAAGGAGAAGACCGTCTCTGCGTAGGCGTCGTTGTACTGGACCGCGAACTCCATCTGGACATTCTCCCGATCCGCCTCCGCGTAGATAGGTGTCGTATGCAGGACGTCCTTATTCCGGTTCAAATGCTTGATGAATTCAGCAATCCCCCCGGTGTAATGAAACTCGCCCTGCTTGTCGGTCCTCTCGTCCTTCAGGCGAATCGTCAGGCCCTTGTTCAGAAAGGACATCTCGCGCAGGCGCTGGGCCAGCGTGTCGTAGTTGAACTCGATGGTGTCGAAGATCTCTGGGTCGGGCCGGAAGGTCACCTTGGTGCCGCGTCGCTCTGTCTTGCCGGCTTTCTTGAGCGGGGCGAGTGGCTTGCCGCGCTCGTAGGACTGCTCCCACGTGTAGCGCGGCGAATCTTTATCCCCCTCGCGCCAGATTTCCAGGTCGAGCGATTCGGAAAGCGCGTTGACCACCGAGACACCGACGCCATGCAGCCCCCCGGAAACCCTGTAGCTCTTTGTATCGAACTTGCCGCCCGCGTGGAGCACAGTCATCACAACTTCGGCGGCGGAGCGTTTCTCTTCCTTGTGCATGCCCACAGGAATGCCGCGCCCATTGTCGATCACCGTCACCGAATTATCGGTGTGAACAGTGACCGAGACCTTATCGCAGAAACCCGCCAGCGCCTCGTCGACGGCATTGTCCACAACTTCCCACACCAAGTGGTGAAGGCCCATCTGCCCGGTGGACCCGATGTACATCGCCGGGCGCTTGCGGACCGCCTCCAGGTCACCCAGCACCTTGATGCTTGCGGCGTCGTAGGACTCGTCGGCCACGTTGTTAATAACCGCCTTTTGCTTGGCCACGCTTTCCTCTAATCCTCTCCAGCGATCCCTTTACACCAAAAGACCGACAGGCAATTCGTGCGCCTGCCGGCCTCCAGTCCAACAAATACGAAGCTAAGAAGTCTTCCCGTATCAATCTCGCGCTTTCGAATCTGAATCTCGCCCCTCGGTTTGCCCAGCCGTCGCGACGGACGAATCTGCCCCCGGAAAACTTCCTATATCCGCATGGGCATCACCACGTAGCGATACCGATAAGACTCATCACCAACCGGCCGAAACTGCCCGGCGCTCTGCTCATCCTTGAGTTCCAAGCGGACCTTCCCGCCCTCGCCGACAACGCTGAGAAATTCCAAAAGATATTGGTAGTTAAATCCAATCTGAAGAGGCTCGCCCTGGTAACTCGCATCCAGCGTCTCGTGCGCCTCCCCATACTCGCCGCTCGAGGAGAAGACTTCTAAACGGTCCTTCTCCAACTGGAACCGGATGGCGCGCGAACGCTCATCCGCCAGCAGCGCAACGCGGCGGATCGCGCTGGTTACCAAATCCTTGTCCAACTCGGCTACTTGATTGTTCTCGCGGGGCAGAACCGCCTCATAATTGGGGAATTGCCCGGTCAGCATCCTGGAAATCAGCAGGCGATCCCCAACGCTGAAAAATAAGTGGCTCTCGTCCTTGGAGAGTTGAACCGATGCATCCTCTCCTGATTCCGCCAACAGCCGAAGCAACTCCCCCATCGCCTTTTTGGGGATGAGAAGCCGCAACTCATTGCCTAGCCCGGCTACCTGGGCGTCACACTCGACGAGAGCCAGACGGTGACCGTCAGTCGCCACCATGGCCACCATATCAGGCTTGAGGAGGAGTAGAGCGCCGTTTAATGTGTATCGAGACTCTTCATTGGAGATCGCGAATATCGTCTTGTGCACCAAGTTGGTCAGAACAGCCGCAGAAACTTCGGCCAACACCTTGGGAACCGAAGGAAGCACCGGGAAATTATCCCTGGCCATCCCCACCAGCTTGAACGACGAGCGCTCGCAATTAACCTGCACCCAATGGTTTTCCAGAACCTTGAAGCGGATCTCCGCCTCGGGCAAGGATCGGACGATTTCCAAAAGGCGCTTAGCTGGGATCGTGCCAGACCCTTCTTTCTTGACTTTGGCAGGACAACCGCAGCGCAGCCCCAACTCCAGATCCGTAGCGCTGATGCAAAGCCGCGAATCCGCTGTCTCCAGGAGAAGGTTGGAGAGAATGGGGATCGTGGTCTTTCTTTCAACGACGCCTTGGGTAAGGTTTAGTTCCCTGAGGAGTTCAGACTTCTTCGCTGAGAATTCCATAAGGTTATACTTCCTAAGAATAGTATTTTAGCAGTAGTTCCTGTGATTTTGTGGAAAACCTGAGAACTGTTTTCCATTGCTCAACTTCACCATCCCGGGAGTTGTGGACGGCGGCTGCTTTTCTGTGGGTGGTTGTGAAAAACCTGCGTCCCCCGTTCCATCCACAATCTTTCCAACGATTTCGACGGTTGAGAACGCAGGAACCCTATTCAAGGCCGTCCCTAAGCTTGTTGATAAGTCTGTTCAAATCTCGGTCCGACTTGCGCACTTCCGCAATCTTATTGATCGAGTGCAGGACTGTCGTGTGGTGCTTGCCTCCGAATTCACGCCCGATCTGCGGCAGCGACGCGGTGGTGAGCTCCTTGGAAAGGTACATGGCGATCTGGCGGGGATATGCCACGGCGCGGCTGTTGTTCTTGGCCTTGAGCTGCGAAAGGGTCAGACTGAATTCCTGGCAGACAACCCGCTGAATATGCTCGATGGATACGCGACGCCCTTCAAGATCCACCAGGTTCTTCAGGACCTGCTGGGCCATGGGCAGGGAAAGCTCTGTTCCCGTCAGCGATGAGTAGGCGACAAGGCGCGTGAACGCTCCTTCCAGATCGCGAATGCTTGATTTGATTTTGGTGGCCACAAAGAGCGCGACGTTGTCCGGCAAGGTAACCTGCTGCGCGTCGGCCTTCTTGGCCAGAATCGCCATCTTGGTCTCCAGGTCCGGCGGCTGGAGGTCGGCGGTCAACCCCCAGGCAAAGCGGGAGCGCAAGCGCTCCTCCAGGCCGGCAATTTCCTTGGGCGGGCAGTCGCTGGAGATAACCACCTGCTTTTGCGCCTCGTAGAGGGTGTTAAAGGTATGAAAGAACTCCTCTTGGGTGCGCTCCTTGCCGCCGATGAACTCAATGTCGTCGATCAGCAGGACGTCGACGTTTCGGTACTTGTCTCGAAAGGAGACCATGCGGTCGAAGCGCAGGGAATTGATGACCTCATTCGTAAATCTCTCGGAGGAGACGTAGGCCAGGCGCATGTCCTTCCAGTTCTTCTTGATCATGTGCCCGACGGCCTGCATCAGATGCGTTTTGCCCAGCCCCACTCCACCGTAGAGAAACAGCGGGTTGTACATCTTCGAGGGAGCCTCAGCGACGGCGCGCGCCGCTGCGTGCGCGAACTGGTTGCACGATCCCACCACAAAAGTGTCGAACATGTATCGCGGGTTCAACTGGTGCTCGACCGAATCGAAGTCGAGCTTCCCCTGAAGCGCTTTCGATTCGCCGTTCACCGGGCCCTTGCGCTCTGCGCCCTCCTCAAACACGTAGGAAACCTGCTCGAAGCCAAGGTCAAGGCTCCCCAGGGCCTCGCGGATGACGCCGCCGTAGTGTTCCTGGATCCACTCTTGGAACTCCCGGTTGGGAACGCGCACGAAGAGTGTATTCTTGGCCGCGTGGCTCTGTCGCGTGGGTCGCAGCCACGTCTGGTAGCTCTGAGTGTTCACCTTAGGTTTGAGATAGTTCAGGATTTCCTGCCAGGCGTTCATGGGCGTTCAAAAGAGAGAAGATTTATCCCACCGGAGCGGTGGATTACTTTCTCAAGGCAGGGAGTCTGCCGAAAGACTGGTCCCTGCCGGTGCCGGTTGTCCCGACGTGTCGCGTGCCGTTTGTCGAGCTTTCTCCGCTCCCATTGAGTTGGATCGTGCCGAAGAGGGCGACCTAACTTTCGAAATGATTCCCAATTGGAAGGTAGAATATATCACGAAAAAAAGAATCTTGCCAATCCACTCGCGGCAATTCTTTCTGCTGCAACCATGTCACAACAAGCGAGCGATTTCGTCCCGGTTCGGCGGTCGCAAAGGCCGCAGTTTCCTGCCCTCCAGGAGCCAAATGCCTTCGCGCTCCCCGCAAACCTCGCCGATCACCGCGGCGGAAATCCCCCGGCGGCGGAAGGCGCGAAGGGTCCGGTTTGCCGTGCGCCGGCTCGCGACCACGAGCAGAGCGCCCGAGGCGATTAGCGCCAGGGGATTGAAGCCAAGGACTTCCGCAACCGCGCGGGTCTCCGGCAAGATCGGAATACTCTCCTTGATGACGCGCATGCCCACTTGCCCCGCCTGTGCCAGCTCATAGAGGCCGGAGAGCAAACCGCCTTCGGTGGGATCGTGCAGGGCGTGGACACCTCCCTGCCGGGCTGCAATCCCGGCCTCGCGCACAACGCTGATGCCGGGATTGAAAAGCAGGCGCGCGGCACGGCGCACCAATGCGGCCCCGAGCTTGCGCGACAAAAGCCCGGCCTTCTCGCGCGCCAGAATGGCCGTGCCTTCCAGCGCCACGCCTTTGGTGAGCAGAATCAGGTCGCCCGGTCGCTGGCTTTCCTTGCGAATGAGCTTTGGCTTCTCGACCAAACCCAACATTTGTCCCACCACGACGGGCCGGCCGAGGCCCGAGGTGATTTCCGTGTGGCCGCCGCACAGGGTTACTCCAAGAGACTGGCACGCCCGGAGGATGTCGCGAAAAATGTTCTCGGCGAGCGCGGCGTTTGGGCCGCTCTCGGGCAGCAAGAGCGTGGCCAGGAACCAGCGTGGGCGCGCGCCCAGGCACGCCACGTCGTTGGCGTTGATGTTGACGGCGTACCAGCCGATGCGCTCG
>DATKYV010000097.1:0-6951 GCA_035528275.1 Terriglobia bacterium | reverse complement strand
CCCAAGCAGATCGCGCAGGAGATGTTCGCGCTGGGCGACGGCTGCACGATGTCGGCCAAGAAGGACGGTATGGCGAATATCGGCGGCTTTCTCTGCACCAACAACGATGCGCTCGCCCAGCAGGAGGAGAACCTGCTCATTCTCACCGAGGGCTATCCCACTTACGGCGGTCTCGCGGGCCGCGACCTGGAGGCAGTGGCAGTGGGATTGGAGGAGGCTCTGGAAGAGGACTATCTCAAATATCGCATCGCCTCGACGGCTTATCTCGGCCGGCATATCTCGGCCGAGGGCGTGCCCATCGTGCAGCCGCCGGGCGGGCACGCTATTTACCTCGACGCCCGCGCTTTCCTGCCTCACATCCCGCCGGCTTCTTTCCCCGGCGTGGCGCTCGCCGCCGAGCTCTATCTGGAAGGCGGCATCCGATCCGTGGAAATCGGCACGCTCATGTTCGGCGAGCACGCCGCCATGGACCTGGTGAGGCTGGCCATCCCCCGGCGCGTTTACACGCAGAGCCACATCGACTACGTGGTCGAGGTGATTCTGGAAGTCTGGAAGCGGCGTGAGAAGATTCGAGGCATGAAGATCGTCCACGAAGCGCCGTTCCTGCGGCATTTCACCGCGCAGTTGCAGCCGATCTGATTTCGCAACGGGCCGCAGGATAGGTAGATGTAGCGCCGACCGGAACCTGTCCCGGTGATACCGGGAGGTCGGCATTTTGAGGCTGTGCCCCCTCTGAAGTGCCCACCTGAAGGTGGGCGCTACAGGTGCCGGAGAGGGACGATACAAACGCGACGAGGCGTTATAATTAGGTGTGAGGAATCATGGCCGAGCCCTGGACCTTCGAAAGGACGAGGAGAAAGGCTGAGGCGTTCGCTCGCGACGCCGAGAGGCTCCGGAATCTGCTCGACGATGCCGCCGACAAGGCCCGCCAGAACCGGGGGAAAGTCGCGAAATTCTGGGAGGGCCTGAACGCGCTCTTTCGCCTGCTGCGCGCCTGGGTGAGCGGCAAGTACACCCTGGTCCCCTGGCGGACGGTTGTCCTGGCTGTCGCCGCCGTCCTCTATTTTGTCAATCCGCTGGACCTCATACCGGATTTCATTCCCGGCGCCGGCTTCCTCGACGACGCCGGAGTCGTGGCCTTCGTTCTGCAATCCATCCGCAAGGATCTGGGCGTCTTCGAGGACTGGGAACGCTCGAACGCCTCCCGCCCGGCCGGGTAGGCGCAAGGTCCTGCCCGCCTTTCGCCCGAAACCGGGTTGACACGGGGCTTATCCTATCCCAAGGGAATTGAAAGCACGCCCCTCATACCACCCGAAGGGAAATGCCTAATGGGATCGTCCAAACGTCTGGGGTACGCCGTGGTGGGGCTGGGGAATATCTCCGAGATCGCCGTCCTGCCGGCGTTCCGCCGCAGCCGGAAGGCAAAACTCGTCGCCGTGGTCAGCGGCGACGAGCGCAAGGCCAAGCGCTTCGCGGCAAAGTTTAAGGCGAGCGACTACTACACCTACGACGACTACAGCCTCTGCCTGAGCCATCCTCAAGTGGACGCCATCTTCGTCGCCAACCACAACGGCGGCCACCTCGAATATACCGTGCGGGCGGCGGAGGCCGGCAAGCACGTGCTCTGCGAAAAACCCATGGCCAACACCGTGGAAGATTGCCAGCGGATGATTGACGCCTGCCGCGCCAATAACGTCCGCCTGATGATCGCCTACCGCAAGTACTTCGAGCCCGCCAGTCTGGCGCTGAAGAAGCTCGTCGCCGGCGGCAAGCTTGGCCGGCTGAAGATCATCCATTCCGCCTTCACGGTTTATCTCCCGCCGGGAGGGAAAGTACCTTCCTGGCACTTCGACCGCAAGCTGGCGGGCGGCGGATCGCTGGTGGACGTGGGCGTCTATTGCGTGAATACCATCCGCTGGCTGACGGGCAAGGAACCGTTAGAGGCTCAGGCCTTCGCCTGGTCTTTGGATCCGGTGCGCTACAGCCAAGTCGAGGAGAACATCTCGTTCCAACTCAAGTTCCCCGGCGGCCTGGTGGCTCAGGCGAGCTCCAGCTTCGGCGCGGCACGGGCCTCGTTCCTCCACCTTCACGGTGAGAAGGGCTGGGCGGCCCTCGACCCGGCTTTTGGCTTCGACGAGGAGCGCCGGCTGTTCGGAAAAATCGGCGGCCGCTGGTTCGAGAAGAAGTTCAAGGTGATGGATGAGTTCGCGCTCGAGCTCGACGCTTTCGCCGACTGCGTTCGCCGGCGCCGCGAGCCCGAACCGAACGGCCTTCAGGGCCTCCGCGACGTGGCGGTGATGCAGGCCATCTACCGCTCGGCGCGCGAGAACCGTCCCGTGCCCGTCCCCACATATTGAGGAACCGGCGAACCGCCGCTAACTCGGACGGACACTGTTCAAGGGCTTGCGGCAATTTCTGTGGAAGGGGATTCCGGCCGCTCAACCAGCCGCATGGCGCCGAGAGTGATGACATGGATGCCCAGGACATAGGGAACCAGGCCCCATACTTTTTCTTGAGAGGCGTAGATAAGAAGAAGGAAGTTTGCTGCCGCTGCCGGGGCGTAGAGACTGGCCAGGCCCAGCCGAATCCTCGGCCATTGAGCGCGCGATTCATTCCGCCGCAAAAACCCCTTCCAATACCAGAGGAACAGGGGCATGAGATAGTAGACGCCCATCGGAAGCGCAAACCACGATTCAGAGACTTTCAATTCCCAGCCAATTAGTTGAGCAGCACCCTCAGAAATCCACAGGACCAGGAGCGCGACGGGGAAAGCAATCAGCCAGACCGCGAAAACTCTCCTGGGCCAGAAGAGTCCCGGACCCAGGACGGCCACAACTGCGAGCATAACAGTAGCCACCGTAACAGTCAGGCGTAAGGCACCGAACGGTCCTTCAACCCAATCGTCCAAGACTGCAACCTGCAGAATGAAGTAATCGGATAGGGTGAAAAGTGACAGGGTCCCTGCGACCGCAAACAGCGCGGTGTATAGCCGTCGCTTCCTCGCGAAGCCGGCCCTCAAAGAGATTGCAAGGACCAGGAGAATCACCACAGCGGCCAGCAGAAGACTGATGAGGTATTGTACCCTCCCCGCACTTTCGAAAATGAAACCCAAGTAGCCCGGCCAGCATGTGTCCGGGCGCCCCAGAGCGAGGTTGTACCCCGGCCCCGCCGCCTTGCCACACGAATCGACTGTAATAGGGAGAAACAACGTCAGAAGGACCAGCACACTTCCCGAGACCAGCGAACCGCGAGGTCGGATTCGCGAAACCACCGAGGCTGCCCAGGAGGCGCCACGCTCCCAGGCCGCTTCGATCCGGGCGTGAACCGTCAGAAGTGTTCTGCTCATGAGAGTCGGTCCGCAGCGCCAAGCTATCAAAAGTCACATCCGTTGACAATGGATGGGACGACACTTCTTGGCGTGCCGTGCTGTCCCGACCGCCCAGACCCCACTCGCGTCGCCCGGCTAGTGCCGTTCCAACCTAAAATGGCGAATCGGTACATGCCAATGCATTAACAGAATGCCTTGGGTCATCGGTCGCAGTCGCAGCCCGAATTGGTTGGAACGGCACTAGCTCGACTTCGACAGGTCGGGCAAGATGGGCGAGTTCAGGTCCGCCTCAGGAGGACCACAGCTTCCTTGTATCATGTTCCCGGGACTGCGTATGTCGACGGCCGGCGCACAGAACGTTCGTCGCCGTTTGCTGCTTGAAATGACCTGGCGGGGAAACTCAGGCGGGCGGGGAATCCTGCGGCAACGGGGTGGTGGGGGCGTTCAACGGCAGAGCCGGATCAGCCCCACGGTTCAGATCGCTAGTGGCGTCTTTCGGCCGCGAGGTGAATCTCATCTCCAGCGCCTGCATGAGGACTTGGAGAATCGGGCCTCGATTCTGGAAGAGGAGCCGCACCCATTCCCTTTTCTTCATCTGAGGGAAATAGATTCCCCGGAAAGCCAGCCTGGCCAGCAGGTGGGTGATCCGATCCGTGAGAGACTTCCCCCCCAGCCACTCAAGGGCAGCGGCGGTGGCCGGCGGATTGTAGGAAGAATCCCAGGCCTGGTCCAGTTCCGATTTCACCTGCTCGATGGAAAGCCCCAGCGGCTCGAAGGCCATGATGAAAGGTTTGAACTCCAGCCAGTGTTTCGGCCGCGTGAGCCGGCCGGCGGAAGCCAGCCGGTCGTAAAGCGGGGTCGCCGGGTAGGGAGTCAGTTGACCGAACACCGGCAGCCCCGGCGGCCAGGAATGGATCATCTCCAGAGTGCGCCGGGCCACACCCGGGCCGTCCCCGTCCATCCCAAAGATGAAGGACGTAATGGCATAAACATTGTGTCTTGCGAGGCGTTCCAGCACCGCCGCATATTCGTCCGGCTTGTTGAATCCCTTGCTGACGCTCTTGAGGTTCTCGGGGTCTATCGACTCCAGCCCTATGAAGATCCACTTGCCGCCGCTCTGGGCGATCAAGGAAACCAGTTCCTCGTCCCGGAGCAAGTTCATGCTGATTTGCGCCACCCAGGGGACCTGAGCACGGCGGGCGATGATCTCCCGGAGAAGCGACTTGGTCCGCTTCGCGTTGATGGCGAAGTTGTCGTCGATAAAGAAAACTGCGATCTTTCCCTTCTGCTTTTTCTCCAGGGATTTCAGCATCAGCAATTCATTCACGACGCTCTCATTGCTGCGGAAGCGGATGGAGTCGCCGAAAAAGCCGGTTACCGTGCAGAATTCGCAACCGTAGGGACACCCGCGGCCTGATTCAATCGGGATCAGGTGAAAGGTCTGCCAGGTTATGCCGATATTGGACAGGATTCGCCGCGCCATCTTGGGGAAGTACTTGATCAGGTTGAATTGGGAAAGGTCCATCCGGTCCCAGGGAATCGCCGGGTAGTCGGCGAGGCAGGGCTTGCGTTCCTTGCCGGCGGAATCGAGCGGCGCATAGACCTCCCTCAGGCAACCGCCCGCGGCATCCGCCACAATCCTCGGCCAGGTTTCATCGGCCTCACCCAGGGCGATGGCGTCCGCGTGGCGAGGTCCGCCGTCGCGCCCCAGCGGCTCGTCGGGCACCTCGGTGACGTGTGGGCCTCCCATGACTACCGGAACGCCCACTGCGCGCACCGCGTCCGCCATCCGGTAGGCCTTCGCCACCATGCGCGTCATGGCGCCAATTCCGACCAGGCCTATCTGCTTCTCTCGGACATAATGGACGAGTTCCTCTTCACTCATGGGCTGGGCGTTGCCATCCACAAGAAACACGCGGTGACCCGCAGGTGTCAGCGACTGGAGAAGAAACATCCAGAGATGTGGCATGAAATTGTTCGTTATGCCGTTGTCGGGATTGTAGAGGAGGATGTTCACTTGGATGGCCAACGATTGTATCCCATAATGTCGCAGAGTCCTAGCTTGTTTTTTCCGCCCTCGGGCGGGCACCACTTTCTTAGGGAAAGCCACCCCCGCCCCCCCCTGGTTATCGGGGAAGGGTCAATTCGCGATCCGCGCGGGCCCGCTGGTGGTTGTCCAGGGCCCCAAGATGGTTCACTAACGTCTGGAATAACATGCACTTGCGTAAAGTTAAGCAGCGGCAAAAAGCCCACAGGAAAGACTGGTTGTCTCCTCGGATTCGACAAAAAGACATCCTGTCCTGAGGATGCGTTGCCGTTGTACGATTTTTCAACGGTCCAACCTCTTTCGCCCGGTCCTTTTTTGGCTCGGGGATTGCTCAACTCGTCTTTAGACCTGACTCAAGCCGGGCGGGAGTCCAACCATGCCTAGCCACGTATTGCCTTATCAGGACGACCTAGGTTTCACCAACATCCTGATGTCCGCTCTGGGCGGCGACGGCGCCAACATGGCGGCCAAGCTGCTTTTCAAGATCGCCGTCGAGAAGCTTGATCTCGACGGCGGCTACGACGCCAGGTACGGCAGCGAAAAGACGGGCACGCCCACAGACGTATCAATCCGCCTCGCACCTTACGGCACACCGATGCGGGAGAGCGGGCCGACGCGCCGCCCGCATATGCTGAGCGTGTTTCGCGCGCTGCTCATCCGCACGCAGGACCTCATGCGCGGGCTGCAACCTGACGCCACGGTGATGGTGAACACCAACCGGGCGCCCTCGGAGGTCCGCGAGATGTTGCGCCTGCACAGCGGGAAGATCGTGACCCTGGATGCCACGCGCATCGCGCTCGAAACCCGGTCGCGGCTGAACATGCCGATGCTGGCCGTGCTCGCCGCGCAATTGAACTTTCCCCCCGACGTAGTCAAGACGGCCATCGTCGCGCAGTGGCCGAAGGCGCGAGAGGCAAACTTGGCGGCGTTTGACCGGGCGGTGGGCGTGGCGAGGAGCAAGAATTTTGAACCCAGCCCCGACTACCCGCTCGAGGAGCCGGCGCGGGTAACATCGCCGATCGGCTACGCGAACATGCTGAACGGCGGCGCCATTGACGCCCTCACGCACTGCCTGGTTCCGGACCCCAACGGCCAGCCTGTCGGGCAGGTCCCGGTATTTGCCGCCGAGCTTTGCTCGCACTGCGGCCTGTGTCTGGTGCCCTGCCCGGAGCCGGGCTCGATTGTCTGGAAAGACAGAAAGATGGTGGGCATCAATCCAGTCTATTGCAAGGGCTGCATGCAATGCGTCGAGATCTGTCCCACCACCAAGCGCGGAAAAGCGTTGACGGAACCCGAGCTGGCGGTCGTGTAGCAGAACAAGGATTAGGAACTAGGCGCTGGGGATTGGGGCTCAAGCTTGGGGATTGAACAAGAGGTGAGACGAACATGGTCGAGCAACAGGCCGTCATTTCCAGCGGTAACGAAGCCGCTGCTTACGCCATCATCGACATCGGATATGACGGGGAGGGGTACTACCCCATAACGCCCTCATCGGAAGTGGGAGAGTACGTCAATCGCGCCTACGCCCAGGGCGAAATCGACCTGAGTTTCGTCGTGGGCACCTCGGAACTGGCGG
>DATKYV010000096.1:0-2777 GCA_035528275.1 Terriglobia bacterium | reverse complement strand
TTATCTTGCCCGTTACCGAGCCGTTCACCACCGTCGGCCGCGCAAGAAGGACTCCCAAAGTCAGCACCAATAGTAATGTAACGGCGAAACCTAAAAATTGACGTTTCATGGTTGACCTCTTTTCAAGGGTTGACCAATCACCTGGCACGCGGCGAGGGCCTCATCAAGTTCATCGGCACATGTCTCGTATCCAATGCTTCTGTCTGTGGGGACGGGTCCATCTGCCGAGCTTCGCCATTTCCCCGGAAGTTCCCGCACCCGCTCCAGCGCCTTGAGGCGGTCGAGCAGCGCCTGGCCGGGGGTGTCCTTTTCCATTTCTCTGTATTCCCTACACGTTTGCGCTGGACAGGTAACGAAATCGAATTGGTCACTGTGAGACTTCGAGTGATTTACAATCGCAACGTCTTTGTAACGACGCATGATCTCCGCGCAGTTCGCCCGCAGCGCCTCGTTCTCGGCGCGCAGACGGCGCATTTCCTCGTCAGCGGCCTCAATGATTACGCTCACAGCTAGAGCCCGCCACTCCTCGAAGGATGGAAGCTCTAGTTCGTAAATGGTAGCGGCTGCGTCCTCCGCCCATTTTTCCTGCTCACCCAGTGCCATGTTTCCCCTCCTCCATCGCGGCCAAGTCGCGCTCTTGCGTTTTCATGCACATCTACACGCCTCTCGAATCACATTTCGCAAAATCCCATCTCGGCATATCCAGACCCAATTCCTACGGGTCCACCGTCTTTCGTGTTCACACTGGTAGCATCCTCCGCAACGAGAGCAACCATAGAGACGGACGCCACACGTACAAACCCTTTCATGGACCTCACACTGGAGGCCGCGATGCGGTGGCACGGCTCTTGCCATACTGGGGGACAAGAACCCCCGCAACGAGAGAGACTCGTTGTTTATCATCGCGGCCGTATTCTACCTGCTTGATTCCTCATCGCGGCCAGCCCTCCGGCGCCTTGGCTCAGGAGGGCCAGTTCGCGCTTAAATTTGGCGAGGCGCGTTTTCCGTAGCGGGCTTTTTCTGCAAAACACACAGGCCATCTTGTGCCACCACTCCGCCTCATCCAGCCGCGCCTTCAGCCACTCGCGCTCTAGGAAGTTGGGGTCGGGCGCGGAGGCGAGGGCGGCTTCGGCGGCATCCAATAGGTAGCCAGCCAACTTGTCGGGAAACTCTATAGCTTCCACTAGGTCTCCCAGCGCCACGCTCAACTGCACGATTCTCGCCAGCGAGCGGGCCTCGGCTTGGCGGGTGGCCTCGTCCCAATCTTTCTTCCTTCGCCTCAACGTCAGGCCGTTTATGTTTTCCTCCTCTTGCATTAGCTTAATAATTTCGTCGGCTGTAGTATGTCTCCTTTGGGCAATGTACTCAGCAAACGCTTCCTCGCTCATCGCTCCCCCCTAACTCTGCGCGCGACCCGCCAGCCGTGCAGCATACGTTTAGCTGCTACTGCGCCGGACTGGAAGGCCGCCCGCAAGCTCACGATTCCTTGCCCGCCTGGTGTTCCTTGAAATCCAATTCTTTTTCTCCGCGCCCCTGCGGTAGATCGCCCTTTTCCACATCCGCAAACGTCAGCGATTGGATGTTGAAGTAGCAATCCTTCTTCCCAGTCCGTCCATCCCGCGATTTCAAGATGAAGATTTCCGCCTTCGTTTCCGGGCCCGTGAAAGCCTGCACGTAGTCTCGGTTGACATACAGAATGATGCTGGCGTGCTTCGCCTTCGCCCCCGAGCCGTAGAGCCTTGAAATTGACGGTCGCTTGCGATCCTCGCCGGTCAAGAGCTTCCTCAACTGCGAAATCAGAATCACCGGCGGCCCCAGCGTCGCCGCCAGACTCTTCGCCCCCCGCGCCACCGCCGCCTGCTGTTCGATTTCTTCCCGCCCCGGCGCCTCCACCAGCTCGTCATAATCAATCACCACCAGGTCGACCCCCCCCTCTGCCTTCATGCGCCGTGCCGCCGCCGCGATCCGCCCCATCGTCAATTCCCCATCCAGGATTTTGCACCGATCGCATTGATGCCTCGCCGCCGCCGTCAGCGACTTCCAATCTTCCCGCTCCAGGTGTTCCGGCTGGCGCATTTTCCAATGCTCCACCCCTGTCGCCGTCGCCAATTCCCGCGCCAGCAAGTGTTCGGCGTCCATCTCGCCCGACGCGAATAATGTGTGCAGACCGTCTTTGCACGCCCGCCGGCGCGTCTGCGCAGCCAGCAGCGTTTTCCCCACACCCGTCTCCGCCGTGTAAAGCACCAATTCACCCGGCAGAAAGCCTCCCAGCGTCTTATCGACTTCCCCAATGCCCACAAAAACCCGCTTGAGCTTGCCCCCCTGCAGCGCTTCGAGCAGATCTTTCGCCGCCTGCTGATAGCTCCGTGCCGCACCCGAATCCCGCGCATCGATTTCCAGGAATTCTGCCACCGCGAAATCGGCCAGCGCTCGGGCGCCGTCGGTGCCCTGGATCGTCCGTGCCACCACATTGCGCGCCGCATTTAGAATTCGCCGCTGTAGCGACTTCTCGCGAACGATCCCGCAGTATTCCTTGAGCGCCGTGCGCGACCCGGCGGGAACCCCATCCAATAAGGCCGCCAGGCCTGACGCCCCGCCCGCCTTCTCGAGCGCCAGATCATCACGCATCGCCGCGGTCAGCGTTACCAGGTCGATGGTGGCATTCCGCGCCACCAGGCCGAGCATCCCATCCCAAACCAGCCGATTGCCCTGCGAGAAGAAATCCTCCCGCGCCAGGGTGTCCAGCGCCACATCGAGCAGGGAAGCGTCCAATAAGA
>DATKYV010000095.1:0-12171 GCA_035528275.1 Terriglobia bacterium | reverse complement strand
TTGTCAAACCCTACCCACGAGCTTCAACGTAGGCAGAAGGCAGAGAGCAGAAGGCAGAAGGCAGTATGCGGAAGGCAGCAAGGCGTTCGGTCTGCTCGATTGGCAATCCATACGATGAATTCTCTATTTCAGCCGAGCCGGAATGGAGAAGAGTGTGCGACGGCATGGTGGTTGAGAGGTTCATTGTAATTCCGTGGTTGGAGGCCACGGCCGCACGATCGCCTCACTCCCTGCTCAGTGCATACTGCCTACTCGTCGCCGCCACGTCACCCTTACGCCCACACCGCGCGTGCCGCCTCCTCAGGGGCGGGCAATGGGCTTGTTTCGGCAAAAGCCGTGTCTTCGCGAATCTCCTTCTCGATGCGTGCCTGGAGTTCGGCTTCCTCCGCCGCGGTGATGAGTTTCCTGGCGCGGAGATACTTGTCGAAACGAAGGATCGGGTCCTTGCGGCGCCACTTCTCCACAATCTCTTTCGGGACATAACGCGCGTCGTCGTGTTCGGCGTGGCCTTTCATGCGCATGGTCTTGCACTCGATGAGGGTGGGGCCGCCGCCGCGACGCGCGCGGTCCGCGGCCGCCTGCGTGGCGCGGTACACGGCCAGCACGTCGTTGCCGTCTACGCGGACACCCGGAAGTCCGTAGCCTCTGGCGCGCCCGGCGTAGTCCGGATTCGCCGTCTGCCTTTCCACCGGCGTTGAGTAAGCCCAACCATTATTCTCGACAATGATCAACAGCGGCAGTTTCAGAACGGCGGCAAAGTTCAATCCCTCGTGGAAGGGCCCGGTGCTCGTGGCGCCGTCGCCGACGTAGGTGAGGGCGATGCGTTTTTCCTTTCGAATCCGTGCGGCGAGAGCGACTCCGGCCAGCACGGGCACCAGTTCACCGAGCATACTGATGGGCGCCACAAGACCTCGTGCCATGTCCCCGAAATGCGTGTTGGCGTCGCGTCCCCCGGTGGGCCCGCCCTTTCTCCCCATGTATTGCATGAAGAGGTCGCGCGGCCGGTAGCCGCGCACCAGCAGCGTGCCGATGTTGCGAATCATCGGCCCGATCACGTCCTGCGGTTCGAGCGCATAGGCGGTGCCCACGGAAATCGCCTCTTGGCCGAGACCCGAATAGACGCCGCCCACAACCTTCCCCTGACGGTATAGGACGGTCAACTGCTCGTCCACACGACGGTTGAGGAGCAGGTAGTAGTAGATCTCGTGGTGTTGCGAGCGAGTCAGCTTTCGGGGCATTGTGAAACCGGTTGAAAGTTCAAAGTTGAAAGTTGAAAGCGAGGCGACGCGGCAGGGGGCTTTCAACTTTCGACTTTCAACTCTTAACGTTCGTGTGGGCGCATGTAGCCTTCACGTCGAAGTCAAAGACCCGGCCGAAATGCGTGACGATCCGTTCCTCCACTTCGTCCATAGGAAGCCGCCGGCCGAGAAGCTTTTCAAGCGAAGTCACGCCCTTACCGCGCAAGCCGCAGGGCACGATCCAATCGAAATGGCTCAGATCGGTGTTCACGTTCAGGGCGAAGCCGTGTGAGGTCACCCATCGCGAAACGTGGACGCCCAGGGCCGCGAGTTTCTCGTTCTCTACCCAGACGCCCGGCGCGCCGGCCAGGCGCGCTGCCCGGACGCCCAAATCCGCGGCCACACCGATCAGGACTTCTTCAAGAGACCGCACATACCAGGTGAGGTCCCGGCGGTGCGTGGTCAGGTCCAAAATGGGATAACCCACCAACTGGCCGGGTCCGTGGTAGGTGATGTCGCCGCCGCGGTCGGTTTCAAAGACCTCGATTCGACATGCCTCCAGCCATCCAGGAGAAGCCAGCAGGTGGTCGAGTTTCGCGTTGCGCCCCAGGGTGTAAACATGCGGATGCTCGAGCAGGAGAAGCGTGTCGGGAATCGTTCCGGCCTTTCGCTGCGCGACTCTCTCCCCCTGAAGGCGCAGAGCCTCCTCGTAATCAACCAGCCCGAGTTGTTCGACGCGGCAAAGCATAAGAGAGCAGTTTAGAGTTGAAAGTTGACAGTTGAAAGTTAACGGCAAGAATAGGAGCGACTTGGTCTTGAACCCTTAACTCTCAACTCTGAACTCTTGACTCCTTCTCAGATGTGGATCGCCATTCCGTCCACGGCGTGCGCCGCCTCGCCCACGACCTCGGCGAGCGTCGGATGGGCGTGGATGGTGTGCGCCAGGTCCTCGGCGGTGGCTTCCAACCGCATCGCCAGCACGGCCTCGGCAATCGACTCGGTGACGCGCGGGCCGATCATGTGGACGCCGAGGATTTCGCCATAGCGTTCCTCGCTGACAATCTTCACCAGTCCCTCGCGCACGCCCAGGATTCGCGCTTTGCTGCTGGCGGAGAACGGGAACTTTCCCACGCGCACTTTGTGGCCGGCTTCGCGCGCCTGGCGCTCCGTGAGGCCGACGCTCGCGATCTCGGGCTCGCAGTAGGTGCAATTCGGCGCGTGCAAGTAGTTGATCGGCTCGACGGGTTTGCCTGCCGCGTGGGTCACCGCCACAATGCCTTCCATTGAGGCGACGTGCGCAAGCTGCGGACTGCCCGCGACGATGTCGCCGATCGCATAAACTCCCGCTTCCTCTGTCTGCATGAAACCGTCCACCTTGACAAATCCCCGCTCCGTCCTCACCCGGGTCTTTTCCAGCCCGATGTTTTGCGTATTCGGAGCGCGGCCCACAGCGACGAGCAGAGTTTCCGCCTCGACGGTCTGAATCTTCCCGTCGCTGGTTTTGAACTCCACGGTTGCGCCCTTGTCCGATTTCGAGGCTTGTTGAACCAAAGCCTGTGTGTGCACCGCAATGCCCTGCCTGCGAAAGGATTTCTCGAGCTCGGCGGAGATTTCCTCGTCCTCCAGGGGCACGGCGCGCGGCAACATTTCCAGAATCGTGACCTTGGTCCCGAACCGATGAAAAATGGAGGCAAACTCCACGCCCACGGCCCCGGCGCCGACCACGACCATGGACGCGGGGATTTCCTTCAACTCCAGGACTTCGCGGTTCGTGAGGATCGTCTTGCCGTCCGGCTCGAGCCCGGGAAGCATCTTTGCTTCCGACCCGGTGGCCAGGATGATCTTTCCCGCCGTAACCTCGCGCTCCAGTTTCTTGGCGTCGGTCACGGTGATTCGGCCTGGGCCGCTGAGGCGGCCGTGTCCCTGGAGAGTCTCCACCTTGTTCTTCTTCAGCAGGTATTCAACGCCTTTGGCGGTTTTCAGGACGATCTTGTTCTTGCGCGCCTGAACGGCGGGCCAGTCCACGGAGTATTCCTTGCACTCGATGCCGAATTCCTTCGCATTCTTGAAATAGTCGTACACCTCGGCACAGAAGAGCTGGGCCTTGGTGGGAATGCAGCCAACGTGCAAACACGTCCCGCCGAACTTGTCATCTCGCTCAATGAGCGCGGTTTTCAGGCCCAGCTGGCCGGCGCGAATCGCCGCCACGTAGCCTCCAGGCCCGCTTCCGATGATTGCGATGTCATATTCTGCAGCTTTTGGCAAATCCACACCTCCACGCGTAGCGCAAACGCATCCCTCGGTCTTTCGAGCGTCAAAGCGCCATCTTACATTATGAGAATTAGGCGAACAAGCGACATGCCGGAACTATCGGACAGCGCGCAATCTTGTCCCTTGACCGCAACCTGCCCTGCGCGTTCCGGTCGCCACGATAGGCTGGTGATTATACGGCGCTAGAGAGGACGACCGTGGATTGAGACCGAGGTGGCGGCGGGGAATATCCCTCCGGCAGGTCGTCGTTATCGGCCCGCAGATACTGCCAGTAGTGAAGCTTGAGGGAGGCAATCAGTTCCTTCCGCGTTTTTGTCTTCAGAGGCTTCCCGATGTAGATCTTTCCCATGCGTCCCAGGGTTTTTTCCGGGAGGGCGCTGGAAAACATGATGAGCGGCCACGTGAAGTGCGGCCCGTTGAGTCGCCGCAATTTGTAAAGCCACAGGACGAGCGCGCCCACTCGCCACGCCGCGGGACCCCACCAGCTGTACTGCCCGGGGCGCGTGTTCAGTTTCCAGCACTTCATGATGAGCTGCCACTGGAGCGCTGAGAGGTTCCGGGTCTCGGTCACGCCCTTCTGCTGTTCCATCCGTGTGTCGTGAAGCGGGGTGAAGATGGAGGGAATGAGAAAGGCAAAGAGTCCGCGCCGCTCCATTTCATAAACCAAGTCGAGCGTCTCCATGACGTCTTCGTCGGTCTCACCGGGGTTCCCGACCATCAGGGTCATCATCGGGAACCAGTTGTTCTGGTTCGCGACGCGCAGGCCCTCCAGCACCACGCTCGGCCAATCCTCGATCGAGAAGGGGACGGCTTTGCTGGGCATAATCTTCTTCGCCATGCGGACCGAGCCGGTCTCGAGCCCTATCAGCGGTGCCAGGACTTTCTTCTGCGGGTGGTGGCTGACGTGGGGGATGTGAATCGGGCTCTTGGGCAGCAGAATCTCCGAGAGCTTCTTGATGAGCATTGGGTCGACCACGAATGGGGCGATGGTGGAGTGGCTCAGGACGTGCTGCTCCACGCCGGGCGTGTTGACGATTTCCGAGTAGAGGTTCAGCAGCGCCTCGCGATTGGGGAAGAAGAACGGCGTGTCGGTCCGCACCTGCCCCCAGATGAACATGTCTTCGGTGGCCAGCGAAATCTGCTTGTTCCCCTCTCGGACATTGGCCCGAACTCCCGCCATGATCTTGTCTTTGGGGATGTCGATTTGCGGGTTCAGATCCGGGACACAGAAGTTGCAGCGGCGTCCGCAGCCGGTGGTCATCTCAACCACACCGAACGTTGTCCGCGTGTCGGGAACGAGGATGGCTTCGCGCGTCGTCGGATGGGCGACGTTGACCTCGCGCGGCAGCCCTTCCCGCCGGATGGCTTTGTGGAAAAGAGCCATGGAGTCCACCGACTCGCTGCGGCCCTCGACGACGCAATCCACGCCCAGCTCCTCGAAGGAGTTAGTCTGGGTGATCTGCCAGCCTCCCGAGCCTCCGACGATAACCTTGAAATTCCGCCGATAGGGGCTGGACTTGATCTTGGCGAACGCGAGTCTCGAGTAGTGGGAGTTGATGGGATGCTTCGAGGAACCGAAAATCGATGTGTACACGCCGGCTGCAAAAGTCACGCCAAGCGGGTTGTGAGTGGAGATGGCCACCACACGCGTCTCGGGCCCGATGAACTTGTCGAGGTCGTCAGGATAGCAGGCGACAATGTCCTCCCTGGGAAACTCGCGAAGTAATGATGCTTCCAGCAGGCGGACGCCGGCGGGCATGTAGCGGGCCGAGCCGTCGGGATTATATTCAACCTGTCGCCATCGCGGGTACTTGCTGTTCAACACGAACTCCATCCAGATCGGCAAGGAGGCCATCGCCATCTGGATGAAATAGCCGGCGTGGTCGATGGTTTCTGTGAGCGGCGCGGTCAGAACGATGAGCTTGCCGCCATTCTCCGGGGCGACGGTCGTCCCAGGCTGATGCCCGCTGTTTTTCGATGTGGCGGGCGAATCCCGATTGCCAGAGAAAAGACGAAACCCCATCCTGTATCCCCAACAAGTAGGTTCTGGGTGTTGAAAAGCCCAACAAACTCCTGCGTATCCTACACGATGCCCGTGCCGTTTGCACGCAAAAAACCACGCCGACCGCCCCGCGCACGGGCCTCGGGTCGAGGGGTTAGACTGGATACAATGGATCACCCAATGCACCAGCTTGCGCGAAACGGTTGAGACGATTTGAGCGCTGTGTTAATTTGAGTTTCTGTATCAGGGACCATCAGCCAAGAAGAAGTTTGCGGCACGCCGATACGTGCCACTCACCTTTTTCTGGAGACCCCATGAGCTGGACTGCCGAACTGGCGGGCGAAATAGAAGGGCAGGTGCTCACCGATGAGGCCACTCGAGATTTGATGGCGACGGATTTCGGCCGCGTCATCATCCGCAAGCCGGAAGTCGTGGTCCGTCCCGCGTCCTCGGAGGACGTGGCCCGCGTGGTCAAATTCGCGGCTCGGCATTCGCTGGGAGTCGCGACGCGCGGCGGCGGACACTCGCAGACCGGTCAATCGCTTTCCGAGCATATCGTGCTGGAGATGACGTCGCTCGAGCGCGTTCTGCGCGTCAATGAGGCGGAGGGCGTCGTGGTTTGCCAGTCCGGGCTGAAGTGGCGCTCCCTGGTGGAGCATCTGGCGTCCAGACAATTGTCCCCTTGGGTGCTGACCAACAACCTGGACGTGACGATCGGCGGAACGCTTTCCACCGCCGGGCTCGGCGTCGCCTCCTGGCGGCACGGAACACAGGCCGACAATTGCCTGGCCTTGGAGGTGGTGACCGGCACGGGCGAAGTTGTCCGCTGTTCCCCTTCCGAGAATCCAGACCTCTTTGACGCGGCGCGCGGGGGCGTGGGCCAATTCGGCGTCATCACTGAGGCGACGCTCAAGATTCGCCGCCACAAGCCCGGGTTCCGCAGCTTCTATCTGCTCTACGACGACCTCAGGCTCCTCCTCGACGACCTCCAGGCGGTGATGACCGACGAGCGCTTCGATTGTCTGGAATCGTGGTGCACGCCGTGTCCCCAAGGATTCAAGAAGGTCGGCAATCAGAGGCAGCCTTTTGCCCAGTGGTTTTTCCCGCTGCACGCCACGGTGGAAACCGACGGCAACGCGCCGGAGCCCGCCGAGAAGCTGCGCGGACTGAAGTTCTACAAGCACGTCCACACGGAGGACGGTGAAATCGGCGATTTCTTCGCCCGCCTCGACACGCTCTTCGCCCTCTGGAAGCGGGGAGGCTTTTGGGAGTACGCGCACCCGTGGATGGAGTGCGTTCTTCCCTGGCAGACGACGCCGATGTTCCTCACTCAAGTTCTCCAGAACTTGCCCCCCCAGGTAGTGGTCGGCGGCCATATCCTCCTTTGGCCGGCACGCGGGGATGTTTCATCAACGCCGCTCTTCATGCGTCCGACAGGGGAGTTTCTGATGGGATTCGGAATCCTGCCCGCGATTCCGAAGCACCTCGTGGAGGAGGCTCTTCCACGGCTCAACCTCGCCAGCCAGGCTTCCACGATGATGGGCGGGAAGCGATACCTCTCCGGCTGGATCGCGTTCGACCAGGCGCAGTGGAAGGCGCATTACGGCGACATGTGGACGACGGTCGTCTCCCTGAAGAAGCGATATGACCCCCATCGGGTCCTGAATCCCGGATTCGTCAAGTACGAATGACTCTCCCTCGGCTTGCCTGGTTGACGCCCATTTGGTTCACATGTGCGCCGCGGTGCAGACTCGGCCCTGTGAGAGTTCCCAGTGCACGGCGCCCGCCCTTGACAGACATGCCCACCGATGGCAGGATGGAGAATTGCCGCCCATGGCTTGATCCTCTCCGTGGGAATCGAGGCGGCTGGTTTCAGGTTGATTCGCCGAAGTGGCGGAATTGGCAGACGCGCTACATTCAGGGTGTAGTTCCCGTCAGGGAGTGGAGGTTCGAGTCCTCTCTTCGGCACCAGATTCACCCATCGTCTCTCCCTTTCACTAACAACGCACACTCTTCGAGCGCAAATAGCTGGAGGCCTTTGGTTTGAGCCCCTGAAATCCGCGGCAGCGCTAAGGAGTGGGCTCCGGGGTGGCCGCGCCGTCCTTGCGCGGCGAGGACCCGCCGAAGTTGACGCCAGTTAGGGAGTTGTGCATGACGACCTGACCGCCCCCAAACCAGCTTGAATAAGCGCCTCGCACGTCGAGAGGGTGTCCTTTTTCAATCAAGGCCTCGCGAACGCTCAGCGGAACCCGGTCCTCGATCATGAACTGGCACCCTCCAAAGGAGAGCTTGGTAAAACGCGGCGCCTCGAGAGCAGCCTGAATGTTCAATCCGTAATCGACGACGTTCGAAACGAACTGCGCGTGCGCCTGAGGCTGGTTCAATCCGCCCATGATTCCGAACCCGATGTGCAGGTCGCCCTTCTCCATGAATCCGGGAATAATCGTATGGAAAGGTCGCTTGCGGGGCGCGAGCACATCCGGGTGGTTGGGGTCCAGAACGAACCCACCGCCGCGGTTTTGAAGGGGGAAGCCGAAATCGTCAACAACAACTCCGGAGCCGAAAAGGCTCGCGACGCTTTGAATCAACGAGACGATATTGCCTTCCTTATCCACCGCCGTCAGGTAGACCGTATCGTTGCCGTATCGCGCCGGCTCGCCGGGTTCAACGTCGCAGTGCGCGCGCTTCAGATCGATTGTCGCGGCCCGCTCCGCCGCGTACTCCTTGGAGAGAAGTCCCGCCACCGGGACTTTCGCGAACTTCGGGTCCGCGTTGTAACGACGCAGGTCGGCGTAGGCGAGCTTCTGCGCCTCCAGCTTGACGTGAAATCCGTCGGTGCTGTCGAAGCCCCATTCGTGAAGCGGGAACTTTTCGAAGATGTTCAGCATCTCCAGTACAGCCATCCCTTGTCCGTTGGGGGGCAGCTCGTAAACTGTCCAGCCGCGGTAGGTGGTGGAAATCGGCTCAACCCATTCCGCCTGAAAATCCCCGAGGTCGGCGGCAGTCATCACGCCACCGAGGCGGTTCGAGGTTTTCAGAATCGCTTTGGCGATGGCGCCGCGATAGAAGGCGTCCGGGCCTTCATGCGCGATCAGTTCCAATGCCCGGGCGTATTGTGGGTTGCGAAAGACCTCACCAACCTTCGGAGTCTCCCCGTTGACCAGAAACACCCGGCGGCCGTTGAGGTCCTTTTCGAGATCGGCTTTCTCGCTCCGCCAGTAGGTCTCGACGACTTCGGTGACGGGGAATCCGTTTCTGGCATAGTAGATGGCGGACCGGAACAAATCCGCCCAGGCGAGTTTCCCGAACTTCTTGTGCAGCGCCTCCCAGCCGCGCACGCAACCCGGGACGGTGACCGAAAAAGTTCCCCGGCCGGGCATCTGGTCGAAGCCTTTCTGCTTCAGCAGCTCGGGCGTGAGCTTTTCGGGCGCCCAGCCGCTCGAGTTCAGCCCGCTGAGCTTGCCGGATTTGGCGTCCCACTCGATGGCGAAGAGGTCCCCGCCGATACCGTCCATCATCGGCTCGACCACCCCGAGGACGGCGTTGGCGGCGATGGCGGCGTCCGCGGCGGAGCCGCCCTGAGCGAGGATTTGAGCTCCTGCCTGCGAGGCGAGAGCCTGACTGGTCGCCACAATACCTAACTTCGAAACCACCATGGACCGTGTCTGAGAACGATCCATCTGATCGGAGAGGCGCTGTGCCTGCAGAGTAGAAGCAAAGGGAAAGAAGCCCATGAGCCCGATTCCTAGAAGTCTCGTTAATCGCATGGTGCGGGCAGTTTACAGAGCCTCGATGTGGGATGGCAACCTGTTTGGCTGCCGGCCCGGTTCGAGCCGCTCTCATGAGCCCGGCCGCGGTGGTACAATGTTCTTAAGGACCTGATGCGCGAATTTCCGTCCTCCCATGAAATCCTCAAAGTCTTCGAAAAGAATCCGCGCAGGACCTTTCGATTGCGCGAACTCGTGGTCGAACTCAGCCTGCGCTCCAGCCATGCGCGCGAGCTCAAGCGCTCGCTTCGGGAACTGGCGCGAAGAAGAAAGATTGTATACATGAAGAAGAATCATTTTGCGTTGTTCTCCGGGGACCGTCACGCGGCCTCGGAGTCGCCGACTCGCTCTCGAGGTGTCGCAGTGACGCGAGGAGAGTCCGATCAGCGAGGCTTGGTAACCGGCCGACTGATCGGCCATCGCGACGGCTACGGGTTCGTGGTTCCTGACAAGCCGGTGAATGAAGCGG
This sequence comes from Terriglobia bacterium, assembly GCA_035528275.1. Taxonomy (GTDB): domain Bacteria; phylum Acidobacteriota; class Terriglobia; order UBA7540; family UBA7540; genus DATKYV01. Next base: position 2,424 of record DATKYV010000095.1, on the reverse strand, counting down.
GGCAGGACGTCTTCATTCCCGCTGTGGGTATGAGCTCAGCGATGCACGGCGACCGCGTTGAGGTTCACGTCGTTCGATCCAAGGCCGACGGTCGACTCGAGGGCCGCATCGTGCGCGTCACCGAGCGGGCGCAAAGGACCGTGGTGGGAGAATTCCATTGCGGGGCGCGCCACAACTACGTCCTGCCCTATGACCACCGCATTCCGTTCGAGATTGTGATCCCGCGCGGGCAGGAGTGGCCGGCGCCGGAAGCGTCGGGGGCTCGCAACCGGCAGTTTGGCGGGGAGTCGGAGGGCAGGCACGGCAAATCCGCGGCCGTGGCGCGCCGCAGCGCTCAGGACCTCGAGAATCTGATTGTGGACGTCGAGCTCACCAATTTCCCCGGGCCCGCGGCTCTCCCTCGCGGCCGGGTGATTGAGGTTCTGGGCCCGCGTGACGAGTTCGGGGTTGACGTGGAAATCATGATCCGCAAGTATCATCTGCCGCATCGCTTTCCCGCCGAGGTGCTGGCCGATGCGAGCGCGCAGCCGCAATACATCTCGGAAGCAGAACGCGAAGGGCGGCGGGATTTTCGTTCGCTCCCTATTGTGACCATCGACGGCGAGACGGCCAAAGATTTCGACGACGCCGTTTATGTCGAGCGGCTCCTCGACCGCAACTACATTCTTCAGGTGCACATTGCCGACGTCGCCCACTACGTTCGTCCCGGTACGCCGCTCGACCGCGATGCACGGCTGCGCGGAACCTCCGTCTATTTCCCCGATCGCGCGGTGCCCATGCTACCGCTGGAGCTCTCCAACGGAATCTGCAGCCTCAACCCCCACGTTGACCGCCTGACGATGTCGGCGCTCATGGAGATAGACCCGGAAGGCCGCGTGGTGGCCTACGAACTGCTTCCGGGAATCATTCGCAGCGCCGAGCGCATGACCTACACGGCCGTACACGCAGTGCTTTCCGGCGATAGCGTCGCTTCCGGCCGGCACCGCGACTTGGTGGAACAGTTCAAGCTGATGGAGGAACTGGCCCTTATTCTCAACCGCCGGCGCGATCATCGCGGCTCCATCGACTTCGACCTCCCCGAGCCGCTCATCGAGTTCGACGAGCACGGACGGATGATCGGCATCACACGCTCGGAGCGCAACATCGCCCACCGCATCATCGAAGAGTTCATGCTGGTCGCTAACGAGACCGTCGCCACGTACCTGGAAGGGAAGGGCGCGGAGTCGCTCTACCGCATCCACGAGAAGCCGGACCCCAAGAAGGTTCTGGAGTTCGAGGAGATCGCCGCGAAGTTCGGTTACTCGCTGGGAATCGAAATGCCGGCGATGCGACGCGTCCGGTTCCCGCGTCGCGATTCCGCCATGCGGGGCGAACGATTTTCACGCTTTCAGGATTTCGCCGACGTGAAAGAGCTCGCCATCACTTCACGGCATTATCAGCGCCTGACACAGCGAATCGAGGGGAAACCCGAGGAGCGCATCCTTTCATTTCTCATGCTCCGTTCGCTCAAGCAGGCCCGGTACTCGGAAGAGAACGTCGGCCACTTCGCGCTCGCCGCGCCCACTTACACGCATTTCACCTCGCCCATCCGGCGTTACCCGGATTTGATCGTTCACCGGATTCTCAAGGCGGTGCTCGAAGCGGAGGGTGGCAGCGCGCGCGTCAGCGAAGAAATGGGGAAAGGTCGGGGGGGACGACGCGCTTCCCAAGCCTCGCGACAGACGCCGGCGCGACAGACGAACGAACCAAACCTGCCGGGTGGGGCACTCCTCCGCGCCCAGGAGCTACACAACCTGGGCCTTGAGACCTCTGAGGCGGAGCGCCGCGCCGCGGATGCCGAGCGAGAATTGATGGAATGGAAGAAGGTTTTGTTCATGGCCGGCCGCCTGGGCGACGAGTTCGACGCCCTCATCATCAGCCTGACCAAGCACGGGTTCTTCGTGGAACTGGAAGATTTGTTTGTGGAGGGATTCGTGCCGGTGGAAAGTTTTGACGACGATCGCTACATCTACCGCGAGCGTTTGAGGGCTTTGGTAGGTCGGAGCAGCGGCAAAGCCTACCATCTGGGCGAGCAACTCCGGGTACGCCTGGACCGCATCGACCGCACCGGGAACAAACTGCAATTCTCCGTTGTCGGATAGGCCATGAATTCCCTGAGTCAAGGCCTGTCTAGTCTTTATAAACCCACCCGGCCACAAACGATGCCAGGATTGCCCCAACCCACAAGTCAATCATCCACCAGAAGGGGAACAAGCGATCGACGGGAAGCCAGGTAGCGGTGATGTAATTTGCCGGAACGCTGGCCGCAAAGCCCACTGCCAGGCCGAGTTTCAGGGCCGTGCGCGGCCCCGCGCCGCGCGTGGCGCGCACTCCCGCGTAAAGCCAGGCCAGAACAAAGGAGAGAATGAAAAGCGAGACGATCCA
>DATKYV010000094.1:0-4316 GCA_035528275.1 Terriglobia bacterium | reverse complement strand
ATGCCTACCCGAATTGGCTGAGCCATAATCTCGCACCTCGAAAGTAATCCCCGGCATCAGGTGGCCGAGCTTGAGCGCGGACTGCCGAACCGGTCGGCATTCTAGCACCAGTGCAATGGGCGCTTGAAAGACGAATTCCCTCATGCAAGTTCCGCAATCATCTTGTCCCCTGGCCGCTTGAAAGTAAGACGTGTATGATGTAGAAGAACCGAAGGAGGCGCACCATGGTGGCTCGCACTTTCTCGGCAGTGATTCGCAAGGAGGAGGACCTGTACGTGGCCGCGTGCCCCGAGGTGGGCACTGTCAGTCAGGGTTCTACTGTCGAGGAGGCAGTGGCCAACCTCCGAGAAGCCACCGAACTGTACCTCGAAGAGTTTCCGGTCGCTGGCAGAGGCCCGGTCTTCCTTGCCACCTTCGAGGTCACCCATGCCTAAGCTTCGCCGGGTTTCCGGCGAGGAAGCGGTTCGTGCGCATCCGCCAGCGTGGTAGCCAGCTCATTTTGAAAAAGCAGACGCCAGAGGGGGCTGTCGGCTGCGTGGTGCCTCTTCATCGGGAACTCGCACTCGGGACGCTCCACGGCATTCTCAAGATGGCCGGAATCGACCCCGACGAATTCATCGAAAACTTATAGTTGAAACTAGCGCGAAGCCGCGTGCGAGCACGGGAGTCCTCGAAATGCGAGCCGAACCCCCACACGCCCTGCTTTGACTGATTACACCTTCGTCTCTGGGTGCGCTTCACCGGATCGAACCTTGCCGAGCCGGTGGGATTTTCCTGCTTGACGCTACACCGATCGAGAGCGGATTCTATCATCGCGGGAAAAGCCCCTCCGAGAATTTCTCGCTGCCGCGGATCGCCGTCCCTTCCGGCGCGGGAAATAACGGCGGCTTCCCGCAGGAGCCTAAAATGCGAAATCATTCCCGACGTGAATTTCTAAAGACTTCCTCCCTCCTGGCGGCGGGAGCGGCGGCGCTCAACTGGCGCTCAGACCTTTTCGCTTCCCAGCCGCACCTGAGTTTCCCCACTGCGGCGCGCGATCGCCTGGCGGTGGCCTCCTGGCCGTTCCGCATGTTCATCGACGCTCCCGGCAACAAGTGGGCGCGCGACCCCAAGCTCCCCGGCATGGACCTCAAGGATTTCGGAGCGATGGTCGTCCGGAAATTCGGGTTGCACAATATCGAGCCGCTCAGTTTCCACTTCGCCTCCACCGATGCCGCCTACCTGGCGGAGTTTCGCAAATCGACGGAGAAGGCCGGGGTGCGCGTCATCGACCTGGCGGTCGATTCTCCAACCAGTCTGTACGACCCCGACTCGGCCAAGCGCCACAAGGCGGTGGAGGTCACCAAGGAATGGCTCGCCATCGCCGCGACGGTGGGTTCGCCGAGCATCCGGCGCAATCTCGCCGGGCCGCGGGACGTAAAACCTGACGTGGGCAGAACGGTGGAGAGCCTGAAGGAAGTCGCGGACTTCGGCGCCGAGAAGAATGTTGTCGTCAATCTGGAAAACGACAACAACTTCACCGAAGATCCCTTTTTCCTGGTCGAAGTCATCGAGAAGGTGAGCAACCCCTACCTCCGCGCGCTGCCGGATTTCTGCAATTCCATGCTCACCCACGACCAGGATTTCAATAACCGCGCGCTCGCTGCGATGTTCAAACACGCCTACAACATTTCGCACGTGAAAGATTCCGAGTCGAGCGGCGAAGGCAAGTTCGTGACCGTAGACGTCGCCAAGTCCTTCAAAATTGCCAAGGCCGCCGGCTATCGCGGCTACTTCTCGATGGAGTGGGAAGGCGACGGCGAACCCTACGCGGGCACCCAGAAGCTGATTGACCTCAGCCTCAAATATCTCTCTTGACGTTTCGCGGCAGAGCTTCGCGAGTACCCGCAACCCCGAGTCCTGCTCTTCTGCGCCGGAGGCCTCGGTCGGGACGCAGGCGGGGATTTGAATCGCGGGTGGAGGTAACCATCCGCGCAAGAGAAGACTTGTGCGCCCGACCGGGAGTATGATGGGGTGAATAAAGCAATCCTCCCGCGAGAGTCAGGGAGGAAAGCCCGAGGTCAGTCGGCCCGGGAGGAAGAAGGAATCGTGGTACAAGAGCGATTGAAACTCGCCGTCTTCATCGACTTTGACAACATCCAGATCGGCGTGAAGGATACGCTGAAGAAAGAATTCGACGTCTCCGTGGTGCTCGAGGCGCTGAAGGAGCGCGGCGAAGTGGTGACCAAGCTCGCCTACGGCGACTGGAATCGCGCCGGCGAGCAGAGCCGGCAGATGACCCAGCATGCCGTGCAGATGGTGCAGCGCAACGTCACGCCGCGCGGCGACAAAAACGGCGCCGACATCAATCTGGCGCTCGACGCGCTGGAAATGGCTTTCACCCGTCACCACATCAACGCCTTCGTCATCGTGGGGGGCGACAGCGACTTCATCGCCCTGGTGGAGAAGCTGAAACAGTATGACAAGCGCGTCTTCGTGGTCGGCGGCCGATCCTTCACCAGCAATATCCTGCAGAAGAACTGCCACGAGTTTATCGCCTACGAGAACCTGCTGAAGAGCGCGGCGGGAGGCGACGGTTCGAAGAGCACCCGGTCGTCACGCGGCCGCGGCCGGCCCGCCTCCGACAGCCGTCCGCTTTCCGCGGCGATGCCCAACCTCCGCCGGGCGCTGAAGATCCTGGCGGAGCGCGAAGTGGCGCCGCAGGTCGGGCTGCTGAAGAGCACGCTGCTGCAGCTCGATCCAACCTTCAGCGAGCGCGACTATGGCGCCGGATCGTTCCTGGAGTTCATGGAGAAGATGCACCGCGCGGGTTTGGTCCATCTTCGCCGGACCGACCGCGGGCACCTGGTGGAGCCGATCGTGACGGGTGATGAGGAAGAGTCTGGTGCAGAAACGGTTGTCGAGGGTGACGGTTCGGCGGGAATACCGGACCAGCCGGCGGCGGCAGAAGCCCCCGCGGCCGGCGCGCGCGAACCCATCGACAGCCCGGAGGTGATGGGCTACCTGATGCAGGCTGTGAATGCCGCGGCGGAGAAGGCTCCCAACCGGCCAATCTACCTGCGGCACATCCGCCAGGGACTGCGCGCCATCGATCCAAGCACCGACGAACGCCACTACGACTTCCGCGCCATCCTCAATCTGCTGCACCGCGCGCAGCGCGAAGGTTTGGTGAGATTGCAGCGCGACCGCAAAGGCGTGTGGCGAATCTTCCCGGCTGCGAAGACTGCCGCGGCTCCTCATGCCTCAACGCCAAGCACCGAGCCGGTTGCCGAACGAGCGGAGAGCGCGCTCGAGTTCACTCCGCCTGAAGCCGACGTCACGTGGGACGAGCCCGCTCCACCCGTCGAAGAAGTCATGGCCGAAGGGAGCATTCCCGAAGAGGCGCCACGTCCAACTATCGAAGAGGCCGCGGCGGTAAGCTCGACTCCAGGACGCAAGCCGCGCAGGCCTCGCGCACGAAGAGGCACGAAGGGCGGCGCGCGCCGGGTGTCCCCTCGCCGCAAGACCAAAGAGCCCAGCGACGAGTAGCAGGTGACGGGCCGGAGCGCCACGACCCAAGCAGCCGGCGCGCGGGACTTTCTCACTGTTCTCACTGTTCTCCATGTTCTCAATTTCTTGGATTGGGGCACTTTTCGAAATTTGAAGTAAGACTAATTAAATCAACATATTACAGAGATTCGTGGGCGGTCGCTGGGGACTGAGGAAATTTACTATTTAGTAATCGGATGGCGGGGAAGAAGGCGGGGGCCAGGTGACAGGTGTTAGGTGTTGGGTGCTAGGGGCTGGGGGCGGGAAAAACAGGTGTTAGGTTCTGGGTGTTGGGTGTAAGGGGCGGGAGGGATTGTGAAATTGTTTCATTGATTCATTTTTCCATTGATCCATTGGCCGATTGATTCAATCAGCCGATGACCCGATCACTCAGTCATCCGATGGCTCGATGGCCCCATCACCCGCGTTCGCAATCACCCGATCGCTAAATCACAAATCTCCAAATGTTCCTGTCACCCGATCGCTAAATCACCAAATCACCGAATGTTCCTGTCACCCGATCACTCAATCTCCCGATCACCAAATCACCCGATGTTTCAATGGCCCTCGGGATTCGGGGCTCGGTCCCTCCCTACCACGTAGCACCGGTTCTTATCCCATTTGCCCTTTGCTTTGGCTTCCCTAGTCCCTAGCCCCCAGCACCTAGTCCCTGCCCTTCAGTCACCTGAAACCTGACCTCCCCCTTGCCACTTGCGACTGATCACTGGTCACTGCTTCAAGGCCCTGACTCCGGTGGTGGGCCAGTTTGGCTTTTTGTAGCGGCGGTC
>DATKYV010000093.1:0-15590 GCA_035528275.1 Terriglobia bacterium | reverse complement strand
CGGCTATCAGATGCTGGCCATGGACCACGAAGGCCGCCAGATCGCTCGCTGGCTGAATTCCATCGGCATCGCCGCCTTCGTCCTCAAGTATCGGCACGCCCCGCACTATCACCATCCGGCGCCTCTCACCGATGCCAAGCGCGCGCTGAGGATGGGGCGATTCGGAGCGGCGGGATTCCGTGTCGCGCCGGACGCGATTGGCATATGGGGTTTTTCTGCCGGCGGGCACTTGGCCTCGACCCTCGGCACTCACTTCGATGCGGGCGATGCGAACGCTTCGGACCCCATTGAACGCGTCAGTTGCCGCCCCGACTTTCTTGTCCTTGCCTACCCGGTGATCTCCTTCACGACCGAATTCACTCACCAGGGTTCGCTCCACAATCTTCTGGGAGAGAATCCCGATCCCAATCTTGTCGAACAATTTTCGAATGAAAAGCAAGTCACGAAAAACACCCCGCCCACGTTCCTGTTTCACACCGACGAGGACGACGGGGTGCCGGCGGAGAACAGCGTGCTTTTTTATCTTGCCCTGCGAAAAGCCGGCGTCCCCGCCGAGCTGCACATCTACCAGCACGGACAGCACGGAGTGGGATTGGCGCCGACCGACCAAGTGCTCTCTTCCTGGTCGGATCGTCTGGCGGATCGGCTGAAGGCGCGGAGCTGGGTGCGCTGAGAAGGTTGGATCGTCGCTCCGGCCGTTATGCCGGGGCAGGGACTACTTCCACCCAGTTTCCCAGGTCCGCCCAAATTCCCGGGTCGGAGGGGATGGCCACGGAGATCCGGTGTCGCTGACGTGCCAGCATTTTCCCGAGAATGCGCAGTTGCCGGCGTGTCGCTTGAGTTCCCTCGGCGACGACCAGCTGGATCTGGGCGTCGGTCGTGTGCAAGTAGTTGAGAATCCCAGTCGCCAGGCCCCGCGCGCTGGCCCGGTCCATGGCACCCTCGAGTTTCACCAGAGTGGGTTTCAAGGCGCGCTCGATCTCGACGCGCAGCGACCCCAGTTCGCCCGAGCGCAGCGCCCAGCGTGAAGTGCGGTACTCCCGACGGCACAGCTTGGGGTGCTGGAAGCGGTCATGCTTCAATGTGAAGCGTGTCCAGGCGGCGGCCAGCGGCGCTGCAACCGCAAGAAACTTTCGCCCGAAGCTGGGGGGGCCGAGCGCGGATTCGATCTCTGATTGAAGGCGCGCCGCTGCCTCGGGGTTCGGCCCCCAGCGCTTCGCCACGCCCAAAAGTGGGAAGCCTTGGCGGATGTTGGCGGCCCAGCCCTCCGCTTTGGCGCGCAGATACGCGGAGCCTGAAGCGTGATACCGCTTCCACCCTTGGAGCCAGACGTCGAGGGATCGAAGGATGGACGGCCCCAGGACACGAAAATCCGTTTCGAAACACTCGCGCTGGAGATTTTCGATGTCGGCCGCCGTCAGGCTGGGATGGCGGACCATGGCGGTGAACCCATCGCACGCGTGGTAGTAGCGCTCCGGATTTTCCGCCAGCTCGGGATGGAGCCGCCCCTCTTTCACCACGCGCTCGAAGAAAGGCGTGCCAGGAGTCGGGCCATAGATGAGGAACTGTCCCAAGGTCGGCTTCAGCGCCACGAACTCTGAGAGCTCCTCGCGAATGACGTCCGCCGTCTGGTAGTCGAAGCCTACGATCATCGAAGCCAGCACGCTGATGCCGTGTGACCGCAAATCGGGAATCAGCTCCTCGACCGGCCGGCCCTGCTGCTTGGCGAAACCCGAGCGCTTTCCTTCAAAGCCGAGCCATACGCCGTCGATTCCGGTCTCCAAAAGTTCCTGTGGGGTCATGCGGCTCAGCCCCTTCACGGTGGCAAAGGCGAAAATCGAAAGCGGCGTTCCACGCGCCTGGACCAGCTCGCGGAGGCGGATGGCGCGGTCCCGGGCGACGAGGAAGTCCTCGTCGAGGATCGTAAAGCTCATGTGCGGATCGATTTCCAGATAGCGTTCGATGACCCGAAAGACGTCGTCGCCGGTGGGAAGAAGCCGAATGTGCCGGCGTTTGAAGAAGTGGGAGGTGCAGCAAAAGTCGCAGCCGTGGGGACAGCCCAGGCCGGCAAAAATCATGCCCGTGCGGCGTACGGGAACGGAAAGAACCTTGAGCCTGCTGACCACCAGCGGATGGTCGTAGGGCAGGGGGCGCGGGGTTTCTCCGAGGAGCGCCCTGAAAAAGCCCACGCCTTCCTCGCGGCAGATGTGGTCGGCGTAGGGGGCGAGCGTCGCATCGTCCACGACGGTGCCGTATCCGCCCAGCACCACGCGCGCCTGGGGAGCGTATTGCCGCACCAGGGCGACTATTTCCTTCATGCGGTGAAACGTCGCCAGTATAAACGAGACGCCGACCACCTCCGGGCCTTTGCGCAGCTCGCGGATTAACTCCTGGCGCGAAGGGTAGTGGAGGACGACGGTGGGCGCATCCACATTCGCGGCGATGTAATCGAGCGAGAACGTGTGGTGAGTGGCGCGCGGGCTGAAGATGCCCTGCGCCAGGGTCACTTGGCGATGCAGCAGCTCGTAGCCCACGCTGGGAGCGTCACCGTGCTCGGGACCCATGGGGCGGCACACGCTCGTCAGGAGGACTCTCGCGCCGCCACGCGGCCGCGCGCTGCGCGGCTCGGAGCGGGCTTGCATTGTTTGGTCGGACTCACATTGTCGAGGTTGCACGTCTCCCATCACGGCCGTCACTTTCCGCTGAATTGCAGCAGGCAGGCTCAGGTCATTCTAGCACGGTTGGCCACGATCCCAGCCCCGGTTTCTGCCGAGTGGAGTCTGGAAATCGTTTCGGTCATAATGTCCGCAGCGGATAGCCAGGGGTGATTCGCCGGATGGTGCAGACATTCTCAGGTGTGCCCGGTTGAGCACACATGATTGAGGATCTCAGACCCTCAGGGTTCCACAAAACACGTGGCAGGTGTCGGCTGTCAGGAGATAGGGCGTTGCGATTTTTGAAGGGGCACGGCGGGCCGTGCCCCTACGGCGGCGGGAACCCCACCACTGCAGGAAAAGCCGCAAGGCCGGAAAGCGGCTAGGCACAGTCCCGCTCTGCGGGACCGTGCCTATTGTGGCGTCCAAGAACCCGTCAGCCGACGGGTTGATTCCAGACGTGAATTAACCGTGGCTGCCAGCTAATGCGCGGCGCCGGCGGCCGGCAGATCGGAATTGGAAATATCGGCCGCGACCTTCCAGGTGCCGTCAGCCTGCTTCTTCCACACGGTTAAGTACTTTCCTCGATCAGAAACGGGCTTCCCTTTTGGATCGTGGAGTGTGAGTTCGTACGTCCCAATCGTGTAACCCAGGTCGCTCGACCGGGCTGCTTCCGCTTTGGTGACTTGCCAGCCCATCGCAAAGCCGGGGTTCGCCATCATCTCGGTTGCCCACTTGCGGATGGCCTCTTTTCCCGTGACCATCGAGGCATTGGGAGGAAACAGCATTGCGTCGTCGGTGTAGAATCCGACAAACCCCTCGACGTCTTTGGCGGTGGTTACCTTCGACCATTGGGCATCCAAATCGCGGAGCGTCGCCGCATCGGCCGCCCGCGTGTCGGGCGGAGCGGGTGCCTGCGTTTGCGTACACGCCACGAGGAAAGCCAGAAGTCCGATCGGAATTGCCAACTTCACGAATATTCGAAGCCGTCCCATAGAGCACCTCCTTGGGGCGCATTCAGTCTCAAACCTGAGGAATGCACGCTATCTTAGCATGGACCTCTGAAGTTCGCGCCACTTTACGCGCCCGGTCCCTGGCTACAGAAAAAACCCCGAAGCAAGGTAGATACAAGCGCAGAGTTGGTCGTCAACTCCGCGGCTTTTGCCGACTTTGTTGTAGTCCGTCAGCCGACGGATCCCCATCGCCGCTCCGGGATTTTCAGTAAGATCGGCGGTGGGGACACCGCCGCTACAGTAGGAAACCCGCAAGGTCCCAATCTGAATAGCCGGGGGCAGCGCCCCCGGAAACCCTCGCGTTGTTCCCCTTCGGGGAACCTGGCACGCGAGAAACGTTGGCCCGTTAAGCTGTAACCGGAGGTGGCGGCTGGGGCGGCTTCGGTTGGAACCGGGGATCGCGTCCGGCGAAGTCGGCGGAAGTGGCGACCAGCGGGTTGAGCCACTCGATGACGGCGGCGTAACCCAGGCTCTCCGGGTCGTGGAGCAGGTAGCCGGAGACGACGGCGAGCACGTGAAAGCTCTGCTTGAGCTGGAAGCTCAGCGTGGGATCGCGGAGTTCCCCGCGCACCACGCGAATCACGTATTCTTCCGCCGACATATGTTTGGCGTGCCGGTGATAGCCGCGCAGCCGCGCGCCCGCCCGGATGCGCAGAAGGCCCAGTCGCTCGACGAGGTCGCGGCGCGCCTGATAGATCTTCTTGCCGACGCCTCGTCCCTGCCGTAAAGGCCGAACCATGACCTCCGCGCCGTAAAGCGTCCGGCCGTTTTCCGGGTCGTGGTTGGTGAACAAGCCGCGATCCGTGAAGTCCCGCCACGTGGTGTGCGAGTCGTAGTCGTCCCACCAGACGATCAGGCTGGCTGCCATGCCCACCAGGCGCTGCGTGGTCTGGTCCACGGCCACGAACTGCCCTTCGGGAAACACCCGCAGATGGGACTCCAGTTGTACGGGCGTCCAAGGAGGCGCCGTCGGGTAGACTTCGCCGCAAAGCTCCATGATGGCGGAAAAATCTTCCGGCCGGGTGTTGCGCACGATGATCTGGGCGCGCGGCGCGGTGCTCATAACGTCACGACTTCGCTTTGGGAGACGATTTCCGCCGTTCGGACGCTGTCGAGCAGCGGCAGCACGGTCCCGCTCGAGCGCGCTTCTTCGATCGTCCTGAGGTTGAGCTCGCCGATGACGACCATTTCCGTATTGATGGTACCCTCGGCGAGAATTCCGTCGCGCGAAAAAGCGAAATCGCTGGGCGTGAGAATCGCCGCCTGGCCGTAGTTCAACGAAACCGCCGGAACCATGGGCAGCGAGCCCACGGTGTGCGCCTGCACCACGTACATGTGGTTTTCGATGGAACGCGCCTGAGAACAGTAGCGCACGCGCAGGAAACCCTGGCGGTCGTCCGTGCAGCTCGGCACCAGCAGAATATGCGCGCCCTGGCGCGCCGCGGCGCGGGCGATTTCCGGAAACTCCACGTCGTAGCAGATGGCGATAGCCACCTTGCCGAAATCGGTTTCGAAAAGCCGCAGCTTGGATCGCGCCGAAACCTTCCAATCATCCTTCTCGAAGCGCGTCATGTGCAGCTTGCCCTGGAAACCGTGCTTGCCCGAGGGGCTGAAAAAATAGGAATCGTTGTAGATGGCTTCGTCGCCATTTCCCATCGTCAAGATACTTCCCGCCACGATGTAAATGCGATTCTTCTTCGCCAGACTCTCCATCAATTCCAGAAAGCGCGGGACCTGTTTGGTGAGGTCGCGAACCTGCTCGCTGATCGGGCGCTTGACGTTTCCCAGGGTGAGAAGCTGGATGGTGAAATACTCCGGAAAGACCATCAAGTGGCACGAATAGTCCGCCACCGTCTCGACCAGGGCTTCCACCTGGTCGCGAAACTGGTCGAACGTCTGGACGGGACGGATGAAATATTGCAGTGCCCCCACTCGAATTCGTTCCAACATTTACGCCTCCCTTCTCCCCACGCTCGTCACGCCCCGAGGCTTGCGTTCCAGATCTCTCGCAACGTGTCGAGCATCTCCACGTGCTTCCCGACTTCTCCCATTCGGCCTTCAACATTGGCGTAGCGGATGCGCTGCCTTCCGCAGAATACTGAAAGCGAGCCGTCGTCGGAAGCCAGTTCACTGTTCTCGAGGACCACGTTCAAACCGCGAGCCGCCAGCGCATCGTAGTCTGCGGCGTCCGTCACCACAAACAAATTATAGGGCGAGTGGTTGCGCCGGTACTGCATGGCTTCGACCCCCGGAAAGTAGCCGCGCGAGTTGACGAAGGTCTCGAAGGAAAAATCCGAATTGGGGCTCGTTCCGTTGTTGTGGACGGCGATCAACCCCTGGCCTTTCACCCGCGGTTCCACCAGCAGATTCAAAAAGCGGTCGGCGAATTCCTGCACCGCCGCGAAGAGCCGCGGGAATCGGCTCTGCCGCGTACGACGGTTCCGCGCCCTCAAGGTTCGTTCCAGCCCGGTTCGGGTGAAAATGCGGTTGGGATCAAAATCGTAGGTAAACCGGAGTTCGGGCAAACGAAAGGTCACCAGCCGCTTGCCGGGGTTTACAAGTTGGATGAGCGCGCCGCCGTAGCGCTGAAGGTGCAGCTCCGCGGCCTGGGGCGCGGTCTCCTCGTCCCCGTGGATGACCACGTAGCGGATGGGCGAGCTCAAGTCGCCGACAATTCGAACCTGTATTGTGCTGTCGCCGATGGGAAGGGTCTCAATCCTTTCCGGCAGGGATTTCTGTACGCTATCCTCCTGCGCTTCTATGCGGGGCATTGCCGCCGGCGGAGCTCCGCGCGCGGACCAAAGGTTCACCAGCGATGCCGCGGCCGCGCCGGACCCAAGCGTGCCGTAACCCAGCGCGCGAAGAAATTCGCGCCGGCTCCACCTGAAGGCAGCAATATCCTGGATGAAATTGTCTAATCGGCTCATCAATTGGGTTCGGTCTAGGATTACCACAGGAGGACACAAACATTCAATCTGCGCTCTTGGCCTGATTTCTCCCCCGGCCCCTTCCCGGATTCCCGTACTTGGCGACATTCTTGACACGCTCCGACGGCGGCGCCCCATAGCTCTCAGGACGTCTGTACTCAGGATTCTCTTTGTCAGCAAATCTCCCGGCGACGGGGGCCCCTTCACAGGTCGGTAGCGGGACCTGCCGCGGCAGAAGACTTGGAAACCGACGTGCTATAGGATGGGCGGGCATGCGGCACAGCGCACGCGGATGTTGCCGCATCAACCTGATGCCGAGAGGCGAGAGACTCGAGCAGCAAGAGGACGAGAATGTCCTTGGGCCGGCGCCATAAAGACCCTGGCGCCGAGGAGGTGAGCATGGCCGAAACCGCTACGGTACTTGTGATCGATGACGACCGTGATTTCAATACCTCGGTAAGAGCCTTTCTTGAGAGTCAAGGGTATACGGTGATCGAGGCGACATCGGGACACGAGGGGCTAGCGAAGTTGGCCGAGCGCAAGCCGGACGCTATCATCCTTGACATCATGATGGAGAGCCTGACGGAAGGATACAGTGTCAGCGCAGCAATCAAACACCAGCCCGCGTACAAGGACTGCCGGAACATTCCGATTGTCATGGTGTCATCCATACAGAAGAGTCCGGACGAGCGCTTTCCGTTCTCCGGCGACGTGGGGATGATTCGGCCGGATCGATACCTGACGAAGCCGATTGACTTTACCAAGCTGCTGGAGATCCTGAAAACCGTCGTGGTGCGCTAGCTCTCGCCCCCGCGAGTGGAAGCTGGCCCACGGCCGCTAGCAGGGCCCGACGAGCCGCGGGTGAGGTGTGCAATGACCGAGCCGGGCAGGGAGGACACGATTGCCGTCATTGACGACGATAGCGCCATGCGGCTCTCGTGCAAGAAGATCCTGTCCAAGGTGGGCTACCGCGTCGAGACTTTCGAAGACGGGGCCCAGGGGCTGGAAGGTGTTGCAGGGTTGAGGCCAGCCCTGGTGCTCGTGGACCTGAAGATGCCGGGAATCAGCGGCATGGAAGTCATTGGGCGCGTTCACGGCATCGATCCCCAGATCATCGTTGTGGTCATCACCGGCTACGCGACCGTCGACACCGCCGTGGAAGCGTTGAAGCGCGGTGCCTATGACTTTCTCCCCAAGCCCTTCTCCCCGGACGAGCTTCGCTTGATCGTCAAACGGGGCCTTGAGCGCCGGCGGCTGACGCTGGAGTCGCTGCACCACGAAGTGGAACGCGCTTTGCTCCAGCGGCGTTTTGTGACCTTTGTCTCGCATCAGCTGCAGACTCCCCTGGTTGCCATCCATCAGTACTTGGATGTCATGCGGCGACTGGGTGACCGGCAGGACGCACGCGCCCAACAGCAAGAGTGGCTCGAGCGATGCCTGAAACGGATCGAGGAAATGCAGGCCCTGATCAGAGACTGGTTGACCCTGGCCAAGGTGGAAGGCGGGCGATTGGCATCCCAGCAAGCGAAGGTGGATTTGCAGCCCATTGTTGCCGAAGCCCTCCAGAGGCACCAGGAGGTGGCGGCGCGACAAGGTGTCTCCCTCCAGGCGCACCCATCCGAAAAGGCCTGCTACGTCCGAGGCGATTCCACCTCCCTGAGCGTGCTTCTTGACAACTTGCTCGCGAACGCCATCAAGTACAACAAGCCGGGTGGAAGTGTCAGCGTTTCCACCGAGGTCGAGGAAGGGCAGATTGTGGTTGCGGTGAAGGACACCGGCGTGGGCATTCGTGAGAGGCACCGCCCGTTCCTTTTCGACGATTTTTTTCGCATCCCGAGTGGCGAGGGTGAGAAAGCCGCCGGCACGGGGTTGGGGCTGCCCATCTGCAAGAAGATCGTTGCTGAAATGGGGGGAAGCATAGACGTGGAGAGCGAAGTCAATGTCGGCTCCACGTTTCGGGTTAGTTTGCCCCCCTACCGCGAGCGGGCAGGGGAGGGAGGCTCGCGGGAGAGTCCAAAGTAGGGTCGCGGTGCAGAGGGGGGCCGCGCGGTAAGTCCTGCAGGTGCACGAATTCCATGAACCCCCTGCGGCCTTCGAAGCGTGGCCCAAGGCGCGGGGAACAGTCCTCCTGGGAGGAGAGATTTGAACCAGCCGGAATGTCCCATTGAGCACAACCACACACTAGGGCCAAAGTCCTGCCCTCCCGGGCTCGCGGGCGAAATGCGAAATGGCAATGCGATTTGACCCCAGGTTTCGCCGGCTATCGCTGAAGACCAAGCTGGTCTCAAGCTATCTAGTGATCCTGGCCATTGGGGGACTGGCTACCTCCGTGCTGGGTTCCTGGATCGTCAGTACCACGATCATGAGGGAGGCGCGTCAGAGGGTTGACCGTCACCTGGCAACCGCCCGCACGGTGTATGAGCAGCAGCTCGCGGGCCTGAGGCGCGCTGTGGTGATTTCCGCGCAAGGGACGACGATTTCGGACTACTTGTCGGTTGGAAACACAGCCGCCCTTGTTGACTATTTGCGCTCAATCCGCCGGGATACCCCCGTCGACTTCCTTACGCTTACGGACAGCAAGGGACGTGTCATCGTGCGGGTTTCACAGCCGGACCGTGCAGGAGATGATGTCTCTTCCATTGGCGTCGTCAGGGCGGCGCTGGCAGGCAAGGCCGCGGCGGCCACGGAGATTGTCCCGGCCGAGCTGCTCAACGACGAAGATCCCCTCCTCCGGGAGAGAGCCTACTTCCGCTTCGTCCCTACCCCGAAGGCTAAGCCCGTCGACAAGGCGGAAGAGACCTCCGGTATGGTGCTAATCGCAGCAGCGCCTGTGCGAGGAACCGATGGCAGAATCTTGGGCGCTCTGTACGGAGGCGTACTGCTGAACCGGAACCTCGAGATCGTGGACCGCGCCTGGCACATCATCTCCAAGGGCGAAAGCTTCGAAGGCAAAAATGTCGTTACCGTGACGATATTCCAGAATGACCTTCGCATTTCGACCAACGTCAAGACTGCGGCGGGCGAGCGTGCCCTGGGCACGCGGGTCTCCGAGGAGGTCTATGACGCCGTTTTGGGGCGAGGCCAGATCTGGCGGGACCGCGCGTTTGTGGTGAATGACTGGTATATCAGCGCATACGACCCCATTTATAACTACCAGGGCAAGATCGTCGGAATTCTCTACGTGGGCCTCTTGGAAGCAGCCTACACCTCCACCCGCAATCGGGTCATTCTCTCCTTTTTCGGCATTGCCACGATCGGATTCATCTTAATCGTGGGAATCACATACTACATGATCGGCAGCATTACCCAGCCGATCGCCAAGATGGTTGCCGCCACTCGCAACATCGCTGCCGGTCGGTTTGATCAGGAGGTTCATGCCTCTTCGCAGGATGAGATCGGACTCCTGGCCGCGTCCTTCAACGCCATGCTCAAGAGCTTGCGGCAGATGAAGGCGGACCTCGAGGAGTGGGGGCGAACTCTCGAGGAAAAGGTCAAGCTGCGAACGGAAGAGCTGATGGCCATGCAAGCGCGGGCGGCGGAGTCCGAGAGGCTGGCCTCCCTGGGCCGGCTGGCGGCTGGCGTCGCGCATGAAGTGAACAACCCCCTGGGCGGCATCCTCGCGCTGACCGCTCTGACCCTGGAAGACTGCAAGCCCGACGACCCCAACCGCGAAAACCTGGAGGAGGTCCTCAAGCAGACGGAGCGCTGCCGGGATATCGTCAAAGGCTTGCTGGACTTCTCACGCCAGTCTGAGGTCAGCATGGAACTCCTTGACCTCAACAAGGTTCTCCAGGACACGCTCTCGCTGCTGGCCAGACAGGCGCTGTTCTTGAACATTCGGATCGTCAAGGAATGGGACCCCGACCTCCCTCCCGTTTTGGCTGACCGCCCCCAACTCCAACAGGTCTTCATGAACATCTTGCTGAACGCCGTGCAGGCCATGGAGGAGAGAGGCACCATCACCATTACCACACGCCGTAACTCCGTCGACGACTTCGTGGAAGTTCAGATCGCAGACACCGGATGCGGCATCCCCCCGGACAAGATCGATCAGATCTTCGACCCCTTTTTTACCACCAAGTCGAGCGGTCACGGCACGGGGTTGGGACTTTCCATTGCCTACGGGATCGTCACCAAGCACCGCGGGAACATCACGTTGGAGAGTACGGTGGGGAAGGGAAGCACGTTCACAGTGCGACTGCCGGTGGCCTCGGAGCCCGCCTCGAATGCGAGCTAAGCCGCCCCAGTGGCTTAGTGCCCGCCGTTTGCAGTGAGAATCAGGGTGAAATCACCTACCCTCCAAGGTAGGTTCGTCATTGAAATGTGACGCATGTCAAACTAGCATGGAAGATGTAACAGAATCCAATTGGCTGTGCGCGTGCAGGGTCAGGTTTGAAGCTCCGGGGTGCTGGGGGGAAGCCCTCCGACCAGGTGCGTGCTTGCCCCTACCCTGCCGAGCGTTGTTGAGAGAGGTTCGAAAAGAGCCGAGTTTTGGCGAAGGGAGCCGCGGCCCTATCATGCAAGGAGGCTCTCCCAGGGTTCTCACCTCGCCCTCCGGCCCAGGGGCGTGTCGGCGCTCAGAGGCCGAGAATTGGCAGCACGGGGCCCTTTGATCGACGAAAGGAAGACCGCAATGCCCCCAATTCCGGGCAACGCAAAAATCCCCAAGGCCTCTCTCGAAGGCATTTTCGCCAGTCTTGGCGCGGCCGGTTACACCCTGGTCGGCCCCACGGTTCGCGACGGCGCCATTGTTTATGACGAGATTTCCTCGCCCTCCGATCTGCCCGTCGGGTGGACCGACGAGCAGGACGGGGGCCGCTATCGCCTGAAAAAGCGCAAGGATAACGCCTTCTTCGGATTTGTGGTCGGCCCGCACTCCTGGAAACAATTCCTTCACGTGCCAGCCCTGCGCTTGTGGCAGGCGAAGCGCAATGGGAACGGTTTCCGGGCAACGGATGAACCCCTCGCAGCGCCCAAGGTAGCCTTCCTGGGCGTTCGCTCCTGCGAAATTCACGCCATGGGCATCCAGGACAAGGTCTTGCTCCAGGGTCAGTACGTTGACCCCGCGTACAAAGCGCGACGGGAGAACATCTTCATACTGGCGGTCAACTGCGGGCAGGCGGGCGGCACGTGTTTCTGCGCCTCGATGAACACGGGTCCGAAGGCCACGTCCGGCTTCGACCTGGCTCTTACCGAGATCATCGATGGCGACCGCCATTACTTCCTTGTCGAGGTGGGAACCGAGGCTGGGGCTGCAGTGCTCGAAGGAGTGTCGTCGACCCAGGCGACCGAGAAGGAACGCAGCGAAGCCGACCGGGTTGTCTCCAGAGCCGCGAGCCAAATGGGCCGAAAGCTGGAGACCGAAGGTATCAAAGAGCTCCTCTATCGCAATTACGAGCATCCGCGGTGGGACGACGTTGCCGCGCGATGCCTGACCTGCGCGAACTGCACGATGGTATGTCCCACCTGCTTCTGCACGACCGTCGAAGACGTCACCGATTTGACGGGCGAGCACGCCGAGCGCTGGCGAAAGTGGGACTCGTGCTTCACCATGGATTTTTCCTACATTCACGGTGGCAGCATCCGGTCGACGCCCCGGGCTCGCTACCGCCAGTGGATGACCCATAAACTCGCGACCTGGATCGATCAGTTTGGAACTTCAGGCTGCGTGGGCTGCGGGCGCTGCATCACCTGGTGTCCCGTAGGCATTGATATTACCGAGGAAGTCCGGGCCATCCGGCAGTCCGAACGAGTTCCGACGACTTCAACCGGGAAGGATGAACATGGAGACCCTTGAACCGATCTTGGCGGAACACCCTTTTTTCGCACGTCTGGAGGACCGTCACCTCAAATTGCTCGTCGGATGTGCGGCCAACGTTCGCTTTGACGCCGGCCAATACATCTTCCGCGGAGGTGAGGAGGCCAATCAGTTCTATCTCATTCGTCATGGCAGAGTCGCGGTGGAGATCTACGCTGCCGAACGCGGTTCCATCACCATTCTGACGCTGGGGGAGGGCGAAATCCTGGGCTGGTCATGGCTTCTCCCCCCCTACCACTGGCAGTTCGATGCCCGGGCGGTGGAGCTGACCCGGGCTATTGCTCTGGATGGCGTCTGCCTGCGCAAGAAATGCGAAGAAGATCATGATTTGGGTTACGAACTCCTAAAGCGCTTCGCGCACATCATCGAGGATCGGCTGGAGGCCACGATATTACAGCTGTTAAACGTCTATGAACCCCATCGCTGAATCTCCCATCACGGCCGGTGTCAACAGCCCGATGCTCCCGCATCCCCACCGCGTCAAGCGCGTGCGGCGCGAAACGGATGATACGTTCACGCTCGAGCTTGAACCGCTGAACGGGGCTGCTAACCCGGCCTCCTCACCGGGGCAGTTCAACATGCTTTACGTCTTCGGCGTGGGCGAGGTTCCGGTATCCATCAGCGGCGATCCGACCCAGGCGGGTTTGCTCGTGCACACGACGCGCGCCGTGGGGACGGTCACCAAGGCCATGGTCAAGCTGAAACGCGGCGACGTGCTGGGCGTGCGGGGGCCCTTCGGGAGCCACTGGCCCGTGGAAGAATCGGCAGGCAGCGACGTGGTCATCGTGGCGGGCGGAATCGGACTCGCGCCCCTTCGCCCCGTCCTCTTCTCCGTGCTGGCAAACCGGGAAGCTTATGGAAAGGTCGTCCTTCTCTACGGAACCCGGACTCCCGCGGACATCCTCTTTCGCCGGGATCTGGAAGCCTGGCGCGCCCGGTTTGACCTCGACGTTTTCGTCACCGTGGACCGCGCCATGGGCGGGTGGCGCGGCAACGTCGGTGTCGTCACCACGCTCATCCACAGGGCGCCGTTCGATCCGCTCAACTCCGTGGCTATGGTCTGCGGGCCGGAAGTGATGATGCGGTTCACCGTGAAGGAGCTCAACAAGCGCGGCATCGATTTCGACAGCATCCATGTCTCTATGGAACGCAACATGAAGTGCGCCATCGGATTCTGTGGACACTGCCAGTACGGGCCCACGTTCATCTGCAAGGACGGGCCGGTGTTTCGCTATGACCGTATCAAGCCCTACTTCGAAGGGCGGGAGATCTAATATGGCGCGCGCCCGCAAACCCAAACTCGCCGTCTGGAAATTCTCTTCCTGCGACGGCTGCCAGCTCAGCCTCCTGGATTGCGAAGACGAATTGTTGGCCGTCGCCGGGGCGGTGGAGATCGCGAACTTTCCCGAAGCCTCCAGCGCCGTCGTGAAAGGCCCTTACGACCTCTCGCTCGTCGAAGGCTCCGTCACCACCCAGCACGACGCCGAGCGTATCCACCTGGTGCGCCGGGCGTCAAAATTCCTGGTGACTATCGGCGCCTGCGCGACGGCGGGCGGCATCCAGGCGCTGCGCAATTTCAAGGACGTGAAAGAGTTCATTTCCATCGTTTATGCCACGCCGCAGTACATTTCATCGTTGAACAAATCGACCCCCATCGCCGACCACGTCTTGGTGGACTTCGAGCTGCGCGGTTGTCCCGTCAACAAATATCAGCTCGTCGAAGTGCTGAGCGCCTTTCTCAACGGGCGCAAACCCAATACGCCGGCGCACAGCGTCTGCGTCGAGTGTAAACAGCGCGGCACCGTCTGCGTGATGGTGGCGCGCGGCACGCCGTGCCTGGGGCCGGTCACCCACGCCGGTTGTGGCGCCATCTGCCCGGCCTACGACCGCGGCTGCTACGGATGCTTCGGACCGATGGAGACGCCCAACACCGAATCGCTCGGCGCCCAGTGGGTCCAGTTGGGGGTGAAGGAACCGGACCTCGTCCGAGCCTTCCGCAGCTTCAACGCCTACGCGGAAGCATTTCGCAAAGCGAGCGAGGCTCATGAAGGGTAAGACGATCAAAGTCGATTACCTGGCCCGCGTCGAGGGCGAGGGCGCGCTCTACCTGAGGATCAAGGCCGACAGGGTGGCGGCCGTTCAATTCAAAATCTTCGAGCCGCCGCGCTTTTTCGAAGCCTTCCTGCGCGGCCGCAATTCCACCGAGGCGCCCGACATCACGGCGCGAATCTGCGGCATCTGTCCCATCGCCTATCAGATGAGCTCCGTGCATGCCATGGAAGACGCCTATGGCATCAAGGTAGAAGGCCCGCTGCGCGCGCTTCGCCGGCTGATTTACTGCGGTGAATGGATCGAGAGCCACGTCCTGCACGTTTACATGCTCCACGCGCCGGATTTTCTCGGATATCCCGACGCCATCCGGATGGCCAAGGACCACCCCGAGGCGGTCGAGCGCGGGTTGAAATTGAAAAAGGTCGGCAACGATATTGTCACCTTGCTCGGGGGCAGGGAAATTCATCCCATCAACGTGCGCGTCGGGGGATTCTACAGAGTGCCGGCGCGGCGGGAGCTCGAGCCGCTCGCCGAAAAACTGAAATGGGCGCGGGATGCGGCTCTCGAAACCGTTCGCTGGGCGGCGACGCTGCCTTTCCCGGAGTTCGAGCAGGATTACGAATTCGTCGCCCTGCGCCACCCGGATGAATATCCCTTCAACGAAGGGCGGCTGGTTTCGAACAAGGGATTAAATATTCCTGTCCGCGAATACGAGAACCACTTTGTCGAAGAGCACGTCGAACATTCCAACGCCTTGCACTCCGTCCTCAAGGACCGCGGCGCGTACCATACCGGGCCGCTGGCGCGCTACAACCTGAACTTCGACCGTCTTTCTCCCATGGCGCAAGAAGCCGCGCGCTCCGCCGGGCTCGGTCCAAAATGCCTCAACCCATTTCAGAGCATCGTGGTGCGAAGCGTGGAGACGCTCTACGCCTGCGACGAGGCCCTGCGCATCATCGGCGAGTATGAGCCGCCGGAGAAACCGGCCGTGCCCTTCGAGCCGCGTGCCTCGACGGGTTGCGGCTGCACGGAAGCCCCGCGCGGCATCCTCTACCATCGCTATCGCCTCGATAAGGAAGGCGTCATTCTCGACGCCAAGATTGTTCCTCCCACGTCGCAAAACCAG
>DATKYV010000092.1:0-26896 GCA_035528275.1 Terriglobia bacterium | reverse complement strand
GGCGAGACCACGCCGCCTTCCTGAGGGTCGGTGGCCGCCACGCCCCCGATGGGAAATCCGTAGCCTTGATTGATGTCCGGCATGGCGAGCGAGCGCCCGACGATCCCCGGCAGCATCGCCACGTTCACCGCCTGCTCGAGCGAGAGGTCCTTGAGCAAGTCTTTGAGCAACCGCTCGTCGGTGAAAATCAGCGCGTCGGTGAGCATTCCGGGCCGCGTGCCCTGCGGCACCAGCCAGCGGTAGTCGTCGACCTTTTCGAGTTGGCTCATTTGAAGAGGCATTGGCGCCTCCGGCGGAAAGCGAGCACGGGTATCGGTTCATTATAACAGCCCGGCATTTCTTCCGCCGGGCTTGCGTCAAGGTTGCAGGATGGAGCAGATCTTCTCTGGTCTGCAAGCCGAGCGCAGTGTGTTGCATCCCTGCGGCTCTTTCGCATGTGAGTGATTGGGTTGGTAGGGGAGGGCTCTGCCCTCCCGCCCATTCACCGTACGGTGCAGGGCCCGCGGGAGCTCGTCAGCCGACGGGCTCCCCTACCCAACCATACCCTCCGTCGGTCAACCGAAGGCGCGCTTGCGCCGCCGTGGCTCCCCCCTATACTCCCCGCATCGGATGCATTTCAACGTTGCGGAGGGCTTATGAGCACAATATCCCGTCGTAATGCGACCAAGATTCTTATTGCCGGAACGGCCGGCTGGTTGGTTCCCCACCGGGCCGGGCTGGGGGCAGAGATGATCGACTCGGTAGTGCGCGGCGTCGAAATCGGCGCCCAGAGTTATTCCTTCCGCGACCGGCCCCTGGACGCCTGCATCGAAGCCTATCGCGCCTGCGGGCTGGGCGAATGCGAGTTGTGGCAAGGACACCTGGAACCAAGAAACCTGAAGCGCGAAGAACTGAGCAAATGGCGCATGAGCACGCCGCTCTCGTTCTTCCACGAAGTTCGAGGGGAATTCGACCAGGCGGGCGTGCTTCTCTACGCCTACAACTACAGCTTCCGCAAGGACATGACCGACGAGGAAATCGAGCGCGGCTTCGAAATGTCGAAGGCGCTGGGCGTGAAATACGTGACCGCCTCGGCCAACGTCAGCGTGGCGCCGCGCGCGGATACGTACGCGAAGAAGTACGAGATCATGGTGGGCTTCCACGGCCACGACAACACCAAAGACCCCGACGAATTCTCGACCGCCGAGACTTATGCGCGCGCCATGGAGGGCGCGTCAAAGTACATCGGCGTCAACCTCGATGTCGGGCACTTCACCGCCGCCGGCGGCAATCCCCTCGAGTACATCCGCGAGCACCACGACCGCATCGTCACCCTCCACATCAAGGACCGCAAGAAAGAGCACGGGGCGAACCTGCCCTTCGGCGAAGGCGAAACGCCCATCGGTCCCGTTCTGCGCTTGCTGCGCGACAACGGTTGGAAGATTCCCGCCAACATCGAATACGAGTACGGGAAGGCCTGCATGGACGCCATCGTCGAGGTCAAGAAGTGCTTTGAATTTTGCCGGAAGGAGTTGGACGCTTAGGCAAACGGCGGGATTCGCACACATCCGGGAAGGCCGGGTGAGGAGAGTCTCCGCTGGAGGGCGATCAGGCGTCGTCGCGGCCCAGGGCAATCACGAAATACTTGGCGCGGGTCGAGCCGACGTTTCGGATGGCGTGTTCCTCGTTGGAGGCGATGAAGGCCACGGACCCCGGTCCCAGTTGGGTGCCTTTCCCTTCAATCGTGACTTCCACGGTTCCTTCGCGAATCAGGAACATCTCTTCGTGGCGATGGCGGTGGCCGGGATGGGGCAGCGCGCCCGGAGCTAGCTCAGTAGCATGCACCTCAATCGGGAAGCCTTCGTGAGTCTCTCCATCAAGGATGGAGCGGAAACTGTTCTCACCGCTCGAACGAACCGGCAAGTCCTCATAGCGAGCAGCTTTGGACGGCAACACCTCCGCCTGGGCGGCAAAACCCGCCGAGGCGATCAGCGCAGGAAACAGCCGGTAGCAATCCCGCCGTGATAGCTTCATTGCAAGCCTCCTGAAATGTCGATTCTCGCCGAGTGGCTCGGCGTTGTTGAGCCGAATTGCCGGGCCGTCATCGAGATGGGGCCGTCTGGTCAGCCGTCTGTCTGTAAACCGCTTCCACAGCGCGGGGGGCGAGGTCGCGGGCGCGCCAGTCGTATTTCTCCAGCGGATTGACCTCGCGCTTGATGTCGATGAGCGACATTCCCTGCCGGACGCGCGGTTCAACCTCCTGCACCAGCCACTCGAGAAAGCCGCGAAACTCCGCAAGTTCCTTCTTACCGCCCGGCAGCCCGCGCGCGGGAACGTAGGTCACGACGTCCCAGCCTTCCACTTGACGAAGAATTTCAATCCAGCGGCGCACGTTGCTCGCAGTCATGCTGGGGAAATAGCCGCTGTAGAAAAGCCGGCCGAGGAAGAGGACCTTGGCGTCCGGCAAATACACCACGGCATCACCCGGCGACTGCCCCCCGCCGAGGTTCTGCAATCGAATTTGCCGCCCGCCCAGGTTGATCGACATCTCCAGGTCGAACGTCTGGCCCGGCACGGTGACGTGGATACCCCGCATGCGCGCCTCCAGGCGGAAGTCCTCGCGGATGCGCTGCGCCAGGTCCAGGCGGTAGAGCCCTATTTCGTCACGCGCCTCGAGTGTGGAGATGATGGTGGCCTGAAGGTCCTGGAAGACCTCGTTGCCCAGCATGCAGTCGCCGGCGGAGCCGGTATTGATGACGTAGCGGACCGGCAGGTCGGTCCACCGGCGGATCTCGTAGAGCACCTCGCGCGCGTGAAACGGACTGTTCGTGGTATTCACTACCACCACACCCTCCGGCGTGGAGATGAACCCCGCAGTCCCGGCGCGATTGAACTGCGGGTCACTCAATTGATCGAGAATGTCTTCCGGAACCCAGACAAAAACCTGCGGACTGATTTCCAGAACTTCGTAATGTCCCCGGGCAGGGGGAAGACCGTAGAAAGAAGGCGGAAGGCAAAAGGCGGAGAGTAGAAAGCAGAAGGCGGCGGGGAGTAGACGGCAGACGGTAGACGGCATAACGGGGGAGCGATGGGGACGGCGAGAGGTCATGCCTCTCGGCTCTTCGACTCTCGGCTTTCGACCGGACTCAAATGTCCACATACACCTGGGCGCGCCAACCCTCGGGGGTGCGCTCCAAACTGAGTTGATGATAGGTGATGGCCTTCACCATCATCTTGGCCTGGTGGCGCCGGGAATCAAACTTTTCCCCGCGCGCCGTGGCGGCGAGGAACTTCTCCCCGGTCAACCGGACGGCAAAATCTGAAAACAGCCAACCCTCGGCGTCGTGCAAGTAGAGGAGTTCGCTGAGCCAATTGACGAGGAGAGCGTCCGGGTCGGATCCCTCCACGCTCAGGCTGGTTTTTTCGCACGGCGCAATCGTCTCCAAGTCCACGATCAGGTAAAAGAGCGCCCGGGCAGAGTTCGCGAAAACTTCTTCGCACGTCGCCCCGACGGCCTCAAAGCCTACGTCCGCGGTGTGTTCGAGAATCCGGAAGGGTCCCATCAAAGTCCGCGCCGCGGTCTGAAGCGCCACCGGCGGGAAAACATCATACTGAAGAGTGAATCGCTTGGGTAGTCGAAGGGTGGTGGGGCGGGGTGGTCCGACCTTGCTTTTTGGTCCCCCCCCGGATAGCATCCCGTCTCGCTCGCACCGATAACCCATGTCATCCAACGATGATCTCTTTGGCTTGGTCTTCGCCTTCGGCGCGGGCCTCTACTTTTTTTTTAAAGGATTCCGGGTCTTTCGCAAGTACCGGGTACTTGCGGATACACCCGAGGTCCCCATCCGAAGCATCGCCATGGGTCTGGTGGAGATCCACGGCAAAGCGAAGGGAGACGAATTCTTCCACAGTCCTATTACCAACACGCCCTGCTTCTACTACAAGGTGGATATCGAGCGCTGGCAAAAAGATTCCAAGGGGCGGGGGAGCTGGACCCACACCCGAACGGATACGGACGGCCTGAGGTTCTATCTGGAGGACGCAAGCGGAGAGGTGCTGGTGAACCTCTACGGCGTCGAGTTCGACCTGAAGCAAAACGCCCGTCGTGAAATCGGAGGTCAAGTTGGGAAAGGCTGGATCTGGAAAACCTTCGGCCGAGAAAAGACATCCCCTACCAGCCCGTCAACTGACGGGTGGCCGACGAACGACGAGCTGAGGGACTACGTGACAAGCGGCGGGTTGTCGCGGCGGGATATCTCGAGGATCGGGCCCAAAGATGACTCTCGCGTTACCGCCAGACCGAGGTTGTCAGATCGCTCTCCGGAGTTCTTGATCAACACCATTAAGCAAGCCTTTCTCACCGGGAGCGTCGGACGGCGCTACGGAGGCTACGGGGACCGGTACCGCTTGACGGAGTATTGTATTATTCCCGGATACTGGTACGACTTGACGGGGACCTGTGCCGAGAACTCCAGGCCGAAGGACTTGAACGACCGGAATATGATCGTCAAGGGTGAAGACGAGCCGACCTTCTTGATCTCCTGGAGGAGCGAAGAAGCGCTGGAGAGCAGCCTGCGGAGGAAGGCGCTGCTGTTTATCTTCCTGGGAGCGATCGCCTCCGTTTTCTTCCTCGATCTCCTCCTCCGAGGGCTCGGTTGGCTCTGAGGTAGCGAAAGGAGAACGGAATGGCTGTGCGAATCTTCATGCTCATCGCGCTGGTGTTCTTTCTCGTCGCCATCGGCCTGATCATCTATTTCATCATCATCTACAACAGCCTGGTGCGGCTGCGGAACAACATCGACAAGTCCTGGGCAAACATCGACGTGCTGCTCAAGCAGCGGCACGACGAGCTGCCCAAGCTCATCGAGACCTGCAAGGGCTACATGCAGTACGAGCAGAAGACGTTCCAGCTGATCGTCGAGGCGCGCAACGCTTTTCAGCGGGCGACCAGCGTCGGCGAGAAAGCCCAGGCCGATACGATGGTTACCGGGGCGCTGAAAACCCTGTTCGCCGTGGCGGAGAAGTATCCCGATCTGAAGGCCAACAATAATTTCATGCAGCTCCAGAAACGCATTTCGGAGATCGAGGAGCGCATCGCCGACCGCCGCGAGTTCTTCAATGACACGACGAACACTTACAACATCCGCATTCAACAGCTCCCGGACGTATTCGTGGCCTGGCTGCTGCACCTGGAGCGCAAGGAGCTTTTCAAGGTATCGGAGGAAGACCGCCGCGACGTGGCGGTGCGCTTCGCCTGAGCGCGTCGCCGGAAGTGTCTTGGACGGGCCCGCCCGGTCGTCCGGCGGGCCCATCGGGGATCCAGAAGGGAGGCCGTGATGTTGGGAGCCATTCTTGCTGCCGGGACGATCCTGGCCGTGGCCGTGCTGGTGATTCTCTTGGTCGTGGCCCTGGGGATCGTCATGTACTTCGTGGGAATCTACAACACCCTGGTGACTCTCAAGAACGACATCGCCAGGTCGTTTTCCAATATCGACGTCCTGCTCAAGCAGCGGCATGACGAACTGCCCAAGCTCATCGAAACTTGCAAGGGCTACATGCAGTACGAGCAGAAGACTCTCCAGGCGGTTACCGAGGCGCGGACGGCCTACTCGCGCGCCACCACGCCCGGAGAGAAAGCCCAGGCCGACAACATGATCACCGGGGCGCTCCGCACCCTCTTCGCGGTGGCGGAGAATTACCCCGACCTGAAGGCCAACACCAACTTCATGCAGCTCCAGGGCAGGATTACAGGTCTGGAGGAGAATATCGCCGGGCAGCGAAGCCGCTTCAACGAAGACGTGAACGTCTTTAACATCCGCATCGCCCAGATTCCCGACGTCCTGGTGGCGCGATTCATGAACCTTCAGCCGCATCCGCTCTTCGAGGCCGCGCCTGCCGACCGCGAAGACGTACAGGTGAGATTCACCTGACCTTCATGGGTTCTCAACCTCAAGGTTCGCCGGCAGCCACCGCCGGCGCGTTTTCTCGCAATTTCTTCACGCCAATAGATGAAAAAAAAGAGGCCCGCCTTGGGGGAAGCGGGCCTCGGGGAAAGGAGGAAACCTGGGAATGGGGTGGTTCTACTTCTTTTTCTTCTTTGCGACCTTCTTGGCTTTCTTTTTAGCTGCCATCCACTATCCTCCAAGTTGGAAGATTTTCTTTCGCGAGAGCGCCAACCTATTGGGGCCAAGCGCGTTCGTAGCCCCATATGTAGTAGGCCTTGCTCGGATTGTCAAGCAAAATCTTCACAGCGTGCGGGTTTCTGCGCCGCCTCCCCAGCAGGATTTCTCTCAGAAAGGCGTGCCATTGACCGCTTCGCCCACGCCGATTCCTTCTCCCGGCCTTCAAAAACGGCGTCTGCACGACCTCAGATGGTGTTTGGGAAGTTTGACCGCAGCCCGGTCATTTGTTATTTTACAGTGTTGTACAATGGGGACGGAAACGCAGCCTAGGAATGCAGACCATTCAAATCACCTTCCCTGACGGGGCCACGAAGGAGTTCCCTCGGGGCACGACCGCACTGGAAGTCGCCAAATCTATCGGTCCTCGTCTGGCCGCCGAGGCTCTGGCGGCCAAGGTGGACGGCCGTCTGGTGGACCTTTCTTCACCCCTCGAAACGGACTCGCCCATCCAGTTCATTACGCCCTCCTCCCCGGAGGGGTTGGAAATTTACCGCCACTCAACCGCTCATCTGCTGGCGGCGGCGGTGACCGAGCTCTACCCGGACGCGCATCCCGGCATCGGGCCGCCGACGGAAACCGGATTCTTCTACGACTTCAACCGTGAAAATCCCTTCACCGAGGACGACCTGAAGAAGATCGAAGAGAAGATGCGCGAGCTTGCCCGGGCTGACCTGCCCTACGAGCGCGTCTATTTTCCCAAGGACGAAGGGCTGAAGATCTTCGAGCAGATGGGTGAGTTTCTCAAGTGCCAGTTGATCGAGGAAAAGGCTGAGCCGCGATTTTCCGCCTACCGGACGGGGAAGTTCCTGGATTTCTGCCGCGGGCCACACATCCCCTCCACTGGGCGCATCAAGGCCTTCAAAGTATTGAGCGTTGCGGGGGCGCACTGGAAAGGCGACGAGCGCTCGCATCCCATGCAGCGGATCTATGGGACCGCCTTCTTCACCCCCAAGGATCTCGATGATTATCTGGCCAAAGTCGAGGAAGCCAAGAAGCGCGACCACCGCCGGCTGGGGAAGGAACTCGGGCTGTTCAGCATCCAGGACGAGGCGGGCCCCGGGCTTATCTTCTGGCATCCCAAGGGCGCCATCATTCGCATGGAGATTGAAGACTTCCTCCGCAAGGAGCTGCTGCGGCAGGGCTATGAGCTCGTTTACACACCGCACGTCGCCCGGCTCGACCTTTGGAAGACCAGCGGGCATGTGAACTTTTACAGCGACAACATGTTCACGCCCATCCGGCTGGACGACGCGGATTACCAGCTCAAGCCCATGAACTGCCCGTTCCACATCCTGATCTTCAAAGACACGCGCCGCAGCTATCGAGAGCTGCCCATGCGCCTGGCTGAGTTCGGCACCGTTTACCGCTACGAACGCTCCGGGGTGATGCACGGCTTGCTGCGCGTGCGCGGCTTCACCCAGGACGACGCTCACATCTTTGCCACGCCCGAGACCGTGGAAGCCGAAGTGGGCGCCTGCGTTGACTTCGCCATGCTGGTGCTGAAAACCTTCGGCTTCGACGAGTATGAAGTGGACCTTTCCACCTGGGACCCGGCGGACCCGGTGAAATACTCCGGCGAAGCGAAACAGTGGACGCTGGCCGAGCGCTCGCTGGAATCGGCGCTGCAGAAGCGCGGGATGAAGTTCAGGCTCATGGTGGGCGAGGCGGCGTTCTACGGCCCCAAAATCGACATCAAGGTGGTGGACGCCATCGGGCGGCCGTGGCAGTTGACCACCGTGCAATTCGACTTTTTCCTGCCGGGACGATTCGGGCTGGAATACGTGGGGGCGGACGGCCAGCCCCATCAGCCCATCATGGTGCACCGCGCCCTGTTGGGATCGGTCGAGCGATTCTTCGGAGTGCTGATCGAGCACTATGCGGGAGCGTTTCCCTTGTGGCTCTCTCCCGTGCAGGCCGTAGTGCTGCCCATCAGTGAGAAACACCTGGAGTACGCCCGCCGGGTGACCCATCAGTTGAAAGCGGCGGGAATCCGCGTCCAGATGGACGACCGGAATGAAAAACTGAACGCGCGCATCCGGGATGCCCAGCTCCAGAAAGTGCCGTTCATGCTGGTTGTCGGAGACCGCGAAGCGCAGGCCCAGGGGGTGTCAGTCCGGCGGCGCGATGCCGGGGACGTGGGTTCCCGGCCCCTGACCGAATTCATTCCCTGGCTGCGCGAGCTTATCGACACCCGGGCCACGAAATGGTAAGCTTGGTCACTCTTCCAGACCGAGGTTTCCATCGTCGCTATTTATGGAATTAACGTATTCACCCATCGGCCCGGAGGGCCAGGAGGAATGAGTTATCGCTGAACGATACGTTCGAATCAACGAAAGGATTCGCGCTAAAGAAATTCGTGTGATCGACGAGGAAGGCGGGCAGCTTGGCATTATGCCGCCCCTCGAAGCTCTGAAGTTGGCGCGGAGTAATGGCCTGGACTTGGTGGAGGTAGCGCCCGCCGCCAACCCGCCCGTTTGCCGCACCATTAATTACGGCAAATATCTCTACCAGCTCAACAAGCGTCAACACGAGGCGCGCAAGCACCAGAAGTCAATCGAGCTCAAGGAAGTGAAGTTCCGGCCCCGGACTTCCGGACATGACTTTGAGGTGAAGCGGAACCGAATCGTGCATTTCTTGCAGGAAGGAAGCAAGGTCAAGGCCACCGTCATGTTCCGCGGGCGGGAGAATGCGCATCGGGAAATCGGGTTTAACATGTTGGAGCGGCTGATCGAAGAAGTGAGCGAGGTGGGCCAGGTGGAAAGCCGCCCGCGGCAGGAGGGGCCGACCCTGGCGGCGATTCTGGCTCCCAAGAAGGCCACGGGGAAAGGCTCCGGCGGCAAGCCGCGTCCGTCCGGGGAGCCGCCGTCCGCCCCCGTGCCCGCCCGGCAGGCGCCCCGCCCCACGGCGGGGGCGGCGCGAGCCGCTGCAACGCCCGAACCTACAGACTCCTCGGGAGGACAAGTTGGCTAAAGGCAAGTTGAAGCTGAAAACTCACAAGGGCGCCGCCAAGCGCTTCAAGGTGACGGCCGGCGGGAAGATCATCCGCGGGCACGCGTTTGCCCGTCATATCCTGACGTCGAAATCCAGCAAGCGAAAGCGCAAGCTGGGTCAGACCACCACGGTTTCCGCCGCGGATGTGCGACACGTCCGCGCCATGCTGCCGTACGGCAGGTAGGGAACAGGGGACAGAGAACGGGTTACAGGAGACGATTATAGTGTGGCTGCATGTCGCAGCCGCTGTTCCCTGAAACCTGTCACCTATCCCCCCCGCGGGAGCGGGAAGGCCAACTGGCTGGGTGCCTTCGCCGCCCCGAAATCCTCTGAAAGGAGCAAACCCCATGCCTCGAGTCAAGCGCGGCACTGTGCGCCGCGCCAAGCGCAAGAAGCTCGCCAAGCGTACCAAAGGCTATTTCCTCAGCAAAAGCAAGCTCTACAAATTCATGAAAGAGGCCGCGGACCGCGCGGGCCGGTTCGCCTATCGCGACCGGCGGCGGCGCAAGCGCGATTTCCGCCGTCTCTGGATCGTGCGGATCGGTGCGGCCGCCCGCCTGAACCAGCTTACATACAGCCAGCTCATCCATGGGCTAAAGAAGCTGGGGATCCAGCTCGACCGTAAGGTTCTGGCCGACATGGCGGCACGCGATGCCGCCGGATTCGCGGAACTGGCAGGAAAAGTGAAGGCCGCGCTGGCGACGTGAATCATGTAGGGGCGGACCTATGTGTCCACCCCCGACAATCAGGGCGCACACGCGGGTGCGCCCCTACCTCATGACCATCGACGACAAAGTCCGCAAAACACTCGCTGAGCTCGGCGTCACGGACGCGAAGGGCGTGGAGTCTCTCTTCGCCGAAGTCCGCGCGGCCATGGAGAAAGAACGCCAGGAGTTAGTCTCAAAGGGTGTGGCCAGCGAAGCTGAGCGCGACAAGCTATGCAAAGCCCTGCGCGACCGATGGCTGGCGCGCAAGAACGGATTGATCTCGTTTCTCGACGAGAACTGGCTGAAGAAAGCGGCGAAAGAAATCAAACCCGTCGTCGGGCGGCAGTTCAATGAGCTGCGCCGCTCCGCCGCAAACATGGAAGAGAAAACGCTCGCTCGTGAATTGCCCTTACGTCGAGATGATCGAGCGGCCCGGATTTCGTGGGCCGCGTTTCAGGTTCCCACAGCACCCACAGTGGGTGCTAGCGTCCCCTCCGACCTTACCCTTCCCGGCTACCGCCGCCCGCTCGGCTCGATTCATCCCATCACCCGCGTGCAGCGCGAGATTGAAGACATCTTCCTGGGCCTGGGATTCGCCATCGAGACGGGGCCGGAAGTCGAGACCGTGTATTACAACTTCGACGCGCTGAACATTCCTGAGACTCATCCGGCGCGCGACGACTGGGACACGCTCTACGTGGATTCGGACACGGTGCTGCGCACACACACCTCACCCGTGCAAATCCGCTCCATGGAGAAGTACGGCGCGCCGCTCTACGTCATCATTCCCGGCAAGTGCTACCGCCACGACAATCCTGATTCGAGCCACTCGCCCATGTTCCATCAGATCGAGGGGCTGGCCATCGACACCGACATCACCTTCGCGGACTTGAAGGGCACGCTCGACTTCTTCGCCAAGAAGTTTTTCGGTGAAAAGGTGCGCACGCGCTTCTCGCCCACGTTCTTCCCCTTCACCGAGCCGAGCGGGGAAGTCTCGATCAGTTGTGTCATTTGTGACGGAAAGGGCTGCCGGACTTGCAAAGAAACCGGCTGGCTCGAAGTCATGGGCTGCGGCATGGTCCATCCGGAGGTGCTGCGCTATGGCGGCATCGACCCGGCGAAATATTCCGGCTGGGCGTTCGGCCTGGGCATCGAGCGCTACGCCATGATGAAGTACGACATTCACGATATTCAGCTTTTCTATCAAAGTGATGTGAGTTTTCTGGAACAGTTTTGATCGAGCGTTTCGAAGGTTGAGGGTCCAGAGTTTAGAGTTGAGAGGGCAGCGCCGGAAGCCATCGCGCCGCATCCTCTTAACTCACAACTCTCGACTCTCAACGACTGGCAGTCATGAAAATTTCGCTCAATTGGCTCAGGGAATTCGTCGACGTTTCCGCCGACCTGCGTTCGCTCAAGCGCGACCTGACGATGCTGGGCCTGAACGTCGAGTCCACGGCCCAGGAAGGTGACGATTGGGTGCTGGACCTGGAAGTCACCACCAACCGGCCCGACTGGCTCAGCCATTACGGCGTGGCGCGTGAGGTGGCGGCCTTTTATCGCCTGCCGCTGAAGCGCCCGGAAATTCAGGTGAAGGAATCCAAAGCCCCGGCCACGGGAGAGATTTCCATTGAGATTGCCGACCCGGCCCTCTGCGCGCGTTACTGCGGAAGGGTTCTCAAAGGCGTCCAGGTCAAACCTTCTCCCCCCTGGCTTCAGAAGCGGCTGGAAGCGGTGGGCCAGCGGCCCATCAACAATGTCGCCGATGTCACTAACTACGTCCTGTTGGAGCTGGGGCATCCGCTCCACGCCTTCGATCTCGCCCACGTTCAGGAGAAAAAGATCATCGTTCGCCGGGCACGCGCCGGCGAACTGCTGCGCACGCTCGACGGCGTGAATCACACCCTCACCGCCGACAACCTGGTGATCGCCGACGGCCGGCGGGCGGTGGCCCTGGCGGGCGTGATGGGCGGCGAGGAGTCGGAAATCTCTTCGGCGACGCGCGACGTGCTGCTCGAAAGCGCGTGGTTTGACCCATTCTCCATCCGCCGGACCGCAAAATCCCATGGGATGCACACCGAAGCCTCGCACCGCTTCGAACGCGGCGCGGACGTGGAAATGGCACGCCTGGCCATCGACCGCACGGCATCGCTGATCGCCGAGCTTGCGGGCGGCGAAATTCTCCGGGGCGTTGTGGACGTTTATCCCCGCCCTTACAAGGGCGCGGAGTTGTCGCTGCGTTCGAGCGAGGTTTTGCGCATCCTGGGAGTAGATGTCTCCGCTGAAGAAACCGAACGCATCCTCAGCACACTGGGATTTCAGATGAACAGCGCTGGCGAAACCAGCTGGCAGGTAACGGCTCCGTCGTTTCGAGTGGATGTCTCGCGCGATGTAGACCTGATCGAAGAGGTGGCGCGCCACTACGGCTACGACCGCCTGCCCACCCACGTGCGCCCCGCGCCGCCGCGCGTTGAGCGCAATACGCGACGCGAAAGAGAGCACACCGTTTCCGAAACCCTCGTGGGGCTCGGCTATCGGGAAATCATCGCCATGTCCATGGTCGATCCGGAGGAGAACGCGCGCTTCACGGACCGCCCGCCCGTGGTTCTCGCCAATCCCCTGAGCCAGGAAGCCTCCGCCTTGCGCTCGACAACAGTCCCCAGCATGGTGCGAGCGCTGCGCTGGAATCTCGACCGGGACAGGAGCGACCTGCGGCTCTTCGAGGTGGGGAAGACTTACAGCTCGCGCGGCAAAGGCTTGCCGGAAGAACGCTGGGTGCTTACTCTGGGACTCAGCGGGTGGCGGCAGCCGCCGACGGTCCACGACTCAGAGAAGGCGCACGATTGCGCCGATCTCAAGGGAGACCTGGAGACACTGCTCGAAGCTTTTGCCGTGCCGAACCTGCGTTTCGAGTTGGCGGCACGCGGTTACTTCGAACCCGGACGCGGCGGCTTGTTCGTAACCGGCAGAGAAACGCTTGCGGCTTTCGGTGAGTTAAGCGGTGAAATCCGCGGCCAGTACAAACTTCGTCAAAAAGTGTGGGTGGCCGAAGTGGACCTCGACAAGCTGCTCGCCCTGCCTTTGCGCCCGCGAACCTTCAAACCGTTTTCGAAGTTTCCCCCAGTGGAGCGCGATTTCTCGTTGCTGGTACCGGAGAATGTGCCCTACGGTCGTCTCGCTGAGGCCGTCGAAGGTCTGGGGATCGAGGAAATCCAGAGCTTCCGGCCGGCGGACCTGTTCCCCGCGAGCTCGATTGCTCCAGGGCACTACAGCTTGCTGTTGCGGGTTAATTTCCAAAGTCTCACTCACACACTGACCAGCGAAGAGATCGGTGAAACGGGCGCGCGGGTCCTGGCGACGCTCGAGAAGCTCGGCGTGCGGCTGCGCGCTTAGACGCGGTTCGGGGCGGGGCATCGGACATTCCTTCGTGAACGACCAGAGGCCGGCGTGACTGATTGGGAAGACAATTTCCAGAAACTCGAGGAAAAACTCTCCCGGGCCGTCGAACTCTTCAAGCGGACGCAGTCCGACAAGCGCCTCCTCCGCGAAGAACTGGAAAAGCTCCGCTCCGAGTACAAGGAGCGGGCGCGGCGCTTGGAAACCCTGGAGCGCGAGACCCACACCCTGCGGCGCGAGCGGGAAGAGGTCCGGAGCCGCGTCGAGAAACTTCTCCACCAGATCGATGTGTTGACAAAAGGGGATTCTTCGGCTTGATAATACGAGTGACGCCCGGGTCCCGTGCGGCGGGGCGTTGAGGATTTTTCCGAAGCCGAGGAGTCTCGTGCCAAAGAATCCCGATGCGATCCGGGTTGAGATTTACGATCAGGAATATTCCATGCGGGGGGAGCTCGACCCCGAATACATCCAGAAGCTGGCGCAGTTTCTGGATGCGAGAATGCGGTCGGTCGCGGAACGGACGCGCACGGTCGACTCATTGCGCGTGGCGGTGCTGGCGGCGCTGAACATCGCGGATGAATATCACCAGCTCAAGTCGAAATACGAGACGATCGCCCAGAATGTCGACCGCAAAGTGGGCGAATGCAGCGATGCGCTCGACCGCGTGCTGAAAGAGGCTGTCTGAGCTCCTGGCCCGGCGCGAACCATTGAATCCGAAGGACCGGCTTCAAGTTTACGGAGTAGGCCTGCAAGGTTGTCCGTCAGCTGACGGAGACGGTAATTTGAACCAACACCGTCAAAATGGGAGCCTCACTCGCTTTCCCGGTGTGCCCGTCAGCCGACGGGTTCGCCGGGGATCAGGCCTGAAGGGGAGCGGAGGGCACCCACCCCGGCTAGCCGGGGTTCGAATCACTCGGGTTACCCGTCAGCTGACGGGCTGAGCGGGTTGCTCCGTAATTCCAAGGGCGTCGTTACCGCGTTCCTTGCGTCCGTTCCTCACCCCTGAGAGAGCGGGTCCAGGCGCCGCCCCGCGAGATTCGCGCCCTGGGTCCATTCTGCCCGTGGCGGGGTGGCCGCAAAGGCGAACGCAAGTCGAGTATTTGAAGGAGCAGCGTGGACGGTTCTCTGAAAATCCTCTTTATCGGCGACGTCTTCGGCAAGCCGGGCCGGCGCATCACCAAAGAGGTCCTGCCCGGACTGGTGGAGGAGTATTCGCCCGACCTGATCCTCGCCAACGGCGAGAACGCCGCGGCGGGCTTCGGCATCACGCCGGCGCTGGTGGAGGAGTTGCTCGACCTCGGGATCGCCGTCCTGACCTCGGGGAATCACATCTGGGACAAGAAAGAAATCGTTCCTTACTTCACCGAGCACGCCGACGGGCGGCTGCTGAGGCCCGCCAACTATCCGGCCACGGCCCCCGGCCACGGGCTCTATATTGGCAGGACGCGCGCCGGGCTTGACTACGCGGTGATGAACCTTCAGGGCCGGGTGTTCATGCCCACCATTGATTGCCCGTTCCGCACCGCCGACGCGCTGCTGGAAAAAATCCCCGCCAATGTGAAGCTCCGCATCGTTGACATGCACGCCGAGGCGACGTCAGAAAAGCAGGCGCTGGGCTGGTACCTCGACGGCCGTGTCACGGCGGTTGTGGGAACGCATACGCACATCCCCACCGCCGACGAAACGGTCCTCCCCCAAGGCACCGCCTACGTCACCGACCTGGGAATGACCGGGCCGTACGACTCGGTGATCGGAATCGAGAAGGAATCTATCATCAAGAAATTCCTCGACCAGATTCCGGCGCGCTTTGAAGTCGCCAAAGGCGACGTGCGATTCTGCGCCGTGCTCATCGACGCCGACCCCGAATCCGGCCGCGCCCTCGGCATCAAGAGAATTCTGAGGAAATGAACCACACCCTTACTCGGCATTTGCAGCCCACACGACGAGGGTCTGCGCCTCCAGCACTGCACTTATCTTGACTTGAACTCAAGGCTCGGGTTAAGGTAAAGGATTGACCCTGTAAAGAAAACTCAAGTAGGGAGTGACGGGTTTTGAAACGAACCTTTCAGCCGAACCGCCGGCGTCGGGCCAAGACGCATGGTTTTCGGGTGCGCATGAGGACGCCCGGAGGCCGTCGGACCCTGAAGCGCCGGCGCCAGAAGGGCCGCCACCGCCTGACTCCATGAAAGCTTCTTCGGCGCTGCAGGCTTTCCCCAAGGCTTTTCGGGTGCTGCGTCGGGCAGAGTTTCGGCGAGTTTACGAGGAAGGGCAGCGCCGGAGCGGGCCTTTATGCGCCCTTTTCTTCCGATCCAACGGTCTTCCCCACACTCGGCTGGGAGTCACGGCTACGGTACGCCTGGGCAACGCGGTGCTCCGCAATCGAGT
Source organism: Terriglobia bacterium (assembly GCA_035528275.1). Taxonomy (GTDB): domain Bacteria; phylum Acidobacteriota; class Terriglobia; order UBA7540; family UBA7540; genus DATKYV01. The sequence goes on along the minus strand of DATKYV010000092.1, from coordinate 11,259 downwards.
GAAGCGCCGATTGCGGGAAGTCTTTCGCCGCAACCGAGCAGTGGTTCCGGGTGGATGGGACATCGTTGTGAATCCCCGCGAAGCGGCGGCGCGAGTTCCATTCGCGGCGCTGGTGAAGGAATTGCTCCGCTTATTTCCGAACCAGCCGCCCGCGCCCTCCGCGGAGCCTCGAGGATCATGAAATTCGCCGCGCTGGTTTTCATCCGCTTCTACCAGGCTTGTCTATCGCCGGTGCTGCCCTCGACCTGCCGCTTTTACCCGACCTGCTCGGCGTACGCGCACGAGGCGGTGGGGAAGTGGGGCGCGTGGCGGGGCGCGGGACTCGCCGTGCGGCGCCTGCTGCGCTGCCGGCCGTTCGGCGGGCACGGCTACGATCCCGTTCCCTGAAAAGCGCCGTGATGGTCCACCGGCATGAATCACCCGCGCGAGCCGCTCGAGGCGACTTGAAAAAGCATTCCAGATTGAAGAGGAAGCCTTCTTAGGATGGACAACGAAAAGCGGGTGATACTCGCCTTTGGCCTTTCCTTCGCGATCCTTCTGCTCTGGCGCGTATATCTAGCCCCCAAGGCGCCACCGCCGTCAACACCCACAAAGGCTCCGTCTGTTGAAACTCAGCCGCCCCCGTCCCAGACGGAGGCGCCGAAGGCCCCGGCCCCTCCGCCGGCAGCCGCTCCGCGACTTCCCAGGCCGGTTGCGATTCCGGTCCAGCAGGGAACTCAGGCGGAGGAAATCGTAGTCGAGGGAAAAGTCTCCCGTGTGACGCTCTCCACCGAGGGCGCGGTGATCAAGAGTTGGGTCCTAAAAGACTATCAAGACCAAAAGGGTCATCCGCTCGACTTGATACAGAGCGCGGCGTGTGAGCAACTCGGCTTCCCCCTGAGCCTGAGGCTGGCCGACGCCGAAATGAGCAAGAAACTGAACTCGGCGATCTTTGTAGCCCAGCCGGCGGGTCGAACGCTCAGAACTCCCGCGAAATTGGAGTTGGTCTATAGCGATGGCGAGATTCAGGCGCGAAAGCAATTCGAGTTTGGACCCGCGTACGATGTCCGGGTGGAAGCGAGCGTCTCCGACGGCGAGCGTTTCGTGCCCTTCGAGGTCACTTGGCCGGGCGGTTTCGGAGACTACTCGGTAGACGCGGGGATGGCCGCCGGGATGGAGCGTGCGTTCTACCAGATTGAAGGAACCACCAAGGTCCATGAAGAGCACCTGACTCCTTCCATTACGTCAAGAGTGGGTTCGTGGTTCTCGGGTTCGCCGCAGCAGGCGGACCCCATGGAACAGAAGATCCCGTCGCCCGTCACGTTTGCGGGCCTGGCGGACCGCTACTTTGTTGATGTCTTCCTGCCGACTTCACCTGACGCCAGTTTCACGCTCAGGCGCCGGCCGTGGACGCCACCTGACTGGAAGGGCAAGGAGGAGGATCGGCCCAAACCCCTGATGCTCAGCCTGAGCGCTCCACAGCCGAAGCCGCTCGCCTTCCGCCTTTTCGTCGCCCCCAGGGATTTGGAGGTGCTTCGCGCATCGAATCCCCCGCTCGATCAATTGGTGGACTACGGATGGTTCAGCTTTGTCGCCAGGCCGCTCTTTCTCGTGTTGCGCTACATCTACGATCACTGGATCCACAACTACGGGTGGGCGATTATCTTTCTGACGATCGTCATCACCATGGCCTTCCTGCCCCTCAAGTTGAAACAGATCCGTTCAGCCCAGGGGATGCAACGGGTGGCGCCGATTATCAAAGGCATCCAGGACAAATACAAGCAGTACAAGTTCAACGATCCGCGCAAGCAGCGCATGCAGCAGGAAATCATGAAGATCTACAAGGAGCACAACATCAACCCGCTGGGGGGATGCCTCCCCATGCTCCTGCAGCTTCCTTTTCTCTACGGCTTCTATATGGTCCTTTATGTTTCCATAGAGCTGCGCCACGCGCCCTGGTTCGCCTGGGTGAAGGACCTGTCTGCGCCCGATCCCTACTACATCCTGCCCATTGTAATGACGGTGAGCATGTTCTTCATGCAGAAGATGACGCCCATGACTGTGGCCGACCCGGCGCAGCAGCGGATGATGATGATCATGCCGATCGTCTTCGGCTTCATCTCATTGAACTTTGCCAGCGGCTTGGTTCTCTACTGGATGACCAGCAACTTGGTGGGCATCGGCCAGCAGGTCTTCATCAACCGGATGACGCCCCCGCAGCCACCGCCCGCAGCGCGCAAAGCCGCCGAGAAGGAAGAGTAGGCTCTGATGGAAAGTCAATCCGCTCATCCCCACACGGGTTCGGTGGAAAGCCACTTGGCGGCGCTGGAGTCTCTGCTTCATGGGATTATCCGCAACGCGCGGTTCGACCTCACCCTGGAGATTCGCAAGGTGGACCCGAATCCGGGGGAGCTGGAAGCGCCGGAATTGGTGGTGGAATTTTCAGGGCGCGACGCCGACCTGCTGTTGGAAAAGAACGGCACGCTTCTGGACGCCATCGAGTACGTGGTGCTCAAGGCGGTGCGGCTCGAAGAGGACCTCTTCGGAAAAATTACCTTTGATTGCGATGGCTGGCGAAACCTGCGCACCGAAGAATTGAAGCTCACCGCTCGCATCGCCGCCGAGCGCGTCGTCGAAACCGGCGACCCCTTCACCCTGAACCCCATGAACGCGCGCGAAAGGCGCATCGTTCACCTGGCGCTGAGGGATCAGACCGCGGTTCGCACGGAGAGCCATGGCTCAGGGCAAGAGCGCAAAGTCGTAATCCTTCCCGCCTCCCCGGGACAGCAAACTTCTCCTCGCTGATCGACGGGTTTCATCATGAAGAGCGAAGACACCATCGTGGCCCTAGCGACGCCACCCGGGCGCGGCGGCTTGGGCGTGGTTCGTCTTTCCGGCGACCGAGCCGTCGAAATCGCCACGGCGCTGATCCGCGTGGCAAATCCCCCGCTTGAAACCCGGCGCGCCACGCTCCAAACGTTTTACGACCCGCAATCCGGCCGGGCGCTCGATCAAGTGGTGGTCACGTGCTTTCGTGCCCCGCACTCGTACACGGCGGAGGATGTGGTGGAGATTTCCTGCCACGGCGCACCGGTCATTCTGAAATTTCTCGTCGAGTGCTGCCTGGAGCGCGGTGCTCGCGCCGCCGAGCCCGGCGAGTTCACCCTGCGGGCCTTTCTCAACGGCCGCATCGACCTCACGCAGGCGGAAGCCATCCGCGACCTCATCGAATCGCGCACGCTCTTTCAGGCGCGCGTCGCCGCACAGCAGATGCAAGGGGCGGTGTCGGCGCGCGTCAAGCCTCATAAGAAGGTGCTGATGGACCTGATCGCCCGGCTCGAGGCGGGAATTGATTTTGCCGAGGATGACGTCGCGGTAATGGAGTGGGAGGAAATCCTTTCCCACATCGGTGCCATCCGTGCTGACCTCGAGAAACTTGTCGAGGGTTATGAGTACGGGCGCATCGTGCGCGAAGGGCTAAGCCTTGCGATCGTGGGAAGGCCCAACGTCGGAAAATCCAGCCTCTTCAATCGCCTCTTGAACGAAGACCGCGCCATCGTCACAGCCACCCCGGGCACAACGCGTGACCTGGTGGCCGAGAGCGCCAGCGTGGGCGGCATTCCCCTGCGCTTTGTCGATACGGCGGGAATCCGCGAGACCGCGGACGAGGTTGAGAAGATCGGAGTGGAAAGGAGTTTTCAGGCCATCGCCGATTCCGACTTGCGGCTCCTGGTGGCCGATGCCTCCGAACCATGGACGGAAGAAGACGACAAGCTCTTGGGAAAAGTCAGGCCGCTCGGTCCTTTGCTCATCGCCTGCAACAAGTCGGACCTTCCGGGAAGGCTGACGGAGACCGAAGTCAACCAGCTCATCTCCGGCGAATCAACCGCGGCGGGTTCGCCCGTCGAGATTGTGCGGACCTCGGCCTTGACCGGCGAGGGACTTCCGCAGCTAAAAGAAAAGATCCTCGCCCTCGCAGCCCCGGCGCGCCGGGCAGAGGGGGAAGGAGAATTCCTCACCAACCTTCGCCACCAGCAGCTCATCAGGAACTCGCTCGCCTCGCTGGCGCGCGCCCGCAAGGCCGCGGAAAGTCACATGCCGCACGAAATGGTCCTCATCGATCTCTACGAGGCGCTGCACGCCCTCGACACCCTCACCGGCGCCACCACCACCGACGACCTGCTGGATATTGTCTTCTCGACGTTTTGTGTGGGGAAGTAAGAGGCGGAGCGAGATTGCCCCCGTTCGTGCCTTGAATGCTCTACAACTGGATTCTCTCCAGGTAGCTCTCGACCTCGCGGACGCGAAAGACCTTGACGAACATGACGGTCAGGACGAGACCCACCACGCTTGCCACGACCAGAATCAGGAACGCCCTCCAGGTTGTGTGCCAGCCAATCCGGATCCCCAGCCACGTGACCAGCCCAAACGCCACCAGCGCCCCCGCAGCCGAGGCCACGCTCACTTTGGCGAAGAATCCCACCAAGCCCAGCGCCTCCGGATTCCGAAGGCGACGGTTCAGAATCACGAAGAGGGCGATGGTGTAGGCAATGATTCCGCACGAGCTCGCCAGGGCCAGTCCCAGGTGGCGCATGTGGTGCGCCAGCCACCAGTAGAGTGGCAGGTTCAGGAAGGTGAAGGCGGTCCCGACCACGGCCGGGGTCAGCGTGTCGCGCACCGCATAGAAGCCGCGTGCAAGGATATTCTGCAGGCCCCAACCGATCATCCCAATCGAAAAGAAAACCAGTGTCGCCGCCGTCGCCTCAAGGTCGGGCTCCTGCAAGCGCGTCCGCGAAAAAACAAAGTGAACCAACGGGGAACTCAGAGCCATGGTCAAAGCCGAGATCGGCACCAGCAGAAGGATGACACCCTTCAATGTGGAGTTGAGCGTCCGGTTCAACTCATCGAGTTTCCCCTCCGAGTAGAGCTGCGCCAGGAAAGGGAACGAGGCTACTCCGATTGCCTGGCCCACCACCCCCAGCGGGACGCGCATCAGCGTCTTGGCGTAGCTGAGCCAAGTGATGGACGCAGCCTCCAAGTAGGAACCGAACCAGCGGATGATCCAGTCGTCCGTAAACACCAGGGAAAGCGCCAGCATGATGGGCAATGTGAGTTTCACGAACATCCGGAAGCCCGGATGCCCGAGATTGAGGTTCGGCCGAAACCGCGCTCCCACGCGACTGGCTCCGTAGATTTGCAGGAGCAGGTTCCCCACCAGCGCCCCGGCCAGAACGCCCACGGCAAAACCCGTAATCCCGATGCGCGAGGAAAGCGTCACGCCGCAAACAATGATCGCCAGGTTGTAGATGACGGAGGCGGCGGAGGGGATCACGAATTGCCCCTTCGCGTACTGTACGGCACTGAGGATGCTTCCCAGGTAGAAACAGATTTGCGCCGGCAACATGAGTCGCGTCAGGAAGATCACCCGTGCCTTCTGCTCCGGATCGAATCCCGGGGCAATGAGCGAAACCAGCTGTGGCGCGAAGATTTCTCCCAACACCACCAGCACCACCAGCACCACGGCCATGCTTGTGATGACCGTCGAGAAAGCCTTCCAACCTTCCTCCTCGAGGTTTTCGGCAACGTATTTCGAAAAGACCGGTATGAAAGTCAGGCTGAGGGCGCCGCCCGCCACCAGATAGTTCAGGAAATCCGGCAGGGTGAAGGCCGCGTAGTAGGCGTCGGTAACGGCGTTTGAGCCGACCTGGTGAGCCACCGCCCACTCGCGAAAGAAGCCCAGGATGCGGCTCGCCAGCACGCCCGTCATCACGATGCCGGAGGACTGCGCGATACGCCGCGTCACGGGGGAGAGGGCCATCGGCGATGGTGTATCACGATTCCCGGCGTTTTGCCTAGAAGACTACCCCGGAGCAATGCGGTTCTGCCTCCCGTGAATCAGCCGGAGTCGGGGAGGGGGCGCGGAAACCGCGCCCGGCAGGCCCGGCAACGAACCATCTGGCGGCGTCCGATGAGGCGTTCCCAGAAGCGGCGACGCGAGCGGTGCCAATCGTAGCTGCCGCAACGCGGGCAGCCGCCGGGGTTGTCAGGTTTGATGGGCTTTTCAGCGGGCGCACTCGGCCTTGATGGAAGGGGAAATAGTCTCAGACGTCTGCATCTCGAGCACATGCGCAGGCGATAGCCGAATACCTGAGCAAGCTGGTACAACACGCCGTGAGGAAGAGACTCGGTTTTCTCCGCGCCGCATTTCTTGCAGGGTGACGCCATACGATGGGAATGAGGATAGCCAAGCCTTCAGTGTTCCGCAAGCGCCTCCGAGTCACCCAGAAAGTGTTGCATGTAGTGCCCGCAGGCGCCTTCCATCTGTTCTACAATGCCCCTGAACCTTGTGAGCCTGACTGGATCGCGAAGTCGCACACCTCAGTTGGGCTGCTACGGCCGACGCAACGGCGCAGTTGTGCTAATCGCGCATTCCGCTGCTGCCAGCGGCCACAAGAGAAATCCGGAGGAGAATTCAACATGGGAAAATTGGCGATTACCGGAGGGAAAGCCGTCCGACGAAGACCGTTCGCATCCTGGCCGGTCTACACGCAGGAGGAAATCCGCGCTGTTCAGAAGGTGATGAAGAGTCGCAACTGGGGTGGCTATCCGTTTCCCAACAAGTTCGCGACGGCCTTTGGCAATAAATTCGCGCGCTTCCACGGAGCGAAGTATGGCCTGGCGGTGGCGAACGGCACCATCGCCCTGGAGATTGCCCTCAAGGCGATCGGCATCCAACCCGGCGATGAGGTCATCGTCCCCGCCTACACCTGGGAAGGGACCGTCGGGCCGATTCTGCTGCTCAATGCGGTTCCGGTCTTCGTGGACGTCGACCCCGACACGTACTGCCTGGACGCCCGGCTGATTGAGAAGGTGCTCACCCCGCGGACGCGGGCCATTCTGCCCGTTCATCTCGCCCTGCGTTTCGCCGACATGGACGAGATCCTGCGCATCGCACGCGCACGCAAACTGGCGGTGATCGAAGACTGCGCGCACGCCCACGGCGGCAAGTGGAGGAACAAGGGAGCGGGCGCGAGCGGCGACCTGGGCTGCTTCAGCTTCCAGTCGAGCAAGCTGATGACGGCGGGCGAAGGGGGCGGAGTCATTACCAGCAATCTGGAGTACTACGAACGCGCGCAGTCCTACACCAACTGCGGGCGCGCCAGTGCCACAGACAAGTTCCGCCACCGGCTGATCGGTTTCAACTACCGGATCACCGACTTCCAGGCCGCGATTCTGGAAGCGCAGCTCAAACGGCTACCTCGTCAGGCAAAGATCCGTCAGGCAAACATGGACCACGTGGCGAAACGTCTGAGCGGCACGCCGGGATTGGGATTCCTGAAGCGCGATCCGCGGCAGACGCGCGTCGCCGCCTATCAGTTCGTCTTCAAGTACTCACCCGAGCACTTCCAGATTCCCCGCGCCGCGTTTCTGGGTGCGCTGGAGACCGAAGGCATTCCCTGCGACGGCCTCTTCTACGAGCCGGTTTACCGCAGCGCGCTGTTCCCGGTTGATCCTCAGGAATACCCGGCGTTGAGTTGGGGCCGGCCGGAGCCGATCAACCTGCGGGAGCTCTATCACTGTCCGGTGTCGGAACGCGCCGCTTACGTGGAATCCGTTTGGCTGCCCCATCATATTTTCCTCGGCGGCCGCAAGGATGCGGACGATATCGCCGACGCCATCCTCAAGGTTTGCGAGAACGTCGGCGAGCTTCGTGGCCTGAAGCACCCGGCCATCGAAACGAAATCCATGAGCCGCGCGGAGCGCCCGCGAGTCGAAAAGCGGCAGTACTAATGGTCAACCAAGCGTCGTGCGAATTGCCGCGCCTTCAGAAGCGCGGCGAGCAGGGAAGGAACTTGGTGGACCTGGGGAGGCTCGGACTCCCGACCCCCTGGTTGCAAATTAAACGCAGAAGATGCATCTTGTTGGCTCGCTTAGCTTCTTCTTCGGTCTAGATAGACGGTTTTACGGGGTATTCGGGCGATTTTGTTTCCAAGTTGTTCCCACATTCCTGGGGTGAAACCCTCGGTTGAGATAATCCGTGACGGGCACACTTGCTGTTCAATGGATTTTCCTACTTGAAGAATCTCTTCTCCTTCAGAATCGTCCTCGGCTGGTGAAGCGGAGGTGAGCTCTGCTGGAGAGCAACTCGCCAAGGAATAGCCAGCCGGAGACTCATCGAAACCGATGCTCCGGGGAGCGGTCTTCGGGCCGCTCCTCGTCAATGAATGCGTATCATCGGGTCGATAGATCTCCTCATGCCTGAAAAAACTCATCCTTGAACCGCTCGCAGCGCTTTCGAGCCGTCGATCACGAACAAGCGTCGGCGGTCGGGCCTCACCCCCCGGCGTACCAGGTCTTCCAGCAGCCCCTTCGCGACCACCTGATTCTCGCTCGCGCCTTCGGCCACGCCCAGCAAATGCTTGCGACCCTCCGGGTCCACGCCCACGGCCACGAGCACGTGATGCTCGGCGAAGACCACCCCGTCGAGGTAAATGATCAGCAAGTCGACGTGGTCAAAGCACCGTTCACGGAGCCGTTGGAGCTCTTCTTCGCTCGCCTCCATCGCCTCCCGGCTCACGCTGGACCGCGACACCCCAACGGTCTCGGCCATCTCGGGCAGCACCGCTCCATACTGCCGGGTCGAAACTCCCCGCAGCAGAATCTCCAACATGCGGCCGCCCACCTTCCGATCCCTTTGCATCGCTTCATAAGCCGGGATCGCCATCTTGGCCTTGTCCCTTCCTCCGCAGTCGCGGCCGCTCGACCCGCAACTTCCGCTCTTTCAGGCACACCGTGCTCTGTTCACGTCCGTGCCAGCCGATTGCCCCACCTTTCTTTCCGGGGTGCGGTGGACCCGCGATCCCTTCTGCCGACAGCCGCAACACTGCTTCGATTTGCGCCCGACCCAACACGTCGATCAGCTCGTCCACCGCCATCTTCGACTGCTCGATCAGCTCTACCATGGGCAGAAGCGCCTGCCCGTGCTTGCTCAAAAAACGCGCTAGCCCCTGGGTGTCACCCCTTCCGATAATGTGGTAAGGCTTCTCCACGACGGTTCTCCTTTTTGTTGAGATTTCCCCAACCCGATTCTATCCGAACCGGGCCGGAGAACCGTCGCCCAACCTCCAACGGAATCTGAGACACGCTCTTCATCAACACGGAGGCGACATTACTCAAACTCATTGCTGCCCCGCGATCCTATATAACGCTCGCATACATTTAGGGAAGACAACACTGCGACCGGCGTTTGTCAGGAGGCGACATTCATGGAGGCGGTGAGACTTGCAGGGTGGATAGTTGAGTGTTTGATGCCGGATCTCCGGTACCGGGATTTGCCCGGGAGGAATCGACAACAAACAGCCTTCTTACGCTCGTACTTTTCTCAGACTCCGTGCTGCTCCGGTTGATTTGCAGGGAAGTGAGAGGCAACGGCTTTCTCCATTTCGCGAGCGGTTGCGACGTGCTCAGGATAATTGGCCACGTGGATATCAAACGAGAAGCGCTCACAGGCACCCGAGGCAGCCCGCAAACGATCTGCGATCCGGTCCGAAACGCGGTAGGCGTCCGCTGCGGATACGCCGGGCAGCAGGATTCCGAACACCCCGGACCGGAACTGATAAATCGAGTCTTCCCGGCGCAGTGTGTGGATAAGCGCTTTGGCTGCGTCGCCAAAGCATGTGGCGATCTCCCTTGCATCAAGAAGTTCGCGCGAAGATTTCAATTGCACTACCAGTAACGAGAGGGATTGTTGCGTGTTGGACGCACGGCGAAACTCCATGGCCAACCGATCCTGAAAATGGCTGATCCCGGGCAACGATTCCAGCAACTCAGCGCTCGCCTCGCGGCGAACCTGCATCATTCGGTTCTGTTCCTCGACAAGCTGCTTGCGGAGTTGGTGGATGGTCAGTTGTCGGTCCAAGAAATAGCCGGCGAGAAGGAGGGATAATGCGCAGAAGCCGAAGAACGTTTTTCGCAAAGTTGGGCCGCTCAGTATGATTGGGTCGGAAAAGACCGTCGGGTACATCAGCAATGCCGTGCCACTAGCCAATATCAAAATGACCGTGATAGCCAGCAGCCCCAGGTGCAATTCGCGGCGGTCCAACATCGTCGGATCAACTCGGTCAAAAACTTGCATGACTCATCTGCTCCTGCCGGCATGGCCCGGCCCCCACGGTGCTATGACCCTTTCCGAATCCCAGGCCGGACGCCCGCTACGCTGCTTGCTGTGGCGCATCCAGCACCTCGCGAACTTTGTGGGTCAGCGAATCCGGCGTGAAGGGCTTCTGAAGAAATGCCGTGCCTCCCTCCAAAATGCCATGAGGCACGATCGCGTTGTCCGTGTAGCCGGACATATAAAGAACCTTCAACCCCGGACATATAAGCGCCAGATGTTCGGCCAACTGCCGCCCGCTCATCGTAGGCATGACCACGTCGGTGAGTAAGAGGTGGATGGGTCCTTCGTGCCGCTCGAAGACTTGCGCGGCCACCGTGGGATTCGAGGCCGTGATCACCTTGTACCCCTTCAATTCCAGAATCCTTCTTGCCAGGTCCCTTACGCCCTCCTCGTCCTCCACCAGCAGGATGGTCTCCGATCCTCGGCGCAGGCTGCGCCGCTCCGGAGCTGCTTCGACCGCCTTACTCACCGCCTGAGGGACGGTCGGCAGGTAGATCTTGAACGTCGTTCCTTGGTCAGGCTCGCTATAAAGCCAGATGTGGCCCCCGCTCTGCTTGACGATCCCATATACCGTGGCCAGTCCCAAACCGGTTCCTTTGCCCTTCTCCTTGGTGGTGAAGAAGGGCTCGAAGATATAAGCTTGGGTTTCCTTGTCCATCCCAATCCCGGTGTCGCTCATCGCCAGCATCACGTAAGGACCCGGTGTGACTGCAACGTGATCGCGCACATACGCCTCATCGAGTTCGACGTTCGCGGTCTCAATAATGAGCTTACCCCCCTGGGGCATGGCATCGCGCGCATTCACCGCCAGGTTCATAATCACCTGCTCGATCTGTCCCGGGTCGGCTTTGACTCGTCCCAAGTCAGGCCCCAGATGGGTCGCAAGCTCAATATCCTCGCCGATTAAGCGCCGCAGCATCTTGTCGACGTTGGTGACGACGGCGTTCAAATCCAGCACCTGCGGCTGGAGCACTTGCCGGCGGCTGAAAGCCAGGAGTTGCCGAGTGAGCGAGGCGGCCCGGTCCCCCGCGTTCAGGACCTCATTGACATGGCCTCGCAGCAGGTCATCGGGACCCAGGCGGTCGAGCAACAATTGGCTGTACCCT
>DATKYV010000091.1:0-24877 GCA_035528275.1 Terriglobia bacterium | reverse complement strand
CGACCCGACGGCGCGTGCCCGGACCATTCACAAAATCATCGCTTCGTGTGAAGAGGCGGACGTCACAGGGGCCGGATTCCATCAGGCGCGCGGCGAGGTGGAAGCGGCGGCGAGCAAGCACGGCAATTTCCGTCATTACCGCCGGAGTTTGGCGAGCCTTTCGCTCACCGCGCGCACGCCGGAGGGTGGTGGCTCCGGCTACTTCTTGCGCAGCCATTTCGATGTGTCGAAGCTCGACACCGAGCGCATCACCCGTGAGGCGATTCAAAAGGCGCTCCGCTCGCGCCAAGCGAGAACCCTGGATCCGGGGACCTACACCGTCATTCTGGAGCCGCAGGCGGTGGCGGATCTCCTGGGCTATTACGCCACGCTTGCCTTCGATGCCCGCAGCGCCGACGAAGGCCGCAGTCCTTTTTCCGCACCCGGCGGGAAGACGCGCTTGGGCGAGAGAGTTTTCGATGAGCGGCTCAGCTTTTACAGCGAGCCCTGGCATCCGGAGCTTCCTGGCGCGCCCTATGCCCAGGACGGCATCCCGGCGGAGAAGATTTTCCTGGTGCGCCAGGGAATTCTTGAGAATCTGGTCTACACTCGCTTCTGGGCGAAGAAGAAAGACAAGCCGGCCACGCCGGGACCGGTCAATGCCATTCTGGAAGGCTCTGGGCCTGCGGCAAGCATCGAAGAGATGATCAAAGACACGCGCCGGGGACTGCTGGTCAGCCGCTTCTGGTACATTCGCATGGTCGATCCCCGGAACCTGCTGCTCACCGGGCTGACTCGCGACGGCGTCTGGTTCATCGAAGATGGAAAGATCCAGTACCCGGTGCGAAACTTCCGATTCAATCAGAGCATCCTGAAGATGCTGGCACCCGGTAACCCGGAGTTGGTGGGGGCGCCCGAACGCGTGGGATCTTCGGAAGCGCAGGGGAGCAACGCCGCGTTGCTGCCGGCGCTCAAGGTGAAGGAATTCAATTTCACTTCGGCTTCGGAAGCCGTGTGATTGTCGAAAGTTTCAGAGGCGGAGGGGAGCGGACAAAGCGATATGCGACAGTTGCCGATGGTCTTGATCATGATGATTCTGGTGGCCGGGACGGTGCCGGCCCAGCGGCCTGCGGTGGTGGAGGCGCGGATGCTCCTCGCCACGGACGCGGCGCACGCCGGCTCGACGGCCAAGGCGGCGGTGGTGGCCGAGATCTCTCCCGACTATCACATTAACGACAACAAACCCACCCTCGATTACCTGATCCCCACGGAATTGAAGCTCGAGCCGATCAAGGAAGTGACCGTCACCAAGGTCGTCTACCCCAAGGGCGAGCTCAAGGGTTTCGCTTTCTCGGATTCCAAGCTGTCGGTCTATGAAGGGACTTTGGAGGTGGGGGCGCTGCTCGCGGTTTCGCGGACCGCCCGGCCGGGAACATATACGCTGAGGGGGAAGTTCGCCTACCAGGCCTGCAACGACCACGCGTGCCTTCCGCCGACCGGCGTTCCGGTAACGCTGGCCGTGAAAGTGGTTCCCCGGGGAACTTCCTTGAAAAGCGTGAATGCGGATGTCTTCGACAGAATCAACTTCGAATGACCGGAATGCGCCGGGTCAGCCCTCCGGCCCTTCGCGTAATCCCCTGGTTATGGTCGCGGTGACTCTGGCTCTGTTGGCCGCTCTGGCGTGGGCTCTCGCGCCCGACCGGCCTGATTTCAAACCCGCGCCGCTTGAAACTTCCCCGGAGGATTGTCCCAAGGTGCGGCGGGAATTCCTTCCTTCCAACGTCACCGAAATACTCGAACCTTCTCTCGCGGGTTTAACCCCCGCCCAGAGAAATCGGGTGCTTTACCGCCTGAACATGGAGCCCTGCACGTGCGGTTGCTCGCTGAGTGTCGCTGCCTGCCGCGTCAACAATACCGGCTGTAAAGTTTCGAGAGCCCTGGCCGAGAAAATCATCGCGGAAGTCCGGGCAGAGTCAGAAAACCGGCTGGGCCGCTGACCGTGTTCGCCAGGGGTCGGGGCGAATCATTCCCTAATTCTCGAGATTTAAGCTTTACCTTCCGGCATTCCCTCGCTAGTATCAGCCGCGACTAAAACGGTCACGGCCCGAGGAAGTTTCATGAAGATCGGTGTGGTTTCAGACACTCACGGGCACTTTGATCCACGCCTCCCCGAACTGCTCGCAGGTGTGGAGGCCATCCTGCACGCCGGCGATGTGGGCTCAGAGGACGTACTCGACCAATTGGGGCAAATCGCCAAAGTATACGCGATCCACGGCAACGTCGATTCCGCGGCGCTGAAACTCCCATTGTCGCTGAAGGCGAGCTTTGAGGGCGTGCAGATCGAAGTCCGGCACCAGTTGGCTGCGCCCCAGGCGGAACTCGAAGCCTGGTCGGACGGCGAGCTGCTGGGCAAGATGCAGCCCGAGCGACGCGAGGCGTTCCTGCGCGGGTTTGAAGAGGCCACGCGCGTCGTCGTCTTTGGTCACAGCCATCAGCCGTGTTTGCTTACGGTCGGCCACCGGCTGTTCTTCAACCCCGGCAGCGCCGGCCAGCAGCGGTTCTCGCTGCCGCGCTGCTGTGGCCTGTTGGAGGTCTTCCCGCGCGGCGTGCGCGGGACGATGGTCAGTCTGGAGAGGCTCAGCGACAAGCTGCCGGCCAGAGTGTGGCTGCCCGTCACGGAAGAAGCGCCCTCAGCATCCGAAGAGGACCCAGCGAATCACTGAGCGGTTGAAAACCCTGTAGCGCCCGACTTCAGTCGGGCACTTTCCGTTTTGCCAACCCGGAGAGCCCAGCTACGCCTCCCGAAGATGCCGGGCCGCGCGACGCAGACGGCTCACCACGCGTTCCTGCCCGAGAGTGATCATCACCTCGAATAATCCGGGCGCCACCGCTTGCCCGGTGAGGGCCACGCGCGCGGCATTGATGAGTAATCCTGCCTTGACGCCTTTTTCCTCGGCAAGTCCCCGCAGGCATTTCTCCGACCCTTCGAGATCGAAGGGCTCGGCACGGGAGAGCCCTTCAGCCAGCGAATCCAACAAATCGGGTAGCACCGGGTCTTTCCAGAATCTCGTTTTGGCCTGCGGGTCGTAGTCGAACTCGTCAACGAAGAAAGCGCGTCCGGACTGGGAGAAATCCTTCAAGGTGCGCGCCCGAGTCTGAAGGAGCAGAGCGGTCTTTCGAAATCGATGGCGTTCCTGCCCCGAATAGGCTTGATCCCAAATCGCGGCGGATTTCAGCTCCTCTTCGATCAAAGCCAAGAGGCGTTCCTCCGGAAGGTGGCGCAGGTATTCGCTGTTCATCCACGCCAGCTTCTCAGGGTCAAAGACGGCGTTGGACCGGGAAACATCTTCCAGAGCGAATGCCCGCACCATTTCTTCCCGCGGCACGATTTCCTGCCCGCCGGGCGGCGTCCATCCGAGCAGGGCCAAGAAGTTTCCCAAAGCCTCAGGCAGTATGCCTTGTTCGCGATAAGCCTCAACGGACGTCGCGCCGTGCCGCTTGGAAAGTCGCTGGCGGTCCGGGCCGAGGATCAGCGGCAGGTGCGCGAAGGCGGGCGGCTGCTCCTCGAGCGCTTGATACATCAGGACCTGCTTGGGAGTGTTCGACAGGTGGTCGGCGCCGCGAACGACGTGGGTCACGCGCATGTCGAGATCGTCGGCAACCACGCCCAAGTGGTACGTGGGGTTGCCGTCCGAGCGCAGTAAGACAAAATCCTCGATATCAAGATTCTGCACCTCGATGGGACCGAACACGCGGTCTTCGAAACCCGTCGTACCGGAATCAGGGACGCGGAATCGGATGGCATGCGGACGGCCTTCAGCGCGCCGCTGCTGCCGGTCGGAATCCGGTAGATTCCGGCACACGCCGTCGTATTTCCACGGCCGGCGCTCGGCTTCCGTGCGTGCCCGCCGGGCCTGGAGTTCTTCGGTGGTGCAAAAACACGGGTAGGCCGCGCCCCGCCGCTCGAGGTCCGCGGCCATCTCGTGATAGCGGTCGATGCGCTCGGACTGGTAGAACGGGCCTTCGTCCCAGGTGAGCCCCATCCACTCCATGCTGCGCAGGATGGCCGCCACCAGCTCGGGCTTCGAGCGGTCCACATCTGTGTCCTCGATGCGGAGGATGAAGACACCGCCGTGCCGCCGGGCGAACAGCCAATTGTAGAGCGCAGTGCGCGCCCCGCCCACGTGCAGGTAGCCGGTGGGCGACGGAGCGAACCGGACTCGGACGTTATTCATCTTTCGCAACCACAAACGGAACTTCGAGAATTGTGCAGTCTTCGGAAAACCTCGGGCCGCGCATGTCGTAGGCGACAACGCGCAGGACGTGCTCACCCCGCTCAAGTTCGGAGGGGTTCCACCATTCCCAGTCCCCAAGAATGAACGGCGCGTTGCGCCGGTAGCTGTACGGTTTGCCGTCGATGAAGAACTCCACCCGCTTGATGGGCCAGCGCGGGTGCCGGTCTTCGACCAGGGCTTCCACCCAGATGGGCTCTTTCACCACTTGGCCAGGCTCGAGCCCCATCAGGCGAATCACCGGCGCCTCGTCCGATTGGTGGCTTGGTCTCTCCGGCACGGGCGAGCCCGTCAATTTCGCGACTTGCTCGAAGAAGAGCCACTTTAGGGGAGTGCTGATTCCCCAATTGGTGGGCGGCGACTGAAAACCGTGCAGGTAGTCATTCCATCCCTGATCGTAATAACCCCAACCGACGCGCTCCCCGGCGGCGGCGTGAAGGTTGAAGGTGCTCACGCCATCCTCGTTGATCATCACCGGTCGGTCGTACCCTGCCCATCGCCGCATGGCGTGGATCCGCTCGCGCACGCCCTCGGGTGGGAGACCGTTGGTGTGGAACATGACGTAATCCACCGCACGAAGCGCCCGGTCGCCCGGGCTGCCGCGGGGCTGAATGCCACCCGACCAGCTCATGGAGACGGGAAGTTCTTTTCCGCCTGTCTGCTGGGCCAATCTCACGAGCTCATAGATGCCGTCGGGCTGGAGCAGAGGATGGCTGTAACCGGAAACGCTGGTTTCGTTGTTGATCTCGACCAGAATGTTTCTGTAGGGAAGTGATTTCAGGAAATTCATTCCGTTGACCACCGCCTGCCGGACGTAGCGGTCGTCCGGAACAATCCCGATGCGCTCGTCCTGGCCTTGATAGAAGAATCCGACGAAGATGACCATTCCCAGTTTGTCCGCCGCTTCCATCACCCTTCGTAGCCGATCCGCATAGGCACGTTTAAGGTTTCCCTCCTCGTCAAAGCCGCTGTTGAGGTGGGGCTGGTGAGGCGTTCGCTCTCCGTAGTTGCCGTCTGTCGGCCCGCCGCCCTGAAGGTTCACCGTGAAGGCGAGCAGCCCCGCCCGGCGCCAGTCCGGCAACGCAGCGATGAATTCCCGGACGTTGCGCTCCGCGTCCCACTTCCCGTCCGGGTAATCAAAATGGACGAGCCCCATGCTGTGCGTGGGATAGGGATTCTCGCGGCTGCCGTGGGCAGGGTAATTGGCATCATCGAAGATGGCCTGGACGGCGCGGACGTTCAGCAAAGTCCCGGCGATGTTCGGGTCGGCATCCGGAAAACCCGCCGCCGGGGTGTAAGTCGGATGGCCGTTGATGGTGAATTGCGAGCCGCGGATGCCCACGCGCGTGCGTGCTGCGGAATCCTCGCCTGGGGCTGCAATCGCACCCAAGAGCACGATCACGATGGCTGCGGATATTCGCGATACGCTGTTCCTCATCCCTAACTCGCCTCGGTGCCCGCGTGTTCGATCCAAAGACCTGCTTCAAAAGCCACAAACGCGCTGCCGGCAATCGCCGCCGCTTAAACTTCTTTCTGACCACGCAAACCGGCGAACTCAATTTATACTTGAGAAACCGATTCCGATTCCAGGAAAACCCGCGGATGGACCCATTCGGCCATAACACCGGTCGACTTGGCTATACTGCGGAGAGCCGGCGCGGAAGGCGCTCGGGCGTCCCGGTTCCAGGGTGACGACCTCGAAAGGCTAACGCTCGCCACCCCAGATAATGGCGATCTGGCTGCGCACGCCCAGCCGAGGTGTGGCATCCGTCAGGCCCAACGGCAGGCCGAATTTCAATTCCAGGTGGTCGTTGAGAGAATAAATCACCTCTTCAACGGCAAGTACGCCTTCACCGGCTACGTGGTAAACGGCTGGAACAACGTGGTCGACAACAACACAGGCAAGACGTACGGCGTGGGTTTCGGCTGGACTCCCCACTCGAAGTTCAGCTTGACGCAAAACTACATGGCCGGGCCGGAAACGGCAGGGTCGAACATGAACTGGCGGCAGCTCAGCGATACGGTGGTAAGCGTCTCGCCCACCGACCGGCTGTCTTTCATCCTAAACTACGACTACGGCCGCGGCGACCGGGTGGACGGCCTGCTCAACCCCGTGTCCTGGCAGGGATGGGCGGGGTTTGTGCGCTACAAGATGAGCGACCGCAATGCGGTTGCCATGCGCTACGAATGGTTTAACGACCCCGAGGGATTCACGACCGGCGCGGGCCAGCAGTTGAAAGAGTTCACGGGCACCTTCGAGCACCGGATCGCCAACCGTCTGATTACACGTTGGGAGTACCGTTACGATTACTCCAATCAGCCCTCGTACACCAAGGGCGATGCTCCCGTGGGCTCGCAGAGCACCGTGGCGGCAGGGCTGATCTACACATTCGACATGCGCGAGTAGCAGTGAGGTTGGGTCGGGCGGGATCGACCATGCCTGAGCAGAGGGGTAGGCCTCCGGCCCGGCCAAGCATTTCCTATGTGGGATTCCGGCCCGGGGAGATAATCCAACCCCCTCGACCAGCCCCGGGGCCGGACCCGCTCCCCGACAGTGATTCCCGCGGATTCCAAACTGCGCCAAGCCTCTCTGTTGCTCCCCAAAACATTATTTATAAGAGTGGCTTGACGCACCTGGGCACTTCCTGTATATTCCCCCCGTAGTTGCACAGAGCTTGCGGGTTCAGCGGAGGGCACGGCCCGCGATGCTTAAGCTTGAAAGTCTATATTCTTGCACCCATCGATCAGCGCCAGGCGAAGGGTAGAAAGCCGCAATTTGCGGAAAGAACGAAGTTGGTTCTTTCTGTAATTTGCTCCTGTCTGGAGAACGCCTGAGATGGGGACATTCCTGGACTGGTTGTCTTCGGCCCTCACACTTCCTGTTATCTTCACGGTCTTCATTGTCGCGCTGATCCTCCAGCGCCGGTTCCACGAGCGGTCCGAGCGCAAGCGAAGCGAAGCGGAACTCCTGCGCTTCTCGAATCTGCAACTTCTCACCAGCACTCTTTCCGAAGCCGCGGACCCCAAGCAGATGGTCGACCGGACCCTGGACGGGACTCTCCAGGCCCTTGGGGTGAGCGACGGCTGTATGATGATTCGCGTCGAAGGGCCCGATGGCGTGAGCTACTCCACGGCCAACGGCCTGCCTGACCGCGCGCTCGCCCGCCTTCAGGACGGTCCCCTGTATAACTATCTCATGGCCGCCGGCGAGCGCTGGGGCACTGTCATGGTCTTCGCCGATCTGCTCCGGCCGGACCTGATGGCGGCTTGGCACCGCGATCCGCTCTTTCAGGAGTTCCGTGAAGTCTTCACCTCGGAGGGTTTGCGGACGCTCCTCGTCGTCAGCCTGCAGACCAAAGAGAGATCTTACGGGGTGCTGATCGTGGGGAGCCGGCAGTTGAGGGCTTTCCGCCCCGGCGAGCTTCGGTTGATGCTCGCCATCGGAAATCAGGTTTCGGTGGCTCTCGAAAACCGCCTTCTGCAAAAGGCGGCGGAGCGCCACCATGAAGAATTGAAAATCCTGCACCATATCGGTGACGTGCTGGGCTCTGTGGTTGATCCGAAGACGCAGGTCCAGCTCCTGCAGCGAGAACTCAAAGGTTGGCTGGGCCCGGTGAAATTCTTCCTGGCTCTGCAGGAATCCCCGGGAGGCCCGCTGGAAGCCCTGGAGGCGCCCGAGAATGGCGACGCACCGGACGACACAAAGGGCAAACTCGTCGTCGACGGGCTTTCCGACCACGTCCTGCGCACCCAAGCTCCTCTGATGATCGCCCGGGGCTTTTTGGATGCGGCCCGGCAACTGGGGATCACCTCGATCGATCCCCGCATTCGGACCTGGTGCGGAGTGCCGATTCACTTCTCGGACGGCACCATGGGAGTCCTGGCGGTGGCCGACTTCGAGCGCGAAGATTCGCTGGATGACAGGGACTTCCAGTTGCTTCAAGTTTGCGCCGGCGAAGTGGCCGTGGCCATCGAGAACGCTCGCCTCTTCCAGAGGGAACAGCGCCGCGCCCGACACTTGGCCTTGCTGAATGATCTGGGGCGGAGGGCCGCCGCCGTCCTTGAGCCGAAGGAATTGCTCACCACCGCCTGCGCCGAGATCAAGGCCGCTTTTGGCTACGATCTGATCCGTATTCAGACGTTGGACCGCGAGAAGAACGAGTTGGTCGTGGAAGCTCAGGAAGGCTACAGGTCGATGATCCTCGGCCGGCGGTTTGAGCTGGGGGAGGGACTGCCCGGCGTCGCGGCCGAAAGCGGCGAGGCCGTACTTTCCAATGATGTGGAAAACGACGAGCGATATGCCCCCATCCATCAGGGTGTTCGCTCCGCCCTGAGCTTGCCATTGAAATACCGCGACGAAACCCTGGGTGTCCTGACCATCGAAAGCTTGAAGCCCCACAGTTTCTCGCAGCAGGACGTTCTCACCCTCGGAACTCTCGCGGACCAGGTGGGCGTGGCGCTTCACAACGCCCGGGCCTATCAGGAGGCCCAGGAGCAGGCCATCACCGACGGCCTGACGGGGCTGAAGACGCACCGGTATTTTATGGAAGCGCTGGAAGCGGAATGGCGGCGCGCCCCACGTTCGCGGCGCCCGTTTTCGCTCATCATGATGGATCTGGATGGGTTCAAATCCGTCAATGACCGTGCGGGCCACCTGGAGGGTGACAAGGTGCTGAACACCGTGGCCCAGGTGATCGGGGACCGTTCACGTCAGTCCAATCTCGTGGCGCGATACGGCGGAGATGAATTCGCGATTCTGCTTCCGGATTGCACCACCGACCAGGCGATGAGCCTCGCCGAGCGCTTGCGTATCAAACTCCAGTCGAACCCATATTTGGCAAGCCACGCGGTAACCGCCAGTTTCGGCATCGGAACTTTCCCTCATCACGGGGCCACGCCGGACGATATCCTGCGCGTCGCCGACTGCGGCATGTACCTGGCGAAACACGAAAACGGCAACAACGTTCGGGTGGCGATGGCCAACGGCGGCGCCGCATCCCTCCGCGAACAGCAACTGCTCCAGGCCTACCTGGGTGTGGCCGTCAAGCGGCTCTTCTCCACCGGTCCCGACGCTTTCAACCAGTACCTCGATCAATTTCGCCAAGTCACGCAGGACCCCATGAGGCCCTCGCTGCCACTCATGGAAACCGTCACCGCCCTCGCCTTCGCCATCGACGCCAAGGATCACTACACCCAGGGACATTCGCAGTCTGTGGCGCAACTCGCCTCGCAGATCGGGAAGAAGGTGGGATTGTCCGAAGATGAGTTGGAGGAGATTCGGCTGGCCGGAATCCTCCACGACATCGGCAAGATCGGCATCCCGGAAAGCCTCCTCAACAAGCCCGCGCGCCTGACGCCGGAAGAATTCGAAATCATGAAGAGCCATGCGCCGCTGGGAGCGAAAATCCTTGAGCCGCTCAAGGTCAAAGCCATCGAGCGGATCCGCGAGATGGTCCGCCACCACCACGAGCGCTGGGACGGCAAGGGTTACCCGGACGGATTGAAGGGCGAAGACATTCCCATCGGGGCGCGCATCCTGACCATCGCCGACTGCTTTGACACGATGATTTCCGACCGCGTTTACAAGAAGGCCCAGCCGGTGGAGGAAGTGCTCGAAGAACTCCGGCTGGCGCGCGGCGGCCACCTCGACGCTAAGCTGGTGGACGCCTTCTTCAACTCGCTCGCCGAAACCGGCGACCCGCGATCAGAAGCGCGCAAGACGGCCAACTGATCCTCGCCGCCTCTCTCCCGCAGCACACGAAACTCGAAATTCGAAAATCGAAAGTGGGAATTCGAAGATCGAAACTGGAACGTCGAAAATCGAAATTCGAAATCTGAGAATCGCTAACTTCCGCTGTCCTGTGTAATCCGTCAGCCGACGGATCCCCTTGTCCCCTGTCACCTGTAACCTATCCCCTGTAGATGGGTTCGTTCGCCCCTAAAATGGGTTCGTTCGGGGTCCGTTTTGACAAACGAACCCAAGCCCGGCCCTTTGTTTTCAATAACTTGGTGGCTTCGTTTTTGCATTTTAACATCCTTAGACTTGCCGGCCCGATTGGAGTTCTTGCGGCCGGGACCCTGGATTCTAATTTGCCCGGACGAGGCGGGGTCAACGGCGGGGCATGCCACGCCCTCACGGGCAATAGGCTAGAATAGTAGTCTATCAAAAGATGCCGATCATGTCAAGACGAAAGCCCCGGAGGACGGAATTCGCAGCCTTCGGGGCGCAAGGGTAAGGGGCGGCCCCGGTTGAGGAGTTCTGGAGTATCGAGAAGGTGGGCTCCGAGCCTTGGTCGGCTCGGAGCCCCTGTCGCCGGTGTGAGGCGGGCCGGTCCCGATCTTAGTTCCCGGATTTCACGTTTCCGTCCCCGTCGATCAGGCTGATCTCGCCGATATTCAACTCCCGGATGTCCGGCTCGATCTTCTCCCGGTCGCCGACGACCACCCAAACGAGATTCCCCGGGTGAACGACTTTCTTCGCGGCGTCGTTGACGTCATTCAGCCCCAGGGCCCGCACGCGCTGTGAGAAGGTGTTGAAATAGTCGTCGCTCAAACCGAAGCGGACGATCTCACCGATGGAGTCTCCCACCGCCGACATGGTTTCCCACCGGCCGGGCAGGGTCAGCGTTTCCGACGCCTTGGCGCGGGCGAGTTCGTCCTCGGTGACGGGGACTGACCCCAGGATGCCGTTCAACTCCTTCCCGATCTCGCTCATCGATTCCTTGGTCTTGTCGGTCTGCACGGAAGCGTACACGAGAAAAGGACGCTGTCCGCGCGCGTCCCAGAGGAGGGTGAGCGCTCCGTACGACCAATGCTTGTCCTCCCGCAGGTTCATGTTGATGCGCGAGGTGAAGTCGGCGCCCAAAACCGTGTTCATGGTTTCGATGGCGATTTCCTGCGGGTTGGCCTTGGGCGGGGCCACATGGGCGGCGAGAATCACCGACTGGATGGCCCCCGGGCGGTCCATGATGTACACCTTGGGCTTTTCGGGCAGTGCCACGGTGCTGATGTTCTTGGAGGGAACGTCGCCCGGCTTCCAGTCCGCGAACAGTTTCTCCAGCTTGGGCTGAATCTCGGCGAGGGTTGTCGCGCCGACGACGACCAGGGTGGCGTGGTTGGGCTTGAACCACTCCTGGTGGAATTTCACCAGTTCCTCGCGGGTCATCTTCTTGACCGTTTCCTCGGTGCCCGAACCGGTAAGCGGGTTGCCGTAGGCATGTCCCTTCCCGTAGAGCAGGCCGGGGAAGACCCGCAAGGCCATGGTGATGGGCCGGGCCTTCTCCTGCTGAATCCGTGCCAGGCGCTGCTTGCGCAGCCGTTCCAGTTCTTCCGCAGGAAAGGAAGGGCGGAGGATCACGTCGACAAAGAGATCGAGCGATTGGTCGAGGGTTTCCTTCAAGGCCGAAAGGGAGACCGACGACATATCCAGGTTCGAGCCCGTCGAGAGTTCGGCGCCTAGCAGGGCGAGTTCCTCGGAGATCTGCAGGGCGTTGCGGGTTCTCGTTCCCTCATCCATCATGTCGAAAGTCATGCTCGCGGTTCCAGCCGCCGCGGACTGGTCGGCCGCGTAGCCGGCATCCACGAGCAGCTCGAAGTTGATCTGAGGAATCGACGGTCGTTCGGCGAGGATGATCTTCAGGCCATTGGAGAGCGTGGCGCGCTGAAACTTGGGGAAACGCGCCTCGGGAGGAGACCCTGCTGAGGGAACCCCTTTCGAGCGGTCCACGTCCGAGGGTGTGGTGGAATACTCGGGGAAGGGATTTACTTCCAGAATGTAAACGCCGTCGGAGAGCCAGCGCTGCGCGGCGCCCTGAAGGTCCTTGACCGTCGCGGTCTGGATGCGCTTCCGGGTTACTTTATACAAGTCCGGGCTGCCACCGAAGACCTGGTTGGCTATCAGGATGTCGGACTTACCGCCGAAACCCCCGATCCGCTCGATCCCACGGATGAACTGGGCGCGGTTCTGGGTCTTGACACGCTCGAGCTCTTTTTCGGTGGGACCCTCGTGCAAGAAGCGCTCCAATTCTTCATCCAGGGCTTTCTCCACGGCGGAGAGCTCGACTCCGGGTCGCGCGTCCGCTTGAATCAGCACCTGCCCCCCGATTTCGTTGGGATCGATAAGCGATACGACATTGGTGGCGATCTGGTCGTCGTAGACGAGCCGCTTGTAGAGGCGGGAGGTCTTGCCCTTCGCCAGAACGTCCGTCACCAGGTCCAGGTAGGTGTCGTCCGGTGAACCCCACTGGGGAACGTTCCAGACCTTGTAGATCCGCGACTGGGGAACCTGGTCCTGCATGATCTCTCGATGCTCGCCGCGCATGGGGGCGATCCACGCTTGCTGCTTGGTAACCGGCGGGCCGGAGGGAATATCGCCGAAGTATTTTTCCACCTTTTGACGAGCTGTCCCCGGATCGATGTCGCCGGCAATGGCGATGACGGTGTCAGCGGCGCCGTAATAGGCCTTGAACCATTCGCGCACGTCGTCGAGAGAGGCGGCGTTCAGGTCCTCCATCGAGCCGATGACCGACCAGGAGTAGGGATGCCCTTTGGGATAGGTGTTCTCGGCGATGGTGATGTAGGTTCGCCCGTAGGGCTGGTTTTCTCCTTGTCGCTTTTCGTTCTGTACGACGCCGCGTTGCTCGTCGAGTTTGGCTTGGTCAAGGGCGCCGAGCAGGTGGCCCATGCGATCGGACTCCATCCAGAGAACTATGTCGAGCGCCGTCGTGGGAACGTTCTGAAAGTAGTTGGTCCGGTCGTTGCTGGTGGTTCCGTTCATGTCGGTGGCGCCGATGCGCTCGAGCACCTGGAAGTAGTCATCGTTGAAGTGCTCGCTGCCGTTGAACATCAGGTGCTCGAAGAGGTGGGCGAAGCCCGTCTTGCCCGGTTTCTCGTTCTTGGAGCCGACGTGGTACCAGACGTTCACGGCCACGATGGGCGCCTTGTGGTCCTCGTGCACGATGAGTGTGAGTCCGTTCTTGAGAACGAACTTGGTGTAAGGGATGTCGATGGTCCCCGGCTCCTCGGCTCGCAGGAGAGGTCCACCTGCGAGAGCGAGGGCCGCGCAGAGCAAGCCCACTGTTCTTCCGATCCCGGTTCTTCCGGACTTCATAGAGTCTCCTTCCGCATGTTTGGCATGGCCACTGAGCTGAATTCTGAGCGGTGGATTTTACCTCGCGAAGGATAGTAGCGGGTGGATTTTTTCGGTGGCGGGGTGTTGTCAAGCGAACCGCGTGGGGCGGTAGGCGTCGATGGAACGGGACGGGGAGTTTCCGAGTAGCAGTTCGGAAATCAGTTGCGCGGTGACGGGAGCCAGAAGGATGCCGTTGCGGAAATGCCCGGTGGCAAAGGTGAGGTTCTCGGTTTCGCCCCGGCCGAGAATCGGCAAGTGGTCGGCGGTGTCGGGCCGCAGGCCCGCCCAGGCGCGGTGCAGGCGGAAATCCCTGATTGCCGGGAACAACCGCATGGCCCCCTCGAGAATCGAACGCAGACCCTCGCCGGTGACGGCCTTCTCGTAGCCCACGTATTCCGCCGTTGTTCCAACCAGTACTCGCTGGGGTGAACGGGGAACCAGGTAGTGAATTCCCGATCGCAGGACGAGTGGCAGCTCCGCCGGCGCGTCGAATTCCAACATCTGCCCGCGACAGGGTTCCATGGGGAGCACAATGCCGAGTAGCGTCACCAATTCTCGCGACCAGCACCCCGCGGCGAGGACAACCTGCCCGGCGGAAAACCTCGAGCCCGGCTCCGCGGTCGGGCCGTAACCGGCTTCCACGCTTTCCACGCGCCCGGAGCGGACATGCAGTTTGGTCACCGGCCGCCCTCCGCAAAGCGTCACACCGAGTTTCCGGCAAGCTGCAATGACGGCGGTGGTCAGACGCTGGTTGTCGACCCAGTGGTCTCCGGGAACGAACAGTCCGCCGCGAATCTCAGGAGAGACACCCGCGAGCCGGCGCGGGGCCTCGGCAGAGGAAAGGCGCTTCAGTTGATAGCCGGCCTGCTGCTGCGTGTGATGGACGTGCTCGAGTTCCTTTTCGCCCTCCTCATCGAGCGACACGAGCAGCGTGCCGTCGCGCCGATAACCCACGGATTGCCCGCTCAAGTCTTCGACCTCGGCGACGAACTGCGGATAGAGGTCACGGCTGGCGACGCACAATTCAAAGAAAGCGTCCGGCTCGACCGTCTCGCCGTGCGGTGCAAGCATCCCGGCGGCTGCGGCACTCGCCTCCCCCCCGGTTCGCCACGGTCGAGGACGCACACGCGCAGGCCGGCCTGCGCCAGGCGAAGGGCGATTGAACATCCAATCAGCCCGCCGCCGATGACGAGCACGTCGGCCGTGTGTGAAGTACCTGCGCTCTTCCGCATAGCAGAGAATTCCGTCTTCGATGCAATCCTTCACTTTTGGTCAGACAAAGAAAACAGTCAAGCGATTTCTCTGATCAGGCGACCGTTATGCAGAAAATCGAATTGTGGCATAATGCCATTTTTGGATTTCATGACGAGCGACTTGCTGTGTGTCTCCGCCCGGGAAGCGGGCGGGAGTTCTGCGAGAACCAGGAGTGGTCCTTGGCCTGTCCCATTTGCCAGAAACGGCCGCCGCGACGCTATTGTCCCGCCAAAGTGAAGGACATCTGCGCGGTCTGCTGCGGCACGGAGCGCGAGGTGACCATCGACTGCCCCGCGGACTGTCCTTACCTCGTCGCCAGCCGCCACTACGACCGCGAACGGCGTGACGTCGACTGGTCACAGGTTCCCTTCGCCGATACGAAGATCCCCTCGTCGTTCGTGGCGGCCCACGAAAGACTGCTGCTGGCCATTTCCTACACCATTTGTCTGTATGCGCGCGATGAGCGTTTGACCGTCGACTCCGACGTCCTTGCGTCGCTCCAGGCGCTGGCGGAGACTTATAAGACTCTGGAGAGCGGCATTTACTACGAGAAGCCGCCGGAATTTCGCCTGCAACGCGAGCTTTACGACAAGCTTAAAGCGACGATTGATGAATACAAGAAGAGCGAAGCGCAGCAGATGAACTCGGCGAGCGTCCGAGACGGAGATGTCCGTGATGCGCTCATCTTCCTGACCCAGCTCGGCGCCACGCGCGCGAATGGCCGGGCCAAGGGCCGCGCGTATCTCGACTTTCTCCGCACCCAGTTCAAGTCGGAGGAATTGTCGAAGCCCGCGTCGAATATCGTGCTGCTGCCCTGAGAGGCGGGGATTAGGGAATCGGGGTTAGGGGTTAGGGAAGAATGGCGGGAAGTTTGTGTTGACTTCGAACTCTGGACTCTCAACTCTTAACTGGGAACCGGCAACTGACGACTGACGACTGACAACTGCCCCCATGATCCAGGCGGACGAAGTTCGAACGGCGGCGGACATCGTCAAGATCGTCGGCGATTACGTCAAGCTGCGCAAGGCCGGCGCCAACTTCATGGGTCTCTGCCCGTTTCACCAGGAAAAGACCCCTTCCTTCGCCGTCCATCCCACCAAGCAGATATTCCACTGCTTCGGCTGCGGCGTGGGCGGCGATGTATTCAAGTTCGTGATGATGATCGAGAATCTCTCCTTTCCGGAGGCGCTGCGCCGGGTTGCGGAGAAAGCCGGCGTCCCGATTCGCGAGCAATACCGCGACGAGACCATGGACGCCAACGCGCGCGAGCGCACGACGCTCCAAAACATTCACGAGGCGGCGGCCAAATTCTTTGCCTCTCAACTCGGCGGCACGGCCGAGGGCCGGGCGGCGCGCGCCTATCTGGCCGACCGCGGCTTGAGCGACGAAATTGTGGGTCGTTTCCGAATCGGGTACGCCCCTTCCGACGGCCAGGCGCTGACCCGCCGGCTTCAGGAGGCGGGATTCGAGACTGAGATTCTCGTCAAGAGCGGCCTCGTCCTGCGGGACGCCGAGGGCAAACGCACCTATGACCGGTTCCGTCGCCGCATTATCTTTCCCATTGCTCGCGAGTCCGGGAAAGTGGTGGCCTTCGGCGGCCGCGCCCTGGGCGACGACCAGCCGAAGTATCTCAATTCCCCCGAGACGCCCATCTACACCAAGAGCCGCGTGCTCTACCACCTGGACCGCGCGGGCCCGGCCATCCGCAAGCTCGACTACGCCATCCTGGTGGAAGGCTACATGGATTGCATCGCGGTCGCTTTCGCGGGGGTTGAGAACGTTGTGGCTACTTGCGGCACCAGTCTTACGGAAGGCCAGACTCGACTGCTGGGGCGCTATTCGCGCCGTGTGGTCGTAAATTACGATCCGGATTCGGCGGGCGTGGCGGCCACGGAGCGCTCCCTCAATCTGCTGCTCGAACAGGGATTCGAGGCCAAGGTGCTGGCGCTTCCCGGAGGCCTTGACCCCGATTCGTTCATCCGTCGCCAAGGAGCCGACGCGTACCGTGAGCGGCTGGGGGGCGCGCCCACGTATCTCGATTACCTCACCGAGCGCGCCGCGGCCGAGCACGACCTCGAAAGGCCGGAAGGGAAAATCGCCGCCGCAAATGCCCTCATGCCGTACCTTGCCAAGGTTCCGAACTCCATGCTTCGCTCCGAACTCGCAAACCGCGTGGCAGAGCGCTTCCGGCTCGATGCGCGTCTTCTGCGCGAGGAACTTCATCGCGCGGCGGGTGAAGGGCGGAGGGAAATCCGCCTTCATGCCGACGCCGGGGCCCTGCGAGCGACGCCCGCGGAGAAGCAGCTACTGGGGCTGTGCCTGCAAAGCCAGGAGGCTGCTGAGGTAGTTCTGCCCGTGTTGGTGGAAAGCGGCGCCGCCCAGGGGTTAGTGGGGGAAGGAATCTTCACGCGCTTGTGGAAAGCTCACCAGACAGGGGAGCACTTTGACGTGACCAGCGGAGAGGTCATGCTTTCTGAGGCGGAACGCAAGCTGGTGTACGAAGCACTCTTCTCGCCGGGCGAGGCAGCGAATGCCACCGAGAAAAACGAAACGTCCTGCATAGAGGAGTTCCTGGGCAAGAGGGCGCGGGCCATGGGATGCGTGTGCCTTTGTCCGAAGTGCCAAGGGAAGCCATCTGGAGTTGCACTGACGACGGCAGAAACCGAAGAAAAGCTGCCGGTCTCTGAGGGCAAGGCGGTGGCAGCCGAAGTTGTAATGAGAGCTCTGCAATCGGTGCGAGCGCTGCAGCGAAGAACGGCGGAAAAAGAAAGGGAGCGGCTGCAAATGGAGATTATGACGGCGGAACGCGAAAAAGACCAGGCGCGCCTGGTGAAGCTTCTGGAGGCTAAAGCCAGATTAGCCAAGGAGTTAGCGCAACTCCGGGGAAAGTGAAAAAATCTCCTGGCCATTCAAACGTTTTGATGCGATACTACATCTAAATAATGGAGCCGGTTAAGGTTGACGGCCTTCCTAGATGATTGCTCCAGGTAAGCCGGAAGCGGCACCGCCGGATGAGGATGCGGTGTCGCTATTTCTGTTTTATCTGTTGTCAATTATAGCCTCGCGGAGGAACCACGCCTGTGGCCTTTGACGACAAGTTCGACCAGGTCAGCAAGCTGATCACGATGGGGAAGGAGAAGGGGTATCTTCTCTACGACGAGGTCAACGACCTTCTGCCTTCCGACGTGCATTCCGCCGAAGATCTCGATGACCTGCTCTCCATATTTGACAACGCGGGGATCGAGGTCTTGGAGTCTCCTAAACCCAAGTCGGCGGAGAAGATTGCCCTGGAAAAAAGCGACGAGATGAAGTCCGACGAAGGGTCGGAGGACGCCGAACTCGACCTTTCACCCGGGGCGCTCGACAAAACCAACGACCCGGTGCGCATGTACCTGCGGGAGATGGGGACGGTCCCCTTGCTCACCCGCGAAGGGGAAGTGGAAATCGCCAAGCGCATCGAGCGCGGGCAGCTCAACGTGCTGAAGGCGCTGTCGCGGTCGCCCATCGTCATTCAGGAGATGTTCGCCCTGCGCGAGGAGCTGGAGAGCGGGAATCGGTCCGTCAAAGAAGTGGTCGTCTTCAACGACGACGAGCTGACGGACGACAAGATCGCCGAGCGCTTGCGGGAGGTCATCGCCAGCATCGATGAGATCGAGCGGCTCAACAAGCGACTGGGGCAGCTGAAGACGAAGCGCGATTCGATCCCGCGGCGCAAACGCCCGCGCGATTACCGGCGGTACAGCTGGGCGGTGGCCCGGCAGCGGATCATTATCTCCAAGATGTTCCGCTCGCTTGAATTCACGCACGTGGAGCGCAAGCGGCTGAACGATGAGATTCGCCGCACGGTCGAAGAGGTGCGGTTGCTGGAAAGGGAAATCAGCAGGCTCGATCGACGGCTGGACAACGCCCGCAACAACGGCAGCAAGGAGCTGCGAAAGGAACTCCGCCAGCACCGCGCGCGCCTGGCAGAGATCGAAGCGCGGACGCAGTCCTCAATCGCGGGTCTCAAGCGCACGGTGCAGACGATCCTGAGCGGTGAAATGGAGGCCGAGGCGGCCAAGCGCGAGCTGATCGAGGCGAACCTCCGCCTGGTGGTTTCCATCGCCAAGAAGTACACCAACCGCGGGCTGCAGTTCCTCGACCTGATCCAGGAAGGGAACATCGGCCTGATGAAGGCGGTGGACAAGTTCGAGTACCGCCGCGGCTACAAGTTCTCCACGTATGCGACCTGGTGGATTCGCCAGGCCATCACCCGCGCCATCGCCGACCAGGCGCGAACCATCCGCATTCCCGTGCACATGATCGAGACCATCAACAAGCTCATCCGCACGTCGCGCCAGCTGGTGCAGGAGTACGGCCGCGAACCGACCTCGGAAGAAATCGCCAAGCGCATGGACATCCCCGTGATCAAGGTGCGGAAGGTGATGAAGATCGCGCAGGAGCCCATCTCGCTCGAAACGCCCATCGGCGAGGAGGAGGACTCGCATCTGGGCGACTTCATCGAAGACCGCGGCGTCATCTCCCCCGCCGAAGCCGTCATCAACATCAACTTGAAGGAACAGACCGAATCGGTGTTGAAGACCCTCACCCCGCGCGAGGAGAAAGTCATCAAGATGCGCTTCGGACTGGACGACGGCAGCGAGCACACCCTCGAGGAAGTGGGGCAGAGCTTCGCCGTGACCCGCGAGCGCATCCGCCAGATCGAGGCCAAGGCGCTGCGCAAACTCCGCCACCCCTCGCGCAGCCGCAAGCTGCGGGCATTCCTGGACGCCACGGTGCGCGAATAAGCTTCGCCGCCGGCGGGACACGATTCAAGATCATTTGACAGAGCCTGCGGCGACGGTCAGCGCCGCAGGCTGTTTTCTTTCCAATTCCGCGGCAACCACTTCAGGGGATTTGTTCTCCGCATGTGGCGCACGTTTCAGTTCCGCCGTGGTGGGAGTTTCCTTGGGCGCGAGCTTGGGCGCAAGCCACAGTCTCCGAAATACCAGCATTCCCACACCGGTCAGAATCGAAATCACCCAGAAACCTGTGACGAGGTCGGGGATCCAGTGGCCGTGGGGGCCGAAGAGGCGGCCGGAATGGAGGTCGGTGATGACAATATCCAGGCGCGTGGCGTCTCCGTCCTGAGGCCGGTAGCTGGAGGGAAGGTAGCGCCGCGAGACGTAGCGCTCGCCAAGGTCCCAGTCGCCGGCGTGGTTGATCATCACGCCCGTGAAGGCGAGGAGCAGGAAATAGAGCGCGAAGAATAATCCGATGGAGATATGAAGCCGACGTTTCCAGCGGAAGAATCTGCGACGGATTTTCATGGGACCTCCTTCACCTCCGCGGCGTGCGCTGCCGATGCGGCATGCCGCGCCGGCGCCCGGTTCAAAAATACGCGAATGTCAGGGAAGCGTTTGAGAAGATTCTCTTGTCTCCGCTCGTCCAAGATGAAGAACGGCTTGGTCAGGGCATCGGATTCCATGCCCGCTGGCGCAAGAACGCTCACCGTGGCGACGTCTGCTGTTACCGGCTCGCCGAGCCGGGGATTGAAGATGTGGGAGTAGCGGCGGCCGGAGATTTCGACATAATGCTCGGAATGCCCGGAACTTGAAACCGCCGCATCGCGGACGAGGAAGCGTCTCGCCCGTCGGCAGCATGATACTCCAGCCCGCCGGTTGATCGGGAGGAGTCCCGAGCGCGTACAGCGTGCTTCCGCCCGTGCTGATTCGCGCCCTGCGGATCCCCTGCCCGCGCAGCGCCTCGATGGCCTTGTCCACGGCGTATCCCTTGGCAATCCCTCCCAGGTCGATTTCAACGCCCGGGCGCATGAACTGCACGGTGCGAGTTCGAGGATTCAACCGGATTTTGCGGTAACCAACCGTGGCGCGAACTGGCGGGCGCTCTCTTCGGGAGGCGAAGGATGGCTCATCGTCGGATTCACCGTCCCCCATGCCGCCTTCGGCGAAGGCCGGGAGAAAACCCCAGGTGCGCAGGAGCGGTGCAACCGTGATGTCGAATGCCCCGTCGCTGGCCTCCGAGACCCGCCGGGCAAAATCCAGCACTTCGAACAGTTCTTTTGAAACCTCCACGGGGTTTCCCGCACCGGCGTTGCGGTTCAGACGGCTCAGTTCGCTCTCGGGAAGGTAACTCGACATGCGGCGCTCGACATGGCGCATAGCGTCGAAGGCGGCGTTCGCCGCCCGCTCGGCCCGCTCGCGGTTCGGGGCGTAGAGTTCCACAGCGCAGACGGTTCCCATCAAGTAGCGAGCTTGAATGTAATGAACATTCGCCCCGACATCCGCTGCATCTCTGACACGCCTCCTGGTGTTGATTAATTCCTTCGGGGCGCGAGGGGGCTTGGTCCCGAGGGAGACCTCACGCCCGGCTCCCGAGCCGTAGAAGTGATGAAAGAGCGCAATCGCCTTGCGCACGCCCCGCGCGATCGCCTTGGAGCTGAGCGTGGCCCCCGAGCAGTTAAGGATGTCGCCGTTCACTTGAATGGGATCGCTCGCCGACTTTCCCCTGAACTGCTTGAGGAATCGTTTGTCGCGGACTTCTCCCCCCGGCTTTCGCGAAAGACCAGCAGAATGACCTCGGTCACCTTCCCGTCAGGGTCGAGGCCCACTGTGAAGGTAATCGGCTCGCTTTTCCCGATTTCGTCCAAGGGGAGAGCGTAACCCACCGTCTGACCGCCGGAGCGCGCCACGTGAAATCGGTAGGTGGTCTCGGGGAAACGTAGGCGGGTTTTTTCCATAAGCGCCGCGCGCGCCTGCTCGTCGAGCATTTTTGCTTCCTCCGTCCATTCGGCCTGCGGTGAGATAATCTTCAGCGCCTCCGCCTCGCTCATGAAAACTTGAGCGAAGGCGGGCCTCGCACCACATAACGCAAGGAGCGAGAAGGAAAGAACCCACGCTGAATAACTGATAGCCTTCCGCCGCACTATTCTTCCTTTTCGATTCTCAATCGGTTCCGATCCCCAAGAATCTCTCGAACTGAATCTGCAAGATGATTCCGCCGCGCGGAATGTCCTGGCTGAGTCCGCGAGGCAAAGAGACCCCGATTTCGAACAACTTCTTGGTCCGGGTGAGAATCCCGTATCGGATTCCCGGCGCGAACAGCGACTGAACACTGGAAACCTTGGCGAGGCCGGCCGCCCTGCTTTCCAGGCCTTCTTCGCGGCCCAACCCGTACTCCAGGAATAGGTGGATATCGTGGTGCGACGTGCCGTGGGGTCGCTCGAAAGGCCGCAAACCCAAGGCCGTAGCCCAGAAAACGTTTTGAAGATTGAACGCGCGCCCTTTGGCGCCGCCCGCGCCGTTTACCGAAGGGAAGAAAGAGTAATTCAACGACGAGTACAGAAAAATCGACCCGCCCCAGTCCTTGGCCGCGGCGAGGTCCCACGCGTAACCGGTCTTCTCGAATCCCGTGCCACGAAGAAGGTTCCCGGTTGGAATGATGATCTGCGGCCCCATGGCGAGCGTCAGGGGGGCGAAGGATTCGTCAAGCAGCCTGTACCGCGCGCCGAGGACCGTATCCGACAGGGCGAAATCCGATCCGACCGTTGTTCCCTCGAGGCGGTTTCTCTCGCCGTCGGCCGCGAAGATGAAGTCGAGCTCCCAGCGGTCCGTCAGTCCCCACTCGGTGCGGAGGAGCGTCCCAAGTTCAACGTGGGAGAGAGCGGAGCCCCCCAGACTCGACCGCCGTCGCCCCCACTGCCCGGGAAAGATGAACTGGATGGATTGCTTCTTCTGCGTGTAAGGCCCGCCGGCGATGAAGGCGAAATCGGGCTCCTCGGGCTCGTCATCGACGGCCGCGGCCGGAACGGCCTGGGGCGCAATCTGCTCCCCAGCCGCTCCTGATTGCCCGCGCGCCATACAGCAATGCTCTGTCGCAAGCATCGACAGGCAAAGCAAAAGCGCCCACGCGACGTATGAAACGGCCTTGCTCATGCGATTGGCTCGCCTTTGTGATTTCGTCATCCTAGAATGCGAACGTCATCCCCGCCACGACACCGTTTATCGAACGATCGGGAACGGCGGGAAAAATCAACCGGTCACCCTTCCGCCGCTGGTTGTGCTCAAAGGCGAGCTGCATTCCGAATTGCCCCGCCGGCCGGTAGCTGATGCCCAGCGAGATTCGATCCTGCGACAGGTCGTTCTGCTCAAGACCGGTGATCAGCCCGCCCGCGAAGTTGACCTCCTCGACGCGGCGGTTCAGCCAGACTCTCTCGTAGCGGGCGATGGGAATGAGCTGCGGGTCCTCGAACGGCCGCCCCAGAAAACTGGACCGCAGGAGTTACGGCCGCCAGTGGTATTTGAAGTCCATCCAGAAACCATAACGGGTGCGCGTCAGACCCTTGGTGCCGATTTCGACTTCGGTTTCGACGTCGCCCGCCTCCAATTTCGAGGCGGAAGTCAGGGCTGCTGCGGCCAGGTTGTCGAGCACACGGTTGATGCGACCGAGCGACGTGTAAACAAATTCACCTTCGGTTTCACAGCCCCGACGGCGCCATTTCCAATCGAGGCCGAAGGAGTTCAAAGGCTCGCGGGCGGAGAGGAAATCCGGCGTATAGCGGCCGTGGTATCCGGAAAGGGCGATTTCACCGGCTAGGGTGGGCGAAAAGGCCGCCCGCCAGGCGACGGCCCGCGCGCCCTGGGAGCCGTCGAAGGCGCCGGAGGCGAGCTGTAACTCACTTTCGAGCTCCAGTTCCGTCGTGTCGCCGGCACGAGTGGCCACGCCGACCTCGGGATTGAAGTCGAGTACCGTGCCGTTCAGCACGTAGAACTGATAATCGAGCTTCGTCGAGCGCGGCAGGTCGAAGCTGCCCACCAGCCCCGCGCCCAGTTCGCGCCAGGCCGTGGGGACGGGAAGTACCGGCGCGTCGCGGTTGACGAGCGTGCAGCGCGACAGGTCCCAGTAATCGTCATCGTCCAGGATGTTGTACCGCCCGAGCGGCGGCAGCACCACGCCGAAGCGCAGGCCGTGGTTCTCGGCGAAATCGTATTGCCCCCAGATCTGCTCGATGGAGATTTCCCCGCTCGAATTGCCCTCTGTCTCGTGCTGAAACTGCAGGCCGCCGTTGCGCGGGCGGACGCTCTTCTCGATCTCGATCTCCAGCAGGCGCTCGAACTCGGTTTCGGAGTGGATTCGCAGCCGAGAAGTAAGCTGTGTGTCAGTGGTCAGGACAAAGCGGCGGAAGGTGAAGCCATTGGGAGAGCCCGAGGGAATGAACTGGCCGGGGGAAACATTATTGGTCTCGAAGCGCATCGAGCCGTACCCGCCCAGCGTCACCCGATTGTTAAGCAACTTCGGAAGTGCCGGCCGCGCGGGGGCTTCGGCTTGCAATTCTCCGGTGACCTGGCCCTGCTGTCCCCTCGGGACGACCACCACCGGCGCCAGTGAAGCACCGTCATACGAACGCAGTTCCACCGCGTCGCTCGCCGGACCAGCCGAATTTGGGGGCGTGGGCACTGGATTCATTTCCCCGCCTTCAGATGTCCGGGGGCCAGTGAATGCTTGCCGGGCTTCCGCCTCCCCCGATGGGCTCGATAGCGGGGCATCGGCTCGAGCCTGGTACAGAACGGCTTTCAGGGCGCGAACCTCCATGCGAAGAGCCTGCACCTCACGGCGAAGGCCTTCTATTTCCAGGCGAACCGAATCTGAAGAATCGGACGACTGATTGGCCCTGGGCCCGGACGCCGCAACGCCCATTTCCGGGGCGGGGGATTGGGCGAAGGCGGAATCTGGGAGTCGGAGTATGAGGATCAGAAGAACAGCGAGCGCAGTGCCCGCCGCAAAGCGGCGGAGGGCCGGTTTTGTCGTAGCCATGACATCCTCTTTCGCAACCGGCTCATTTGAGCCCGAGCTCCACGGCCGGTATGATTCTTCTCCGTAGGGGAGGGAAGCCAGTTGCAAGCTATTTGCTTTAGACCGCGCTAGCATCCCACGCTGGAGAACGCTCTTGTTAAGCCACTCCTATGGTTGATTGCGATCTGGCGCGATCAAATCAGATGCAACACATGTGCATTAAGTACAGTCGGCAATGTACGATTCAATCCCCAATGTGTCAAGCAAAGAAGCAGCAAAGCGCCGATTCTGAGGTCTCAAAGGTCAAGAAGGGCAGTCGAGCGCGCCCCAGCGTTTGAA
Organism: Terriglobia bacterium; assembly: GCA_035528275.1. Lineage (GTDB taxonomy): Bacteria > Acidobacteriota > Terriglobia > UBA7540 > UBA7540 > DATKYV01. Next base: position 91 of record DATKYV010000091.1, on the reverse strand, counting down.
ATGAACAGCTCCTGCAGGGCTGGATTACCCACTTGGGAAGTTCGTCCCTTGATTCGGTGACTCCAGGCTGGTATCTTTCCGTGCGGATTTT